>VGZI01000011.1 GCA_016872605.1 Planctomycetota bacterium
GCTCGTCTACGCCCAGGCCCAAGACGCGCGGCGTGTCAGTCCGAGCCGACTCGCTGCCGTCCCGCTCGGCCACGGCGATATCGATTGGATGAATCTTCTGGCTCACTTCGAGGTGATCGACTACCGCGGCGCGTTGACGGTACTGGGCAACGACCACGCCGAACTCGCCGCCGGCGTCGCGTTCCTACGCCGATTCGTGGCGTGATGCGAACCTGAATGTCAGCGCAATGTTCCACGTGGAACATACCTGGCCGGTATCGTTTTGAAAAATACAAGCTCGGTTGTGGCCGAAAATTGCCCGCCCGCACATCATCCGGGCGTATGCGATTTCGTGATCCACTGGAGTTTTCGATGCTCCGCGCCTGAGAAAATCCAAGGTTCGTCACGAAGCCAGCAGATCACGGCTTGGTGAGCTGCTGGTTTGTCAGCTTCTTCCACACAATCCAACGATTGATGTCGCGTTGTTCGCCGCCGGTTTCATCCCAGAGGGTGTCCTGCAGAGTCAGCAAGGCGCTGCCGCGATCCATCTGCAACCGGCGCCAATGGCTGAAGACGTGAGCGGCAAGGAACATCACGACGAGCAGCGTCCAGGCGACGACGAAGAGTTGCTTCCAGCGTGCGTCCTCAAGATCTACGAACGTCCACGGATGCTTCAGGACCATGACCGCGATCTGAGCGAAGAACACAACTGCCGGCACGGCGAAGACGAGCGCCGCGAGTTCCGTCGGCCGCAGCGAGCGTGCCGAACGCACCTTGGGCGGGCCGGGGTCCTCGCCGGGAGGCGTCGTCACGCGCGCATCGTCCGGAAGAATGCCGAACCAGAGCGTCTGCAAGCGATACTGGCCGATGAAGTAAACCAGCACGGCGGCGCACCAGACCACTTCGCCGACATCCAAAAGCTGCATGCTGCGCCGGTCGCCGCGAAATTGCAGATTGTGGAAGTCAAAGGTCTCCGCAATCTGCGGCGCCGCGATGGCGATCAAGACGACCAGCGGGCTCAAGCTCGATCTGTAAAAAATTGCCATCGCGCCGACCAAGGCGATGAGCACGTTCACGAACAGCGCGACGCCGGCCAAGAATGTCGCTTGTTGCTGTATCTGAATCAGAATCACCACCGAGAGCGCCAGCGTGGACATTGCCTGGTAATGGCGCTCGGTCATGATCGGAGCCTGGTCATCGGCCGGCTTGGTCATCGCACGCCTCTTTCCTGGATGCGCAGCCGACGCATGCGCTGAAGAATCTGGCTGACGCTGTCGCCGGCGCCGGCACAGAAGACCGGAACGCCGATGCGTCTGAACGCGCGGCGCACCTCGCGGTAGGCCGTGTGAAACTGCGCCGTGCACAATCGCTGCAGGATGAGCTGATTATCCATTTCAGCGATGTTCTTGCTCGGTTTCACGCCCGGCGGATCGATGCCGACGGGCCAGGGGCAGACCACCATCACCTGATGATGCCTCGCCTTGGCCACGCATACCGCTCGCTCCAGCGGCGCAAGATGATCGATGTTTTCCAGGGCATCGATGCACAGCACGAACAACTCGTTGTCCTTGCCGTGCAGCACGGCCTTGAGAAGCGCGTCGGCGAGCATCTTGGGCTTCGTCGGCGAGCGGAAAAGATAGTTGCCCTGCCCATCGTAGAACGAGAAAGGATAGGCGACCTGGTGTTCCGCCAAGAATCGCTGCATGTATGCCACGCACATTTCGTCGTCTTCGAGTAGACGAGCGAGACCTCCAGGACCAAGGCCGTAGCGCACCGAAAGAACAGCACTGACCTGTTTACGCTGGCGATATTCGCGGTGGTACGCCGGTGAGAATCGCCAGAAGTAGCGAGGCGCCCCGGGTGGGATCGTCCAGCTCGGCTGCGGCGCCCACCACGGGAGCCAAAACGGAAACGCATTGACGTCTTCGCTGAGCCAATCGGGATACACATCCTGCGCTAGCCCAAACGCCACGGGGACAAGTTCAAAGACCGTCGCCCGGGGCGACTGCGGAATCAGGTTCGCGACATCGGTGAGCTTGCCGATCAGCTTGAGCACATGCTTCGCGCCGCGGCCCGGCTTGACGTAATCGATGATCCCCGACTCGTCAAACAAACATAGCCCGGTCAGATCGCGCTCGTTCGCGTTGGCCTGCGCGACGCCGGCGGCGATATCGACAAGCCGGCATAGCGCCGTCTCCCCCACAGGGCCGACGCGCACCGAGTTTGAAGTGTCGACAAACAACGTGCAGCGAATCGGAACTTCGCTCTCCAGTTCCTTGGTGATGAGCCGATCTCGCCGGGCCGATACTTTCCAAGCGATCATCTTGGGTGGATCGCCGGGAATGTAGTCGCGCAAGTCGAGCAACTCGCTGGCGCCGCCGGGTCGGGCATGGCGGTGCGTGCCGACTAACGGTAGGACATTCTCACGTTTGACAAATGCGACATGCGGCGCCTTGGAGACGATCGGCGGAAGGACACGGTACTCGCACAGGTCGTGCAGAAACGTTGTGTCGGTGAAGAACCCTTGCAGGTCGGCGAATTGCAGTTTGATGCCTTCGAAGCGCAGCCAACCGGCGCCCGGGCATTCAATCGTGTAAGCGATCTCGATCGGACTCTCGGAAGAGAGCGGCCCGTCCACACAGGTGGTCCCGTCCCTGAGGCGAGCCAAAGGCGCCAGCCAATCGGTGACGACGACGTAGGGCAACGCCAGCCAGCCATCGCTCGACAGTGTGACGGCGACTTCGACTTTCTGCCCCGACCAGACCGACGTCGCTTCGCCTCCCGCGGTTCGCAAGACGCGATTCAAGGTCATGCGTCCCGCAGCGAGCCGAAGGCGCAGTTGAAAGAGGAACCACTGCGAGAGAAACCAGACCAGCAATGTGGTGCAAATGAGGGCCAACGGCGTCGAGCCGAGCAGGATGGCCAGCGCCAAGAAAAACGCAGCGACAAAAAAGAACCAATAGCCGCGTGACGTGAGCATGCCGCCATTGTATGGCAGCTTGGGAGAGGTGGAAAAACGGGATGCCGGCACCAGCTGGCATCCCGTTAATCTGTCTCACCCAGCCTGGAAGGGCTCGAGAGCCAATGCCAGGCCGGGGGAGAGGCGAGGAAAACGCAAGCTCGTCTATGCGACCAATCGGCTGATTACGCGGCCTTCGCGGAAGAGATTCATGGGTCGGCCGGACGCGGTCATCAGTTCGTGGTAGCCATCGATGCCGAGGCAATGGAAGATCGTGGCGGCGACGTCATCGGGCGTGCAGGGCTCGTTGGCCGGGGCCATGCCGCGCGAATCGGTGGTGCCATGAGCGTAGCCGGCGCGGATGCCGCCGCCCGCCAGGAACACGGCCATCGAGCGGGCCCAGTGATCGCGGCCGGCATTGCGATTGATCACCGGCGTGCGGTTGAACTCGCCCGCGCAGTAGACGATGGTGTTTTGCAACAGTCGTTTCTCCGCCAAGTCATCGACGAGCGCGCCGAGCGTGCGATCGACCTGAGGCAGGAGGCGCGTGCGCAGGGCGGTGAAGTTCTGCCCGTGCGTATCCCAGCCGCCCAAGGTGATCGTGACGAAACGGACGCCCGCTTCGATCAGACGCCGAGCGATCAACGCCGCCTGGCCGAAGTTGTCGGCGCCATAACGCGTTCGCAGCGCTTGCGGTTCACGATCGAGTTCGAAGGCTCGCTGCGTGCGATTATCGCGCAAGATGTCGAGCGCTTGCTGTTGGAAGCGGTCGAGCCCGGCGGCGGCGTCGGACGTGTCGAGGCTGCGGAATTCTTCGTCGATCTCGGCCCGGAGTCGATTGCGGTTTTCGAGATCATCGACCGAGAAACCGTTGGGCAGGGAGACGCCACGAACGCGAAGTTGCCCGCCGACACCGCCGCGTTGACCGGCTCCTGGGTTGCCTTCGACCTCGAACGGGTTGTAAGCAGCGCCGAGATACCCCGCGTTGCCCGCGCCCTGCCGGCCGAACGTGACGTAGGGAGGCACGCCGGGTTCAGGGGAAAGCACCCGCGCTGCCAACGACCCGAGCGACGGATACTGCACGGCGGGCGTCGGCTTGTTGCCCGTCATCATCCAGTTGGTGGCTCGACCGTGATCGGGAATCGTGTGGGCCAGCGATCGGACGATGGCGCCCTTGTCCATGACCGACGCGACGCGCGGCAGATGCTCGCAGATTTGGATACCCGGCGCACGTGTGTCGATGGGACGAAAGTCGCCACGGATCGTCGTCGGCGCATCGGGTTTGAGGTCCCACATGTCGATGGTCGACGGTCCGCCGCCGAGCCAAACGAGAATCACTCCTCGCGCCCGCTGCCGAGGCCGATTGTTGGCGGGCTGGTTGGCTTCGAGCCGCATGACATCGGCCAGGCTAAGTCCCAAAACGCCGGCGGCGCCGACCTTGAGAATATCCCGTCGATGAAGGCCCTCGCAATCACGCATCAACGTCATAGCAATTCCCCCTTTTGGTTTTTCAGAGCCCGAAGCGTTAGCGAGGGAGACGTCCTTTGCTGACGCTTCAGGTTCTGACGATTCTTGTCAATGATTCAGAATAAACTCCTTGGCGTTTATCAACGCCCAGGTAACATCGACGAAACCGGCCTGCCGACTTGGGCGGCTTGCTACATATTTCACGAGGCGCTCGCGTTCCCGCGCCGTCGGCAAACGCGACAACGTTGCCAGGTACAACTCTTCAACAACTTCTTCGTCCGACTTCTTGGACGCCAGCAGACTTTTCAGACGGCCATCGTTGATCTTAGTCAATACGGCCGGGTCGGTCATCAGATAGAGCACCTGCGGCAATGCCGGCTCCGACGCGCGTTCGCAATCGCACGTGGACGTGCGCAGCGGCCGACCGAACAGCCGGAACACATTCGTCAGAGTTGGGCTTTGCTGCAACCGATTGGGCGCTACCTCCACGGCCTTGACACCCGGAGGCACTTCCGGCCCGAAGTTCTCGGTAACTCCCAGGGCGCCATTGAGCACATCGACCACAACCTCCGCCATCATGCGGCGCGGATAGCTGCGCGAATGGAGGTTGCGATCTTGTTTGTTCGTGTCGTTCGGCTTGGCCGACAGCTGATACGCTCGCGACAAGAGCACCGTACGCTCCAGATGGCGGATGTCGTACTTGTGGTCGATGAAGTCCTTGGCCAGGGCGTCGAGCAATTTTTCGTTGGACGGCGGATTGGCCACCGAGAAGTTGTCGACCGGATCGACCAAGCCGACGCCGAAGTAATGGGCCCAAACGCGGTTGACGAAGCTTCGAGCGAAGAACGCATTGTCGGGCTTCGCCATCCATTCGAACAGGCCGACGCGCCGGTCGCCCGTTAGCTCCACGCGTGGGCCGCCGAGCGTTTTGGGCAGCAGATCTGGATAGCTGTTGGCCCCTTTCTTGGGCGGCGGCGCAGTTCCGAACGTGACTTCGCGTAGCTGCGGGTTGGGCAGGGGATGCTTGGCCTGCGCCTCAGCTTTTTTGACTTGGATTTCCTTGTTGATGACCGCCAGCGCTTGCTGCTTGCGGGCGTTGTTCTGCTGATCGAACTTGGCCAGCGCGCTCTTGCGAACGTTGACCTGATCCTTGTCAAACTTGGCCAGCGCCAGCCGGCGCTTCTCGGCGTCGTCGTTGGCGAGCTTGGCCTCGAGTGCTTTCCGCTTCTCGGCAATGTCGCTGTCGATCTTCGCCTCGGCCGCCGGACGCTTTTCGAGATGCTCCTTGTCGATTGGATCGGTAATCGCCTTCTTGCGCTCGGCAAACTCCTGATCCACCTTGGCCAACGCCTCGGACAACTCCTTCTTGCGCTCCGTCAGAATCTTGTTCCACACCGATTGCCCTTCCGGCGACGGCACGAAGCGGATTTGTGTGAAGATGTTGGCGTAGGCGTGGTAATCATCCTGCGTCCAGCGATCGAACGGATGCTTGTGGCACTGGGCGCATTCGAGCCGAACGCCCAGGAACGCGGCCGCGGTCTGCTCGGCCATCTGCTCGCGCGTAAACGGCGTGCGCCGCCAGAATAAATCGAGGCTGGCGCGATTGGCGTAATCGCTTTGGAACCCCTTGAGCGCGGACAACTCGATTTCGACCGCTTGCTTGGCCCAGTCCTCGACGGGCATACCATCCCGGCTCGTTGCACACAGGACACCCTTCACGATCTGATCGTACGGCATGTTCTCGGTAACGCGCTTGCGGAACCAGTCGTGCCACATCTTGGCGCGCCGCGTTCGTGCTTGGACGGGCTGTTCCAACGCATCAACGTTGTTGCCCGTGATGTCCGAAAACTTGGTCGCCCATAGGGCCGCGTGCAATGGATGCCTGAGCAGAGCGTCGATTCGCTTGACGCGTTTGTCGGAATCCTTGTCGGCCAGGAACGCTCGCACTTCGTCGGGCGTCGGCAGCTGGCCGATCGTATCGATGGTGACGCGACGCAAGAACTCCGCGTCACCGGACAACTCCGACGGCACGATGTTGAGCTTCTTCAGTTTGCCGAAGACTTCACGATCGATGTAGTTGACCTCGGGAACTTGTGGATAGACGAAGCCGGGAGCAGCGGGCAATTTGACCAGCACATGGGCGGCGTCAATGTGGCCGCGGTACGTGACGATCACGGCGGTGTGCCCCGCACGAACGCTGCGCACCTCGCCGGTGTTCTTGCCCGACTCAGCGATGAAATCGTCGCTGACGCGGAACTCCGAGAAGTAGGTCAGATCCTCTTTGGCGCCGTCGGAGAATTCGACGATCACCTTGGAGCGCCCCTGTTCGCCCGGGCCACTTAGGAGATGTTCCTTGGGCAGAACGTCCATTCGTTTGACGTTGCCCGAACCCGGTTGCCAACTCGCGCCATCGGCGATCCACTCGCGGAACACGCGATACTGCCAGGAGTCGCGATCCATGCGCTTGCCGCCTTCGTGCGGCACTTGCCCGGAGGCTTTCAAAAGGATGAGACTGGAATCGGGACTATTGACACTGATGCGCCGGCCCATGCCGGTGCGCGTGAACGCGACGTAGTCCTTCTCCGGCGAGTAGCCGAACAGGCTGAGGTAGAGCCCGCCTTTGCCTTGAAATGAACCGTGACAGGCGCCGCTGTTGCAGCCAAGCCGGCCCAACAGCCCCTGTACGTGACGTTCGAAATCGACTTTCTCGATACGGCTGCCGTCGGGCAGGTCAACCGGCCCCCCGGCAACACGGCCAGCCGACGCCAACAGCGCCAGCATCATCATGACCCCGATTCGAGATGCAACCCCCGAGCGCATGGCTAGCCCTCCACAACGCTTCTGCAACTCCACCGGCATTCGTAACTTCAATGCTACCGCTGTGCCCGTCGATTAAGCAAGGACAAAGTTCAGAATTCGGAAAACTCTCACGTGTCGCAAAATAAAGCGTGCGGCTACTCGCCTTCAATCCTGTGGGCAGCAGTCATCTTGTTTAACAGCGCCGTCATCTGCTTGCGCTCAGCGACTGACAAACCTTCCATCACCATGTCCATCTGCTTCTGGTGCACTTGCCAAACTCGCCTTAACAGCTTCTCGCCGGCTTCGGTCAAACGCACGTACTTCTCTCGCCGATCGCGCGGATTGCCGTTTCGTTCGATCAGCCCTTTTTTCTCCATGCGTTTGAGCAGGACGGTAATATTGGGAAACGATACATACATCTCCCGCGCCAGACGTCGCTGCGTCAACGCATCCTGGCCGAAACGATGGGCGATGCACATCAGCTGAAACTGCGGCGGCGTCAGATCAAACTGCGAAAAGTACGGCTCCATCAACCGCTGCAACGTGCCGTACGCCCTGAGCACCGCCACCATCGCCTCGCGTGACGCGGAAACGGGGAAGCCATCCTCGAGGTTCGGCGAAATCGGTTTGTTATCCATATCATCAGAAGGCCGACTCATTCGTTAACCATTAAACGATTTGACGAGCCGCGTGTCAAGAAGGTTCCCAAAGAAATGGCCCGGTGTGAGAGCGCTCTCGACCCTTGGGGTTCGGGAGTACCCTCACCCCGGGGCTTCTCCGTACAATGATCGACACGACGCGCCCGTAGCTCAACTGGATAGAGCAATGGTCTTCGGAACCATAGGTTGGGGGTTCGACTCCCTCCGGGCGTACTTGAAGTGAAGCAGGAGCAAGTTCGGCAGTTTTCCTTCCTACCGTATCGTTCATCCCGTGTGGAGAGGGTGTAAGCCATGCGTCAGGGTTTCTTGGCAGCAGCGTTGATTGCAAGCGGCGTGTTCGTCGCCTGTTGGCACGCCGGCACGACTGAGCAGGGCGACAAGCCGCCCGTGCGTCTGAAGTCCGGCTTGGAGAAGCGTGTGCCGTGGACGACCTCGAAGGTCATCGGCTCGCCGGAACCGCCGCCGCCGTACAGAACCGAACCGGCGTTTCCGAGGCTGCCTAAGTTCGACGAGCCGCTCGATCTGACCTACGCGCCGGGCACGAATCGCCTGTTTGTTGCAGGCCGCTGGGGCAAGGTCTGGTCATTCGTCAACAAGAAGGACACCGACAAGGCTGACCTCGTCCTCGAATTCAAAGGCGCCAAGGATTCCAAAGGTCAGCCAATGAAGCAGGTTATCTACGCCATGACATTCCATCCGAAATTCAAAGATAACGGCTACATGTACGTGACCTGGATTCCGAATCCGGAAACGGAAGGCCAACCCAAGGGTTCGCGCGTATCGCGTTTCACCGTGAAGGGGAGCCCGCCGGTCGCCGACCTTGCGAGCGAGAAGATCATCTTCGAATGGCCCAACGGCGGGCATAACGGCGGCTGCCTCAAGTTTGGCTCCGACGGCTATCTCTACATCGTCACCGGCGACGGCTCGGGCATCGCCGACTCGCTCGACATCGGCCAAGACCTGACGAGCATCTTCGCCAAGCTGCTGCGCATCGACGTCGACAAGCCCGATCCAGGCAAGGGCTACAGCGTCCCGAAGGACAATCCGTTTGTCAACACGAAGGGCGCGCGGCCGGAAATCTACGCCTACGGCCTGCGGCAACTCTGGCGATTTAGCTTTGACCGCAAGACAGGCGATCTTTGGGGCGGCGAAGTCGGCCAGGATCTGTGGGAAATGGTCTACAAAATCGAGAAAGGCGGCAACTACGGCTGGTCCGTCATGGAAGGGAATCACCCGTTCCGCCCCGAACGTCAGAAAGGCCCTACGCCGATCCTCAAGCCGGTCGTCGAGCATTCGCATGCCGACTTCCGTTCGATTACTGGCGGGTTCGTCTATCGCGGCAAACGGCTTGCCGAACTCAACGGATTGGCGACGACGTACATCTACGGCGATTTCGACACCGGGCGCGTCTGGATGTACCAGCGACTACTCGTGCCCGAGGTATACAAAGGCAAAGACGGGAAGCCGCTAGAGCGCCTCAAGCCCGCCATCGTCCACAAGGAGATCGCCCGCACCACCTATCGCATCGTCTCCTGGGGCGAGGACGCCGACGGCGAAATCTACTTCGTCGACTTCACGGGCGGCGGCATTTATCAACTCATCAAGACTGAGACGAAAAACGACGAGGCCAAGAACTTCCCGCGCAAGCTTTCCCAGACCGGCATCTTTGCGTCTACCAAAGATCACAAAATCGCCGCAGGCGTCATCCCCTACTCCGTCAACGCCCAACTCTGGGGCGATCATGCCGAGAAAGAACGCTTCATCGCCATCCCCAACAACGGGCAGATCGGCTTCGACGAGATCACCTACCCGCAGCCCTCCCCCGGCGCTCCTCCGGGCTGGAAGTTCCCCGACGGCACCGTGCTCGTCAAGACCTTCAGCATGGACATGGAACGCGGCAATCCGAAATCCCGCAAGCGCCTCGAAACGCGTATTCTCCACTTCCAGCAGTTCCCCGGAACACAGGAGTACGGCGATCAGTACTGGCGCGGCTACACGTACGTCTGGAACGACGACCAGACCGACGCCGATCTGCTCGATGAAAAAGGCGCTGACCGCACTCTGAAGATCAAAGTCGGCGAGAAAACGATTGAGCAGGACTACCGCTTCCCCAGCCGGGCCGAGTGCACGTTGTGCCACACGAACGCCGCCAAGTTCGCCCTCGGCGTCACAACGATGCAGATGAACCGCGATCACGTCTATCCAGGCAATGTCATCGCGAACCAGCTTGACACGCTGGAACACATCGGCATCTTCTCGAAGCCGTTGCCAAAGAAGTCGAGCGACGTGGCGCGGCTGGCGGACTTCAACGACAAGTCGCATTCGGCCGAGGTGCGCGCCCGTTCCTATCTGCACTCCAACTGCAGCCATTGCCACATCAAGTGGGGCGGCGGCAACGCCGAGTTCAAGCTCCTCGTCGATCTCGATCTCAAGGATATGGGCATCGTCAATGTCGCGCCCCAGCATGGCAACTTCAAGATCGACGGCGCCAAGCTCATCGTCCCGGGCCAACCCGACAAATCGATCATCCTCCAGCGCATGAATATGACCGGCCTGGGCCGAATGCCCCACATCGGCTCGCGCGTCATCGACGACGTCGGCGTGGCGGCCGTGCGTGCCTGGATCAAGGGGATGAAGTGACACGGATTCGGCGAGCCGAGCGGCGTAAGATAACCGTTCGGTTTGCTTCATGACGACGGTAGATTTACTCCGGCATTCGTGGTAAACTCGATATGGAGGTTGTGTAAGAGAGGGCCCCCGTCATGCCTGTCGAGTTACAAGCCGACCCTCTGCCATTGCGCATGGACGAGTCCGGCGCCATTCGCGTCGGTTCATCGCGCGTGACGCTGGATGTTGTTCTTGCGGATTACCAAAGCGGTATGTCGCCCGAAGACATCGTTGGGCAACTCGACACGCTTGACCTCGCCGACGTCCATGCCGCGATCGCGTATTATCTGCGCCATCGCGCCGAAGTGGACGAATATCTGCGCCGACGGCATTCCGAAGCAGCTGAATTGCAGACGACGATTGAAGCGAACGATCCAACTCGAAATCAGCTCAAAGCAACCTTGACGAGTCGGCTCACACAGGGGGACTCCAACGCGGCGCCCAGCTAATCTGTTCGGAAGAAGGTCGGCCACCGTATCATCCCTCCCAACCTGGCATGAGGATGTGGCATGGAGCCTCCGGCCAACGGGTCTGTTGTCCGCTTCTTGACTGACGAAGATGTGCCGCGTGATATTGTTTCCGGTCTACGCAATCGTTTGGCGACATTAGATATCGTCCGCGTTCAAGACGTTGGATTAATGGCAACCGACGATTGCGAAATCCTAGCTTGGGCAGCGAGCGAGGGCAGACTACTTATTACACGCGACCGGTCAACCGTGACGCGCCATGCCTATGATCGCGTCCGCAATGGCCTGCCTAGGCCGGGTGTCTTTGTGATCGCGGAAGGCATGTCAATCGGCCAAGCGATAAAGGAGCTGGAGTTGATTGCATTAGCAAGCATTGCCAAAGAATGGCGCGACCGCGTGATTTTCCCTCCTCTGTGATACAACATTCAACTCCCCACATACGGCAACACGTACGGCCCCTTGGGGATCACCGCGATCCTCGCGCTAGGTCCGTACTCCTTCAGGCAATCCGCGACCGCTTGCTCGACACTCGGCGCCGCCTCGACGTGGCAGCGATTCAGGGTCGCGGCGTCCAGGCCTTGCGTCACGACCTTTACCTTGCAGCGTTTGAAGACCTTGACGAACTCTTCGAGTTGCCATTGGTCCATGACGAAATAGTCCTTGCCGAGGATGCGCTGAATGAACGCCGGCAGGTCAGGGTTGTCGGCGATGAGGTGCTGAAACTCCGGCGAACCGACGCCTTCGCTGAGGCTGGCCGCGAGGATGATGGTGCCGCCTTGCTTGACGATCGGCAAGCAGCCGGTGAGCCCTTTGATCGCCTGGTACCAGGTCGTATCGAGCGGATAGCCGGCGCTCGAGGTGACGACGACATCCATCGGCTGCGGCACGGGCACACGGACGATGTTCTCGACGAAGCGCACGCCTTCGAGCCAGGCCTTCTCCATGTCGCCGGCGCCGACCCAGGTTATGCGGCGTTGCCCGTCGATGCAGACGTTGACGATGAAGTCGCAGCCGGCCAGCTTGGCGATGCGCGTGTTCTCTTCGTGAACCGGATTGCCGTCGACGAATCCGCAGTCGGCTTTCGGATGCTCCAGGAACTTCGGGCCATGCCAAATCTTCACGGTCTCCAGGGCCGCGATTCCCGGACAGATGACCTTGCGGCCGCCGGAGTACCCAGCCATCAGGTGCGGCTCGATCAGGCCGGTGGTGATCTTGAGGTCGGCGTGGACGTAGCGCTTGTCGATGTACGCGGGGACGCCGTTCGGCGTGGTGCCGAGGTATTCGTGATCGCTGAGCTTTTTGCCGAAATGATTCTCGATGCGGTAGTGCTTGACGATGTCGGGGCCGACCATCTCTTCGAGTTCTGTCCCCTGGTTCGGGCGATGCAAACCGGTCGCGACGAGGATCATGATCTCGTCGCGCGAGATGCCTTGCTCTTCAAGGATGCGCAAAACAGGCGGCAGAATCAGCTTGTTCGGCACGGGCCGGGTGAAGTCGCAGATCAGGATGCAAGCGTTCTTGCGCCCCTTGGCGAGCTGTGCCAAGGGCGGCGTGCCGGTCGGCTTGGTCAGCACGTCGAGGATCGCTTGCGATGGATTCGCGAGCGGCACGGCATCGCGGATTTGCAACGGCCCGACCACGTTCTGATCGGGCAAGTCCACATCCAAACCGGTTCGGCCATAGTCGAGCTTGATGCGCATGCGGTGTCCGGAGTTTGTTTTGGGTCGCCAAGCCCAGGGGTGAGGTACTCAATACGCCTGGGTTCCCAGAGGTTCGGCGTACCTCACCCCTGGGCTTGGTATCATGACATTATCCAAGAAAGGAAATCGGATGGCCAGCGACGCTGAATCGCCGCCGCAGCTTGAAGCCACCTCGCCGGAGGTCAAGGAGTACCAACGGCAGAAGGTAACGGTTGTGCTCGTCAACACGCTGCTCAGCCTCGCCTGGCTCGGACTGCTCGGCTTCGCCTTCGGCCCGGAGCTTGGGCGGCATTACACCGCCTGGTTTGGCCGGGAGGAATGGCTGCGCCTGTTGGCGTCGGCGGTGTTTCTGGCCATCACGCTCGAATGTCTGACGGCGCCGCTCGATTTCTACTCTGGGTTCATTGTCGAGCACCGCCATCAACTCAGCAATCAGACGCTGGCCGGCTGGTGGTGGAAGCGCGTCAAAAGCTACGGCGTTGGCGGACTGCTCGGCTTGGGGTTCGTCGCCGGGCTTTATTATCTGCTCTGGCTGACCGGCGCCTGGTGGTGGCTGGCCGCGACGGCAGGTTGGTTGCTTGTCACGCTCGGCTTGCGCCAACTTCTTCCCGTCGTTATTCTGCCGATCTTTTACAAAGTGACGCGTCTCGAAGATGCCGGCTTGCTCGATCGGCTGAAGAAGCTCACCGAAGGCACGAGCTTAACCATCGAAGGCGTCTACCAACTGCATCTGAGCGATGAGACGAAGAAAGCCAACGCCGCTTTGGCGGGATTAGGCAACACGCGGCGCGTGCTGTTGGGCGACACGCTGCTGGCGCAGTTCACGCCGGAAGAAATCGAAGTCGTGTTCGCGCACGAGGTTGGCCATCACGTCTATCGCCATTTGCCGAAGATGATCGCCATCAATGTGATTGTGTCGCTCGTTGGATTCTGGCTGGTCGATCAGGTGCTGACGTATTGCGCTGCGTCGCTCGGTTACCACGGCATCACCGATCCGGCGGCGCTGCCGTTGTTTCTGTTCATCGTGACGGCGTTTGGCTTGACGCTCAGTCCGCTGCTCAATGCGCTGTCGCGATTTCACGAGCGGCAATGCGACCAGTATGCCCTCGACCAAACCCACAACCCGGCGGCGTATCGATCGGCGTTCATCAAACTGGCCAAAATCAACAAATCTGATCCCGACCCGCATCCCTTGGTCGCGCTGCTTTTCTACGATCACCCGCCGATCCGCGAACGCTTGGCGCTGGCCGACGCTGCCCAGAATTTGGTGAGTGGTGAGTGAGACGCCCAGGGGTGAGGTACTCCGAACCCCTGGGATCTGTGGGTGATTCACAATCATTTTCGCACAATCGGCTTCTCCTTGATGTCCACGAAGCGGATATCATTCTTGCCGGCCACGACCGCGTGCCGAAGGAAGACGCCGACAACGTGTTGGTCGGCCGCCACATCGAACGTTCCGCGGTGTTCGCCGGAGACGGAGACGCGGGTGAAGTGATTGCCCTGTACGACATAGACAGAGTCTCCCGAACCCGCGGCAAGGCGGGCGCCGCCGAACCGCTGAATGCTATTGGGCAGATCGATGATCGTGCACTTGCGCGTGGTCATGTCGAGGCAGACCATGTGGTCGAGTTGGAAGGCCCAGGAGTACTGCGAGCCGAGGCAGAACACCTTCGAGCCGACGACCTGGATCGATCCCATGCCGGCGCGAGCGTCGACGGAGAAGCGGTCCACCAGCTTGCGTGCCTTCAGGTCGATGACGCAGAGGGTCGTGGCAGGGCCCGCGATGAAAAGCCGATCGCCGATTTTCTGCCAGGCGGCGAAGCGGCGCAGATCGTCCGTGTCGCCGAGCGCAATTGTTTGCAAACGCTTGCCGCTGGCAATGTCGATGATGGCGAGCGACTTGCCTCGATGGACGAACACGCTTTCGTCGCCGGCGAATCCGAAAGCGAAGACGCGCTCCTTGCCGATGGGGATTTCATGCAGCGTCTTGCGAGCGGCGAGGCTAACGACGCGGAGGCTTTCGCCGGCGAAGAGTAGCGCCTTGCCATTAGCCACATCGGCGTCCCACCCGCGCACACCATCGGCTTTGCCCAGGTCAAACGTCTTGCCCATCAGCAGATCGACGGCGATAATCTTGCCGTCGTCCGTATGGCCGATGAGATGCAATCCTCGCTGGACCGCTAAACTCAGAGTTCCCTGTGTCTTGATTGGATCAAGATTACAGGCGTCCAGCGGCGCGGCGGCCAGGGCCAATCCAAACACCAGCGTAAGTGAAAGCAGTCGCATCGTTCGTTCTCCTTCGAGTGAGTGGTTAATGTTAATCCCATCAACTACTCCGAACGCCGGCGCGTCCCATGAATCGGTCAGATTTGCTCTGCTTTTCGCTTGGGCGTTTGCCATGCGATGAGTTAGAATCTGTCCTCATGTCACACATCACCATGCGATTTCTCTGGTACAGCCTAGCCGTCCTGCTGGGCAGCGCCACTGGGTGCAACTGTCGATCCGAATTGGCCAGTACGGTGAAACCGAACGACATCCACCAACGCTTCACGATTCACTTCGACGGCGCCGCCAACACGACGAATGTCGTTGCCCGATTTGTCCATGGCAAAGGCAACCACATCAGCATCACGCTCGATGGCGCCGCCAAGGTCACCCACAACAAATTCGCGCTCAGCCATGCCGGGTTCACCGGTTCCCATTACACGGGTAGCAGCGCCGGTTACCTCGCCGATCATACCTTCCGCTACACCGACATCAATGGCAAGGCATACATAAACTCGGTCCACTTGCCGAGCGTCGACTTCGCCGCCGACGCCCCGACGACGATCAGCCGAGGCAAAGGCGTTCGCATCCCGTTCACCGCCAGCCCCATCGGAGAACGCGAATCGGTCCGCTTCCTCTACACCCAAGACGGCCAACGTGGGGAGCTCAACCTCTGGTCAAGCCGCAAGGATGAAAGTTCTATCACCCTCTCCACCGAGGACCTGCGTTCGCTCAAGGACGACCCCGCATCGATCCAACTGCAACGCATCGGCGGCGCCGACCTGAAGCAAGCCACCGAGAAAGGCGGCCACGCGACGCTTCAATACGAAACCAAACCACGCGAGGTCACGATCGTTCCCTAGCGCACGTTCGTTTAGCCGCTCGCCTTTGGTGAGCGCGAACGTCACGCTCGCCAAAGGCGAGCGGCTAAACAAAGTGTTACGTTCTTTCGTGATTCGTTCTTGTGCTGTCAAACAACCGTGACACGACGGTACAGCTGCCGGAAACTACCAGAAAAGACGCAGGTAGCGGAGGTAGGGGAGCAGATAGGTTGCGGAGACCCCGACGGCGACGAAGAGGATGCCGAGGAGCAGCCATTTGAAGAAGTCATCGCCGAACGCGGAGCCGTTGGTCGGCAGGGCGATCGTCGGCTGAGCGGGGGGCGCCGGTTTGGCGGCGGCCTGGGTGACGGCCGGCATCAGCGTGGTCGTCGATAGCACGGCCGAGTCGGTCGGCGCCGGGGCGTCTTGAATCGACTCCTTGGCGGGCAAGCTCCGCAACGGTTTCACCGGAGGCGCCACCGTCTTCGGATCGGACTTCTTCAACGGCGTCGGCACGCTCGAGGGGTCGACGACCAGATCGCGAAACTCCGGAAAGGTCTTGAGCGACTCGAACGGGCCCGATTTCGTCAAGGCCACGCGAATGTTCTCCGCGTCGCCGAGCAAGCCTTCCTTGAACGATCGGCGAATGCCCTTTGCGGTCCCCTTGACCGTGTGCACGACGCCGATGTCGTCGGTGTAGACCATGTACCAATAGGGGGTACCGACGTCGGCCAGAGTCGGCGAGACGGCCGACATCTGCGTGCTTTGCCCCGTCAGGTCCTCGACGAACTCCCTGCAACTCTCCGGGCGATGAGCCGGATCGGGGCTGATGGCTCGGCGAATGGCCCAATCGGTGCGCTCCGAGAGCTCGGGGTTCAGCTGGCGCGGCGGATCGATCTCATTGTTGATCTTCTTCATCCAGGCGTCGAGCGGGCCGTTCGACTTGAACGGCAATTCGCCCGTGACCATCATGTACAGCGTGGCGCCCAGCGAATAGATGTCGCAGCGAGCGTCGGCCTTTTTGGCGTTGCGAAACTGCTCGGGGGACATGAAGTGCGGCGTGCCCAATCCGCGGCCGGTGCGAGTGAGGTTCAGGTCGGCTTCGACTTCCTTGACCAGGCCGAGGTCGGTCAACTTGACGCTCCCATCGGGCGTGATCAGGATGTTGTCGGGCTTGACGTCGCGGTGGACCAGGCCTTGCTTGTGGGCCTTCTGCAGGCCGAGAGCGACAAGGGTGATGATGCGGATCGCCTCGGTTTCGGGCAGCTTGCCCTCTCTCTCGATCTTTTGGCCGAGCGATTCCCCCTCGACGTATTCCATGACGAGGTAGCGTGTTTCCCCCTCGCGGCCAAAGTCCAGGGCCTTGACAATATTGGGATGATCGATGGCCCGCGCGACGAAGTACTCTTGTTCAAAGCGTTTGAGAACGACCGGATTGGACAATAGATGCTGAGGGACCACCTTGACGGCGACGATCTCGCCTGTGAGGCGGTTTCGGCCGCGATAGACAGTGCCCATGCCGCCCTCGGCAATTTTCTCGACAAGGTCGTAATTGCCGATGGCTTGCGCTATGGCGTTCGGGTTTTCGACCGGCATCGTCCGTGCCCTCAACACCCCTACGATGGCGAGTTTCCGCTACTATCTGTATTTTGTGTCGAGTATTCACGCCTGTCAAAGAACACGGGCGAGATTATTAGAGACTTTTTGAGACCACAATCGGCGGCGGGAAGCCATTGGATGGGTCCAGAGTTGTATTATTTTCAACCGAATAGTGCAGTTGTGACGACAATCGTGCAGGAGCGGATGGGGTTGCGTCAGGGCCTCTACGCAACAACGTTAACGCATTTCCTTAATTATCAATGTGTTACGTCGTCGTAGTCGAGTCTCCTGTGCGATTGGCACGGCGGTTGCTTTATCTATTTCGACTGAATCAATCCAAGGGAGTTCAGCCCTAAGAAAACGGAACTTCCTCACGCCATAAATCCCATCCCCCGACAAATCAAGACGCACTCCAATGACCACCCGCTCCAACGAGCGGGTGGCTTCTCTTTTGGTTCTTCGTTCGATTCGTATCCTGAGAAGGTGCGTGTTGTCTCCACGCGGACTTGTGCGGTATTTAGAGCGTCAGAAGAAACGAAGAAGGACGGCTCTCCTGAGCCGTCCGGACGGGTCTGGAGACCCGTCCTATGTCATTCTTCTAGAGCCTCCTAGTGCACCGTCTACGATCCGTTGATGGATAGACGTAGGGTGCGTGCAACGCACCGATGAGCGGACCGGTGCGTTTCACGCACCCTGCATCCATCAATCCATGGAAGCCAAAGCACTAGTGTGCCGGTTCGTCCCATACGAGATTATCGATGACCAAGCGCGTAATCACAGTTGGCCATAGCCCCGACCCCGACGATGCGTTCATGTTCTACGGGTTGGCGCATGACAAGATCGACACGGGCGATCTGGTGTTCCGTCATGAGCTCCAGGATATCGAGACGCTCAATCGCCGGGCGCTAAAGGGGGAACTCGAGGTCAGTGCGGTGAGCATTCACGCCTATGCGTTCTTGCTCGACAAGTACGCACTGTTGCCGAGCGGATGCAGCATGGGGGATCGCTATGGCCCGATGGTCATCGCGCGCAAGCCGATGCGGGTCGGCGACCTGGCATCCGTCAAGCTTGCGGTACCGGGAACGATGACGACGGCGTTTCTGACGTTGCGCCTGCTTCTGCCCCAGGGCTTCTCGTACGAGGTGATGCCGTTCGACGAGATCATCCCGGCAGTAGCGTCGGGCAAATTCGATGCGGGCCTGATCATCCACGAGGGGCAGCTGACGTTCCAGAATCAGGGTTTGCAGTTGATCGTCGATCTGGGCGTATGGTGGCAGGAGAAGACGGGCTTGCCGCTGCCCTTGGGCGGCAATGTCGTTCGCCGCGATCTGGGGCCGGAGATCATCCGCAACGTTAGCCGGCTCATCAAAGAAAGCATTCGCTACAGTCTCGCCCATCGGCAAGACGCGCTCACGTATGCACTCAACTACGCGCGCGACATGGACCGCGATCTGGCGGACCGCTTCGTCGGCATGTACGTCAACGACTGGACGCTCGACTACGGCCCGCGCGGCCGAGCCGCGGTAGCGCGCTTGCTAGACGAGGCGCATCGGGCGGGGGTCATCCCGCAGCCGGTACAGGTGGAGTTTGTGGAGTGATTGGGAGAAGGGGAGGAGAAGAATGATCAGATTGCTAATCGCGAGGGAGGAGCCATTTCTTTGGGTGTCGGATCATCGCCACGAGCATCGCAAGAATTTCATCGTATTGCTGAAAAACCGGCACAGCGACATCTCACTTGAGGTAACCACACTTGACGGCGAATTCTAACCAGACTTGTGTCTCCGCCGATTCTGCCTCACAATCATTTTGCTTTTTCAGGAACGCAGCTTCGTAGCGTCGTCTTCGCCATGCTTCACCAAGGTTCGCGCAAACCGACCGGGAAGATCTGCGTATCTGATTCGCCAACAAGTAGAGTTCTTCCTTGGGAAACGCTTGGCTCTAATCGAAGATCTTCTTCGCGCCCGCAATGGCCTTTTTGTAAACAGTGAGTTGATGATGGGAAGTGATTCGGGTCATGTGTTTTCCCCTCTCCCCATCTCCCTATTTCCCTTTCTTCCTCTCCACTATCGATACATCCCAATCCAGAAGCTGAAGATCTGCGTGCGGTCGTTGGGGCCGCGGACGATCGGGAAGCCGAAGTCGAGTGCGATCGGCACGGGGCCGAGGGCGGGTACGGTGATGCGGAGGCCGACGCCGGCGGAGATGCGGTAGTCGTGGATGCCGAACTTGCTTTCGACGGTGCCGCTGTCGATGAAGCCGACGAGGTAGAGGTTGTCGCTAGCGCGGATCGGGACCTGGTATTCGAGGCTATTGAGGAACTGGAACTGCCCGCCGACCATGTAGCCGCTGGTGTTGGGACCCACGCCGCGGAACTCGAAGCCGCGAATGCTCATATAGCCGCCACCGAAGAAGCGCTCGTAGACGGGAGCGTTATTGCCGGCCCAGGATAACTGACTGCGCGCCATGAGCACGTGCTTGCCCGAGCCGTCGGGTCGCTGCCAAAGCGTGAAGTAACGGCTGCCTTCGACGTTGAAGATCGGAAAGGTGTTGGAGCCGAAGACTTGCTCGTACATGAATTCGAGCTTGCCGCCTTCGGTCGGCCTCAGGAACGAATCGCGCGTGTCGTAGCCGACGGTGACGCTCGGAGCGAGGACGGATTGGTTACCGTAGACGCTCGTGTAATCGACGGGGGCGCCGAAGGCGATATTGCTGACGTTGACGTTCTCGCCGCGGAAGCCGACACTGGCGCCCCATTCTTTCGTGAACTGATGGCCCAGGTTGATGCGTCCGCCGACCCGGCCTTCGGTGTATTCGTCGAAGATGCGATCGCGATAGTAGCCGCTCACGAGCAGACTGTACGGTTGATCGAACAAGAACGGCTCACGAACGCTGATGCTGTAACGCTGGAGGACAGTTCCGGGAACGGCTTCGATGCGTAGTTCCTGGCCGGCGCCGCGCCAGGCTCGGCCTTCGAAGATGTCGGCGAAGCTGGTCGGGAAGCGGAAGATGTCGAAGTTGCGTTCGTTGAGGACGATGCTGCCGACCAGGCCGTTGTCGGAGTTCACGCCGGCGCCGAGCATGAGGCTGCCGGTGCGGGTTTCCTCAACTTTGACCAGGATGTCCTTGAACGGACCGGGGTTGTCGAGCACTTGAATCGTCGGTCGAACGCCTTTCTCCGGGGCCATTTCGAAGATGTTGAGCCGAGCGAGATCGCGTTCGGCAATGCGTATCTCCGGATAGCGAAGGACCTGGCCGGGCTGAATGCCCTGGAGCATTCGACGAATAACGCGGTCCTGCGTCACGGTATTGCCGACGATAATGACTTCGCCGACGTAAGCTTTCGGCCTGTCCTCGACCTCAAAACGCATGCGCATGAGGCCTACTTCGCCGGGAACTTCGCTGGGAATCATTTTGACATCGGTCTGGAAGCCGCGCCATCCGCTATAAGCGGTGAGATAACCGACGTTGATGTTGACATCGTTGGCGTTGAAGAACTCGCGTTTTTTCAAGGTGACGACGCTGTCAAGCTCGCCGGGCTGGAATTGCGAGCCGCCGACAATGGTCCAGTCGTCGACGCGGTAGCGAACGCCTTCCTGAATGTGGTAGGTAATGTCGACGAACTTGAAATCGTCCGAGAAATGCAGTTCGCGCGACACGTGGGCCTTGAGGTAGCCGTTGTTGCGATAGTACTCTTCAAGCTTGAAGACGTCGGAGTCGATCATCTTGGGATTGAAGGTCCCACCCCAGGTTTGCAAGAACGCCCGGCTGGTGTCGATCTGGGTGCGCAGGCGAGCTTCGGAGGCCAGTTCCTTCTGGCCAATGAAGTTGACATTGCGCACACGAACCTTGTGACCTTCGTTGATGTTGAAGACAACGCGGTCATGGTTCTCGTGCCAGCCCTCTTCCAGCGTGGCATTGGCGAAATAGTATCCCTGCGTTTTGAGATGTTCTTGAATCTCGATGCAGGCAAGCTTGTTCATCGTCGGATCGAGCGGCATGCCCCGCCGAATGCGCGGCACGACACCCTCCAGGTCCTTCGGCGTCACATGCTTGGCGTGCCGAAACACGACTTCGCGCACGACGCTGCGAAACTCGCGAATGAGAAACGTCACGTTGACGCGTCCATCCGGAGTCGGCTCGGTCCGGACATCGATCGGCTTGCACAGGCGCGACGCCGCCAATTCGCTGATGTCCTGATAGGCGCCCGTCGTTGAATACTCCCTGCCAGGCCGAGTGTTCTTGACGAAGTTCATCAGCTTTTCGACTGGGATGCTCTGTGCACCCTCGAAGTATACATTGGCGACCACTGCGCGAGCGGGTGTGCCCTGAGAGAACGTTGCCGCGGCCGAGACGCACCAGGCGATCAAGCACAGCCCGATAACTATCGTGCAGCGCTGACCGACGCGTTGTTCATTTGCAGCGTGCGTCCCATTCATGGGGAACCCTCGGAAATCCTTTATCGGACCCTGCGCGTTCATTTGGGAGGAAGGGGAATAATCCAGGCAAGACGACTTGTCAAGGCGAGCATCATGCGTTTAGCCGCTCGCCTCTGGCGAGCGCGCGAATCCGCGCTCGCCAGAGGCGAGCGCCTAACCGTCATTTCTCACCGCAGAGGGCGCAGAGAGCGCAGAGACAAGGCAGGGAGTGTCATCGGCTCCGACACATAATGCAGACTCGTGGCTCATCGTTTGGGATTCAGATGCCGCAAATTCTCCCCCCACCCGCATTTCTCTGCGATCTCTGCGTTCTCTGCGGTGAGAAATACCGGCTAAACGAAACGCCGTGATCGTTCTATCTTAACTGCATGCGTTATCTCATCACCGGCGCGACCGGGTTTGTCGGCGGGCATTTGGCCGACGCCTGTGCTCGGCGCGAACTTACCGTTACCGCCATCGTTCGTCGCGCCAGCAACACGCAGGACCTGGAGAAACTGGGCGCTATCCTCTATCGCGGCGAATTGAGCGATGCAAACCTGGTTCGGCAAGCGGTCACCGAAGCCGACGTCGTGGTGCATTGCGCCGCCAAGGTCGGCGATTGGGGACCGGTCGACGAGTATCGCCAAATAAATGTAGATGCCCTGCGATTGTTGCTCGACGCATGCAAGGGACAAGGGCTGTCACGTTTCATTCACATGAGCAGTCTGGGCGTGTATGCGGCTCAGCATCATTACGGAACCAATGAGGCGGAGCCTCTACCCTCCTGGCACCGCGACGGCTACTCGCAGTCGAAGGTTGAAGCCGAGCAACTGGCGATGCAGTACTACAACGAATTCGGCGTCCCCGTGGTGATCCTGCGCCCCGGCTTCGTTTACGGCCCTCGCGATCGCACCGTCATGCCACGCATCATTGACGGGCTGCGCGAGGACCGACTGCGCTACCCCGGCGGCGGCGACGCGGCGCTCAACACCATTTACATCGACAACCTCATTCACGCGATTTTCCTGGGCGTCGAAAACGACAAGGCGGTCGGCTCCGTGTACAATCTGACCGACGGCGAGTTCGTGTCGAAGCGGAGGTTCGTCGAAGCAGTCGCCGACGCCATGGGCTTGCCTCACCCGACACGCACGCCCCCGTTGTGGCTGGCCTGGCTGGTTACCTGGTTCTCGGAGCTATTCGCCAAGCTGCGCGGCGCAACGGAGGCCCCGTATTTCAACTTCACTCGGCTAAAATTCATGGGCTACAACCTCGAGTTCAGCATCCAGAAAGCGATGGACGAACTCGGCTACTATCCGCGTTTCAAGTTCGACGACGCCATTAGCGAGACGATGGCGTGGTACAAGACGAACCTTGCACAATCGTGAATCGGTATTCGTTTAGCGCCCGCGCGGCGCTCTACGAGCGCCAAACGAAATCAAGAGGAGATCGCACATGGACCTCAAACAAGCACGCGTCGCCGTATTGGTCGAACAGCAGTATCAGGAGATGGAAGTCTGGTATCCCGTCTTTCGCCTTCGCGAAGCGGGGTGTAAGGTCACGCTCGTCGGCCCCGCGGCCGGCACGACCTACCCCAGTAAGCTCGGGTATCCGGCCAAAAGCGACAAGGCAGCCGAGGACGTGACGGCCGACGACTTCGACGCCCTGGTCATTCCCGGCGGCTTCGCTCCCGATTTCCTGCGACGGCATGAATCGGTCATCAAATTCGTTCGGCAGTTCGCCGAGCTCGGCAAGCCGATCGCCGCCATCTGTCACGGCCCCTGGGTGCTCTGCTCGACCACGGCACTACGCGGAAAGAAAGCGACTTGCTTCTTCGCCATCAAGGACGATGTGATCAACGCCGGCGCCAACTACGTCGACGCCGAAGTGGTGCGCGACGGCAACATCATCACGAGCCGAAAGCCCGACGATCTTCCGGCGTTTGTCGTGGAGTTGATGAAGGCGCTTGTGGAACGAAAGTAACCTGTCGCTTGTGGCTTCGCGTTCGCATGGCGCCACGCGAGCGCAAAGCCGCAAACGGCATCACGCCGGCGCCAAAATCTGCAGCGTCACGCTCTCGACCAAATCCTTGACGCGCACGCGATACTCCGCCATGTGCGGCGCTTGCGTGTGGGCCTTCAGCGCGTCCAGGCTCTCCCACTTCTCGATGATCACCGCGACGTTCTCACGCAGCGGCCCCTGCATCATCAGGCCGCTCGCCACATCGACGGCCGGCCCATACTCGATGCATCCCGCTTCGGCATGCACCATCGGCACGATGCGGTGAAACTCCGCCAGAAACGCATCGCGCTTGCCTGGCTTCACGGTGATCGTCGCAATGACATGGATCATGGCTTTTGTAGGTCAGGCTTTCTAGCCTGACTCTCTCGCTGGTTTCATCAGGCTGGAAAGCCTGGCCTACATCAAATCGGGTAGCCGTAGCGTTCAAACACATGGGCCCAGCGCCGGGCGATCTCAGCTTTTTGCTCCGGCGTTAGCGTGTACTTGTTCGTCTCGTATCCCTCGACGCCGGCAAGATACTCTTGCAACTTCGGCAGCACTTTCTCAAAGCCGTCGAGTTGGAAATGATCGTAAATCTTCTTCATCTCGCCGATCGGGTCCTTGATCAGGTCTTCGTAGCGCAGCTCGTAGAACTGGTCGGGGCCGAGAAGCTTCTTGCCCTCTTCGAGGCGCTCGTAAAGGTGCACGAACGTCTCCAGGACGTGCTCGTCCAGACCCTCATAGTTCGGCGTCTGCAAGCCGTGCGCGGTGTAGAGACTGCGCCACAGATTGACGGTCGACGGGAAAACGACATACGGATCGCGGACGATATGAATGAAGATCGCCTTGGGGAACATCGCGTTGAGTGTCTTGATCCGCGCCGTGTGCGGCGGCGACTTCAGGACGAGCCGTTTCCCCGTCTTGTACGTGATCTTGCGAAGAAATTGCTTGAACGCGCGCTTCCAACGCCGCAACTCCGTCTCGCTCACGCCTTCCATGTCGAGGTACGCCTCACACTGCGGCGGGCGATTCGGAAATGCAATCGTCAAGTACGGCGAACCGACACCGAACATGCACATTGCGAATTCGTCTTCCTGAGGTCGATCCCAGCCTGCACGCATGTTGTCCATCGGCCGACTGGACGGCATCAAGAACCATAGCCACCGCGCCAGGACGCACTCGGTCAGCAGGAAGTGATTGGGCATCAGACATTCGTAGGTAGTTGGGTAGCCGAGACGGTCGTCGCAGATCATCAACTCGTGCAAAAGCGTCGTCCCAGTACGCCAGTGGCCCAAGATGAAAATCGGCGGCTGGTCGATCTTCGTTGCCCGGACCGCCCGGCCATGAATCGCGTCCTGCACAATGCGCAAGATGGTGTTGAGGAAGCTGACGAACGTAATGATGATCGCGATATACCAGTGCCGTGGGTGGACGGCGAAGTTGTTGCGATAAAGAAGTTTGAGCCAGGCGAAGAAGTCGCACCCTTCCCACATACGCGGCGCCCATTGGGGCTTCTTCTCGGGAGGCGGCGCGGCGTCGGGTTGGGTCATCGATCGATCCTGTCACGATGGGTTCCCCGTTCATTTTCGTGGTCAGTGGTTCATCGGCAAGACAGGCGCACGGATTTGCTTGGAGCCCATAGGACCTAACGGCAGGCGATAGTCCACGGCTCGCCCTCGCCGAGTCGTAGCTAGATTTTCTTACTGAACCTATGGCAAGCGATATGCGAAGACCTTGTCGCGGATCGTGCCGATAAAGCAATCGAAATCGGCTGCGTAGCAGAGCTTCATCCAGCCGTGCCAGCCATTGTGCGGAGGGATCGCGTTCGCCGGGTGGATCTCGCGCCAGGCGTTCTTGGCCGGATCGTAGCTCCACATCCCGGACGGCTGCTCCTTCTTGTTGAAAACGGCAACCGTGACGAACACGGCTCGCTTCGAGTCGAACGCCAGCTGCGATTCGTACAGGGTCGTCGGCGCGTCGGCGAGGCGTTCGACTTTCTCGGTCGCGGGGTGGAAGGCGTAGATTTCGCGGAACTCCGGCGCCGGTCCTTTTTGCCAGGCGTCCAAACGCCCGCCGCCGACGAGGAGCATCCGCTTCTTCACCGGATCGTAACACACTGTGCGCCCGAAGGTCGTGCGCAGCGGCGGGCTCTGCTTGGCTTTGCGCCACTCGGCCTTGCCCAAATCGAGAATCCAGACCTCGCCGTCACCGGTGGAATAGACCATCGCTTTCGTATCGGGACAATACGCCATCGATTCGTCGAGCCGGTTACGCGGGGCCTTGCCGGCGAAACGCGACCAGCGATTTGTCTTCAGATCGAATCTCCAAGCGCCGTCGCATTCGTCGTGAGCGACGTGCTTGTCGCCGCGCATCACCGTTTGGTTGGCGCCGTTGCAGATGAACACCGATTTCAACTCCGGCACATGATCGAACGCATGATATACGTGACGCGATGCCGGCGTGGGTTCCTGCTCGTCCTCTGGCAGAGCGATCGTGCGATAGCCGCCCGTCTTGGTCTCGACCTTCTTCCAGTGGTCGATCTTGATCGGCGTCAGCTTGGCGCTGGCCGGATCGAAGCCGAACAGGCAGTTGCCGTAGATGGTGACGCCGCCGTGCTTTTTGTCGTACCAGCGATCGTAGCAGAGGACACGCTTGCCGTCGGGATCGTAAACGAGTTTGTTCCAGCCGGCGCTGACCCAGTTGCCTTTTTCAGTCGGATCGTTCGGCTGCACGGTCGAGTATTTCAACTCGATCCACGAGTTGGCGGGAAGCTTGGCGATGTCTTGCGCTAAAGTGGAATTCCCAATCGCCGCTAGAAGCAGCAGTGCACGGAACCGCATGGCCGTTCCCCCTAGCATGGCCATTTTACACGTCCCTGAGCAGCTGGACACCGGTAGTGTGGACTTTAGTCCACACGGCATCGTGGCCCGTTGTGGACCAAAGTCCACACTACGCAATGCCTTCTCTTCCTGAATTTTCCAGATTGCTGCTCAGGAACTAATGAAATGGTCATCTAGTGCCAGAAGGCAGAGATCAGAAGTCGGAAGTTAGAGATCAGGTAACTTCCCGTCAGTGACAAGAAACTTGTGCGCTTGGGCCGCGACCTCCGACTTCTGACTTCTGGAACTAGCCCGCTCGCATCTGGCGGCCGGTGACGATCACCGTTTCGAGCGACGTCTCCGGCAAGTTCCACGTCGTGATCGGGCAACTCAACAAGCGGTGATCGCTCGCCTTGCGCAAGAATTCCACCAGGTCCGGATAGCCCGCCTGCAGTTCGATCATGCTCGTCAGAATTTCGTCGACGCGATTGCTGCTGACGCGTCGTTCTTCGCCGCGCGTTGAATAGCGCTTGACGAACATTTCGCCGTTGCGTTCGCCTGGTACTACGGTGAAGGCGCCGAGCATCAAGCGCGTGTCCGGCGAAACGACGATGCCTTTGCCGAACAAAACGACTTGCGGCCGTCGGCTCGTGGTGAACGCGATCACAGCGTCCGGGGCATTCGGGATGCGATGAATCCACTCCGTGCCGCCGACATTCACGGCGCCGAGCCGCGAGTCTCGTTCATCAATCAACGACAAGGCATGAAATGCCGCAAAGCGCACGGCGTGCTGGTCGCTCAGCGTTAACTCGGCCAGGCGATCGCGGCAAATCGATTCGCTCAAGTTCGCCAAGGCGAGCGTCGCGTGCTTGATGAACACCGGATGCTCGCGCGCCGCGTGTGCCAATGCCTCGACGCCGGCCGTGCTGCCCAGATACGCCAGGGCTTCCGCGCTAACGAAGCGAACGTACGGATGATTGCTTTCCAGTCCAGTCTTCAACATGGGGATCCCGATGTCGCGCCCCATCGCTTCGATGCGCATCGCGGCTTGAATCGCGTCAATCGGGTCCGTGAGCATCTTCTGCAACCGTTGCCGATAACGCGGCATGTTCGGATCGTTGTTGTAGATCGGCGTGAAGCTGGAGACGATAAGGAATCGTTCGTGATTGAAGCGGTACGTGAACGGAACGCGGACGTTGATCATCTCTTTGCTCATCGCCTTGGCCGCTTCGTTCGTGCCCATGCCGGACGGATCATGGGTCTTGTTGAACTGGTCGGCAACAAGGCCTTCGAGCAAGAGCCGGTTTTCGTCACTCGAGAAGTCGGCGTGCAGCTTCTTGGCCCGGGGGTCGTCCTGGTACATGAAGTTGAGGCGCTGGGCGACGTCGTTGGCGATGCGGTGCGATTTTTCGTCGTTGCGCATCATGAGCTGGTAGGGTCGAGCGATGCGCGAGGCGCCGCCCTGCCAGACTTTGCCACGCTTGAGTTCATTGACATCGGCATGCCCGCCGAAGGCGACGACGAGCGGCCCCTTGCCATCGGCGAACACATGGCCGCCCAGCATTTGCCGTGAGCCCTGATTTTTGGGATCGGCGCTGATTCGAGACAGCGCCTCCCAGACGCGCAAGTGGCAGTGCAGGAGCCGTCCGCCGACAAGGCTTGTCGCCTTGCTGCCGTAGGGGAGTTCGATATCGAGATCGAATCGGTCGACCTTGCGGGCGCCGGGCGGAACGTAGCCGGTGACGATGACCAGGCAGTTGTTGGGATTGTCGAGGATCTGGCGGACGTTTTGTTCTTTGGGGATATTCTCCATTTGGCCGTCGCGCGGGCCGAGGTTCTTGAGCAGGAACTGCTCCATGAGCTTTCGCCATTCGCCCTCGGGAGAGTGGCCGGTTCCCGCAAGCCCGACGACCAAACCGACGCCGTGGACCTTAAGCGGCCCATCGTTGCCGAAGTCGGCGACGTCGCTGACTATCCGGAGGTTGAGGTCGCGCTCTTTCTCAGCTTTTTCGAGATCTTGAAGGCGCTTCTGAGGATCGGAAAAAAAGCACCCGGTCAGGCAAAGGCAGGACAACGCGAGCGCCGCCAGTGTTCGCAACATGGTCGATTCCTTCCGCGCGATGACGATGCGAGATCGATTCGGGGAAGGCTGATAAGCTGCGATGGGAGTTTTGTCAAGGCATCGTTGTTCTTGGGTTACTGCCCGGTGGGAAGCCGCGGGGTGAGGTACTCCGAACCCCGGGGTTCGGAGTACCTCACCCCGCGCCTTCCATGTGAATGTCAAACCGGGGAATCTGCGGGGACTTCGAGCGGTAATTTTACGGTGAACTTCGAGCCCTTGCCCGACACGCTCTCGACGCGGATTCGGCCGTGATGCTGCTCAATGATCTGCCGGCACACGCTGAGCCCCAGACCGCTGCCGCCGTGGCCGTGCTCGTCGGGTTTTTTCGTGGTGTAGAACGGCTCAAAGATCAATCGAAGCTGGTCGGGTGGAATGCCGACGCCGGTATCGCAAATCGCGACCTCGGCCATGTGCGTCTTGGCGTTCTCGCGGACGTCGATGGTCAAGCGTCCGCCTTTGGGCATCGCCTGGCGGGCGTTTATGATCAGGTTGAGAAAGATCTGCTCGATCTGACCACGGACGATGGGCGCTTTAGGCTGGCTGTGATAATGCTTCTCGATACGAATCTGATGCTTGCTCAAATCCTTGTCGGCCAGCACCAGAACCTCTTCGATCAAGGGAACGAGTTCGACCATTGTCCGTTGCGTTGAGGCGTTGCGCGCGAATCCGAGCATGCTGGAGATGATGACGGCCGCGCGCTGGCTGCCTTTGAGAATTTTCTCGAACGCTTGCAGCTTGGACGCTTCGTTTGCTTCGGCCCGCATGCCGAGCTTGGCGTAGTTGATGATCGTGGTGAGTATGTTGTTGAACTCGTGAGCGACACTCGACGCCAAGGTGCCGACGCTGCTGAGGCGTTGCGCCCGCAGGAGTTGTTCGCGCAAAAGCTCGGTTTCGGAAGGTGTCGAAAGGACTTCGTCCGTGATCATTCGCCGTCTCCGCCGATGGACATGCCGGAACTGAATACGACAGCACCAATATCGGCATGGATCGACAGGTACTTCATCCGAAGTGCGTATGGAGCAAGGCGTTGAGGCCAAAGAATAGGATGTTTAGCCCCGCCTCGGAGAGGCGGGCGGTCTGGGCGTGGACGACAAATGAAAGTGGCGCCGCGTCCGCCCGCGTCTACGAAGCGGGGCTAAACGAATTTGTTACTTCGTCGTGAAGCTGCTGATCACCATCTGGCGGTCGAGTTCGATGCGGAACTCGTAGGTGATGCTCAGCGCCTTTTCGCCGTTCATGCCCGGCTCGACCTCGAGGTCCCAGCGCAGAAGATTCTGCGTCTTGCCTTCGCGGACGTAGAGCGGATCCTTGCTCAACTCCGGCGACGATTTCACCAACGTGATGTTGGCCGTTTCGCTTGTCTCGGAGTGGGGTAGGCGGTCCCAGACCTGCATCTTGACCGCTTCGATCTTGAAGGTGTTGACCAGGGATGCGATAGTCATACTTCAGAACCTGATTGCCGCCCTGAGTCGAGCGGGCCTTGTCCGTTAGCTTGCGCTTGACCTGAAGCTGCGGATCGACGCCGAAGCCCGCGGTGAACTCCTCGCCGATGGCGACGAGCGGCATGTTCATGCGGCCGACGAAATCGGTCCCTTGGTACATCGTCGCCTCTCCCGGCAACAATACGTGGCCGGTCTTGTTGACGAGGTCCGCCAGGCGATAGACATGTGGATTGAGCACGGGGACGGCCTTGTAGTAATACTTCGGCGCGAAGGTGAGCTTGGCGATCTCGATGATCTGTTCATCGTTCCGCGACGGAATCGACACCTTGGCCTTGAGGTGAAAGGCGACGCTTGGCCCCTCGCCGCCGGCATTGCGGCCGCCGACACGCTCGTGCGCGATCTCTTCGGGCGTCTTGGTAAGCTCACGCGCCTGATCGAAGGCGGCGGCCTCGTTGAAGAGCTCGGCGACTTCTTTGCGATTGTCCTTGTTGGCGTTGGCAAGTTCTTGCGCGCGAATCCGGAACTTTGTCGCTTCCTGCGCCAACTCCGCGGGGCTCTTCGGATTCTCATAAACCGACAGCATCGGCGACGGTTGACCCGGAGGATTCGGCACGCTGCCCGGCCCCTTTGCAACCGGTTGGCTCGACCGAGGCATGACCATGACGGACAAGGCCTTCAAATCCAGCGGGGCGGCGTTCAGCATCGGCTGGGCCGTCGACAGCGTCAGCTCGACGTTGTTCCAATCCTCCCCCGTGCGCTGCGTCATCGCGGCCAAGTAATCCATCTGCACATCGTCGGCTGCCTTGCCGGCGCGAAGCTTGTATTGCGGGTTCCAGACGACGGAATCGACGAGGTAGTTGAGCTTCACTTTGCCGGCCGCCCCCTTGGTGCGATCGACGACGATGACGGCGTCGCGCTCGATCTTGCTCGAACCGGTGCTGATGCTGGCGAGCTTGCGCGTCAGAAACGCGAAAGTTTCGCCCAAGGCCTTGGCGTCCTGACGCAGCTTGATGAGTTCCTTGGTTTTTTCGGTGCGTTGCTCCATGACGTAGGTGATGAGCTTGACGACCGTGTCGCTATTCAGCCCGCCCTTTTCGGTCGCAGTGACCGTGCTCTTGTCGGTGAAGTTCTCCAGCTTGGCGATGGCGGCCAGGTTCTGCTCGATCGTCTTGATATCGGATTCGATTTTCTCAAGCGAAAGCTGCTGTTTCTTCATCTCGTCGGTCAGCTTGCGTACTTCCTCGCGCGTGTCTTGCTGCACGGGGCGCGTGCGATAGCGCGTCGTCAGTACGCGGATGCCGTCGCTGCTCTCCGCATAGAGCGAGCTTTGCACGATCTGGACCGGCAGATCGCCGATCGTCAACTCGACGAGGCCTTCGCCCTTCGGCACATCGACCTCGCGCGTGACCAAAGCGCTATTGGGATACACCGTCACCTTCACGACTTTGCTCGGCGTTATCTTCGGCGCCTTCTCCGGCCTATCGGCCGCTTGATCCGCCCCGACCTGCGCCATGAACGCCTGACCCGACACCACAATGCCGACCAACGCGGCAAATCCGCCACAGAGAAAGAACCACTTACGCATGAGATGCTCCTTGGATGAAAAGACAAGCCGGAATCACCGAAAAGACGAGAAGTGTACGCGACAAGTTTGGTCCATTACAATAGAAGAAGCCCATGGGTGAGGTACTCCGAACCCCAGGGATCCCGAGGGGGAACGAAACATGGAAAAAACGAACGCACCGTCGATGATCGACTTCAGCCTGGGTAGCCTCTTGGTCGCGATCTTGATCGCTGGCCCGTTCGGCTACTGGGCCATGCACGCCAACGGCTCATTGGCCCAGGCAAAGGACGCCCCGCGCGAGACGCCGGCGCTGTCGAAGGATTGGCCGTTGTTTCGCGGCAACACTCTGCAAACCGGCGTCGCCGGCACAACACTGCCCGACAAGCTTGAAATTCGCTGGAAGCTCGATCTGAAGAAAGGCATCGAATCCACTGCCGCCATCGTCGACGGCATCATTTACGTCGGCTGCTACGATGACCACCTCTACGCCATCGAACTTGCGAACGGCAACGTCAAATGGAAGACCAAGCTCGGCTCGATCAAAGCCGCCCCGAGCGTCTACCAGGGCAAAGTGTTCGTCGGCGATGAAGACAGCATGTTCTACTGCGTCAACGCCGCCGACGGCAAGAAGCTGTGGGACTTCGAATGCGACGGCGCCATCACCGGCGGGGCCAACTTTTCCGGCGATCGCGTCATCTTCGCCTCGCACGACGCCAATCTCTACTGCTTGGGAATTGCCGACAAGAAGCTCATCTGGAAGATCAAGACCGAAGGCCCGGTGCATGGCTCCGTCGCCGTCGCAAACGGACAGACGTTTTTCGCCGGGTGCGACAGCCATCTCCACGTCATCGACGTCATGGACGGCAAATCAATCAACAAGGTCGAGCTCTCCGGCCAAACGGCGGCGACCGCGAGCTTCGGGGGCGACAAGCTCTACGTCGGCAACATGAACAACGAAGTGCAAGCGATTGACATCAAAGGCCAAAAAGTTCAGTGGGCCTACACCAGCAAACGCGCGCCCAACCCGTTCTACAGCTCGCCGGCCATCACCGACAAGCTTGTCGTCATTGGCAGTCGCGATCGCAAGCTGCACGCCATCAAGCGCAGCGACGGGTCGTCGGCCTGGGTATTCTCGGGCGACGGCTGGATCGAAAGCTCCCCGGTCATCGCCGGCAATCGTGTCTACGTCGGCAGCAACAAGGGAACGTTCTACGTCATCGATCTCGAGAAGGGGACCGAAGTGCAGGCGCTGCTTCTGGGCGAAGGCATCACTGCGTCCCCTGCAGTCGCCAACGAATGCCTCGTCATCGGCACGACCGATGGATTGCTGTATTGTCTCGGCAAGAAATGATGTTTAGCCGGCGATCGCAGATCGCCAAGAGCGCCGCGCCCGCGGCGATCTGCAATCGCCGGCTAACCCTGGCGTTCCACACGGAGTATCTTCGATGGCCCCCGTTGCGATGGTTTTTGGCGTGCTGATGACCCTTCTCGGCGTGGGCTTGTATGGGGTTTCCGTGCTGCGCGACACGCCGTCCGCCGATCCGGAGGCCGTGAGCATTTATGTAAAAGCGCTCACCGCTCTGATCCCGGCAGCATTCGGCGTCGTTCTGTTCGTCCTCGGTTGGTTTGCTCAGGATGCGTCTGACCGCGCCCGAATGCACCTGATGCACGTCGCCGCTGTGCTTGGACTGCTCGGCGTCGCGCTGCCGGCTTGGCGAGTGGTCGTCGCGCTTAATGCCGCAACGCCGATCAATCCTCTTGCGGTCGGAGGCAACGTCACGTTTATCGCACTGTCTGCAATCTTTCTGGGGCTTTGCATCAAATCATTCATCGACGCCCGCATGGCGCGCCAGCAAAATGAAGAGGCTCAACCGAAGCCTGAAGGGTGATGACGGCTGTATTAGGACCCACTACGCCGCCAAGCACACGGGCGGTTGTGCTTTGGCGATTGCACGAACCTCGTCGAGGATCTGGCCTAACATGACGGATTCGAGGCTGGCGAGTGCTTCCGCGGCCGGGGCGCCGTCGAGCACGCGGTGGTCAAACGTGATACGCACATCGAGTTGGCCCTGGTCGTCGAGCAAGCCGTAATGGAGCATCGAGTTGCCGGCGATCATCAGGTTCAAGATGCCGGCGCCTTCTCCGGAGACCGAGCTCATTGTGAATGTGCCGAAGTTGTGACAGCGCCGGCGGCCGAAGATGTTCAGCGTTGCCCACATGACGAATCGGCGCACGAACCACGGAAGCATGCTCATGCGCCGCGCACGTCGATAGCATGGGAGTTCTTCGACCGGCGCTTCCATGTAGTGACGGAGGAGCCCGTCCAGCTCGCTCAGCTTTCGGTTTTCCGGACTACGAATCAATGCCTGCAGCACGACGTCCTCGCCGTCCACCTGCCGCCGAATGTTGATGTTGGCGATATTCTTCGGATGCTCGTAAAACCGCGCCCAGGGAAACGTCATGTAGCTCCGGCGAAAATCGGGCCGGGCGGCGGCGACAATGCTGTAGGCCTTGATGAACAGCGACGTCCACATTGGCCTGGGCGAGCACATTTGCCGCGCCGCCACCAACGGCGCTAACTTCATCCGCCGATCTACCGTAACGCTGGGAGTTTGGGCGCAAAAATGCAATAAGTCGATGACAAGACTCCGAAAAGGAGAGATCGCGACACTCTTTCCGGATGCTTTCGACATAACGGTACTCAGGCTAGTACGAGGATTTCGCTCATCATCGGCCAATAAATGAATGCAGGGACGGTGTCAATACAGAACAATGCGCTTTTTCGCTGGCGCAGCCTGTCCCTTTGCCGGTTGTTCCGAAAACGACGCCAAAATCGCTTTGTGGTTTTCTCTCCACCGTCGCGTCGCTCATTTCTGCGCAGTTTGTGCCTTTTCGCGGCTTTATTTTGCGGACAATTTCACGGCGGATTAGGCCGATATAGGAAGTGTGCGAAAACTGTGCTCGGCAAGTTGGACTCTGTTCACTCGGACCCTATTGGGAGTGGGCGCCGCGCTGCTGTTGCTTGCGCCGAGCGTTCGCGCCATCGACATCGATTTCCGCGGCGAATTGCAGCGCGTGAATCGATGCTTGCAGGGCCAAGTGCTCGATTTCACAAACAACCACGGAGCAGATCGCCGCATCTGGTCGCCGGCCTTGTGTGCCAAGCGAGATCTTTACGTGTACGTGCCGCCTGGATTCGATCGCTCCAAGAAATATCCGCTGATGATCTTTCTGCACGGCGCCGGACAAGATGAGAAGTTCTTTCTGAAGAGCCTGGCCAAGGAATTTGACAAGGCCATCGTTGACGGCAAACTGCCTCCCTTTATCGTGGCGGCGCCGGACGGCAGTGTGTTCGGAAGGCCGTCGTTCTTCAAGATGGCCACCTTCTGGGCCAACACCGATGCCGGGCGCTACGAAGATTATCTGATGCAGGATGTTTGGGCGTTCATGATGGACAACTTTCCTATTCTCCCAGAACGCGACGCCCATGCCCTCATCGGCGTCTCCATGGGCGGATCGGCGGCTTTCACCCAGGGCATCAAGCACAAGGACCGGATCAAGACCGTCGTCGGCTTCATGCCGGCCGTCAACATGCGCTGGGTCGATTGTCGCGGCAAGTTCGAGACGCCGTTCGATCCCGAATGCTGGGGCTGGCGAACGCAGATGAAGCCCTTCGAAATCGTCGGACGCCCCAAGAACATGCTGTTCAAGATTCGCTTCGCCAATCTCTACGGTCCGCTCGTCGGCTACGGCCCCGACGCCATGGAGCGACTGAGCCGTTTTAATCCGATCGAGGTGATGGACCAATACAACCTCAAGCCCGGCGAACTCAATCTCTACATTGCCTACGGCGGACAGGACGAATTTAACATGGGCGCCCAGGTCGAGAGCTTTTTGCACCGGGCCAAGGAACGCGGCATCGTGGTGGGCGTCGGTTACGATCCGCAAGGCCGGCACGACGAAGCGAGCGCTCGGAAGCTGTTGCCCCAGGCCTTGGATTGGATTTCGCCCAAGCTGGACAGGTATCGAATGCCCTAACGTCTAGCCCCGCCTCGCAGAGGCGGGCGGCATCGGCGCCGCGTTCGCCCGCCTCTGCGAGACGGGGCTAAGCGTCGCGGATTGCCCAAATTCCCTCGGCCCGAATTGGGATTGATTGCCCATCTCACGCAACGTATAGGGCCGAACGCGTCAATTTTTCACGGAGGTGCGGACATGTGCGGCATCGTCGGGTACATCGGCAAACGTGAAGCGGAACCCATCCTCGTCGAAGGGTTGCGCCGACTAGAATATCGCGGCTACGACTCGGCCGGCATCGCCACCCTCACGGGGCCGCACCTCCACCTGCGCAAACGCGCGGGCCGAATCACCGACCTCGCAAAGTTCCTCGGCGAAAAGCCGGCCCCCGGCTGCCACGGCATAAGCCACACCCGCTGGGCAACCCACGGCCCCGCCAGCGACCGCAACGCCCACCCGCACCTCAGCCCTGACGGAAGCATCGCGGTCGTCCACAACGGCGTCATCGAGAACTACGCGATCCTCAAACGCCAACTGCAAAACGACGGATTGACCTTTCACAGCGACACCGACACCGAAGTCATCGCTCATCTCATTCAGCAACACTACCACGGCGATCTCGTCGATGCTGTCCGCGCGGTGCTTAACCTTCTCAAGGGAACCTACGGCATCGGCGTCGTCAGCACGCAACATCCCGACCTCTTGGTCGGCGCGCGGCTCGGCAGTCCGCTGGTCGTCGGCATCGGCGAGGAGGAGAACTTTCTCGCCAGCGATCCGACCGCCCTCTTGGGCCAAACGCAGCGCGTCGTCTACTTGCAAGACCATCAGATGTGTGTCCTCCAGCGCACCGGCTGGCACATCCTCGACGCCAACCACACACGAATCGACGCCACCATCCACAGCATCGACTGGGACCCCGGCGACACGGAGAAAGGCGACTTCGAGCACCACATGCTCAAGGAGATTTTCGAGCAGCCCGAAGCGCTCGAAAACGCCATGCGTGGCCGACTGTCCGACGAGGACGCCTCCGCTCATTTCGGCGGCCTCAACCTCGACGCACGTCAGCTGCGCCGGGCCGAGCGGTTCATCTTCACAGCATGCGGCACAAGCTATCATGCCGCGCTGGTCGGCGAGCATCTGTTCGAAGAATTCGCTCGGCTCCCGGTCGAAGTCGAATACGCATCGGAGTTTCGCTATCGCAATCCGCCGATGGAGCGCAACACCATCGTGCTCGCCATCACGCAGTCCGGCGAGACGGCCGACACGCTTGCAGCCCTGCGCGAATCGAAACGCAAGGGCCATCATACGCTCGCCCTGTGCAACGTCGTCGGCAGCACCATCGCCCGAGAAGCCGATGGCGGCGTCTACCTTCACGCCGGCCCGGAGATCGGTGTCGCCAGCACCAAGGCGTTCTCCAACCAGGTCGCCGTGCTCACCATGCTCGCTCTCTATATGGGCCGCATGCGAAATCTTTCCAGCGTGCATGGGACGCGGATGATCAAAGAAATCCGCTCGATCCCCCGCATCATTCGCCAAACGCTGCAATGTCACGATCAGATCAAGGAGATCGCACAGAAGTACCACCACGTCAACAACATGCTCTACCTGGGCCGGCAGTACCTCTTCCCGGTCGCACTGGAAGGCGCGTTGAAATTGAAAGAGATCAGCTACATCCATGCCGAGGGCTACCCGGCCGCCGAGATGAAGCATGGCCCGATCGCGCTCGTCGACGAGAACACGCCATCGGTGTTCTTGATTCCGTCCGGCGGCGTCGCCGACAAGGTGATGAGCAACCTGGAAGAGATCAAAGCCCGCGGCGGGCCGGTCATTGCCATCGCGCCGGACGGCGATGACGAGTTGGCCGCTCACTTGAACGCTCGAGCCGACGACGTCGTGTTCGTGCCGCAGGTCCCGGAGTATTTGCAGCCTTTGGTCGCCGTCGTGCCGTTGCAGCTTCTGGCCTATCATGTCGCCCTGTTTCGCGGCTGCGACGTCGATAAGCCGCGCAACCTTGCCAAGAGCGTGACCGTGGAGTGAACGAATGCGCCTGAAGCGTTAGCCCGGATTTCTCACCACGGATCACACCGATGGCACGGATTGGGGAAGAAAGCAGAGACCCTGTTACCTGTCATGAACAGTCGTTCTGACAGTCTGTCTCAATCCATGTCGCGTTGACGGTCGATCGTCCCGCATTCAGAATCACACCATCCGTGCCATCGGTGTGATCCGTGGTGCCAAATGGGGTTTAGCGAAGGCGGTCATGGCCGTTTCGCGAAGAAGATGCCGTAGATGATGAATCCCGTTGCGCTACAACCCGTAAGCAATTCCAACGTGCCCAGGCCGATGCCAATCCATGCGTGCGCTCGGCCGCCTGCTTTGGGATCCTGCGCCGCCTTCACCAAACCAAGGGCGCCCAGGATGATCGGCACGATCCCGAACAACCCGCCGACGCCGAGAAGGAAACAACCGATCAGGCCAAAAACACCGCAATAATAGGCGGCGAGAGCCATGCCGTTGTGGAACGGGATGATGGTCTCGAGCGCGTCGGTGTCGCCCGATTTCTTGCGAATGGGCTCATCATCGTCGTCGTCATCGCGCCTTTTTCGCCGAGGCCGATCGTCATCGTCATCATCGTTACGATTTCGCGCCATGGTTCCACTCGATCGTGCCGGTTACAGCTCGACTCAGACCGTCGCTCATAAACCGGCGCCAGGGATGTACTCAGCCAACACATCGAATTTGCGCCAGAAGGTGAGGATGATACCAAACGACGCAGTCGCATGCAAACAAAAACTTCTTGACGTGGCACTTGCCAATCCAATCCGATTCGCACCACAATAAGCGCATCTCGAACACGGAGAACCTCTATGTGCCGCTTGGTCCTGTCCTGCTTAGTCGTCGCATTCACAAGCGCCCTGTCGCATGGCCAAGACAAGCTCGATCGCGACAAGCTCCTTTTTTTTCTGGATTCCTCCGGCAAGCCTCGGCCGGTGAAGAACGTCGCCGAATGGGACAAACGAAAGGCGTCCATCTTCGACGCCATGCAAACGATCATGGGGCCGGCGCCCGGCAATGACAAGCGCTGTGCCCTCGACGTCAAAGTCCTCGAAGAAATCGACTGCGGCTCGTACATCCGCAAACTCATCTCATATCAGAGCGAACCCGGCATGCGCACGCCGGCGTACCTGCTCGTCCCCAAAGATTTGCTCAAGGCCAAGAAGACCGAGGCGGCCCCCGCCGTCCTGTCGCTGCATCCGACCAATGCCAAGGGCTTTCGCGTCACCGTCGGCCTCGCCGACACCATGAACCGCGAGTACGGCGTCGAACTCGCCGAGCGCGGCTACGTCGTCATCGCTACGCCCTATCCGCAACTTTCCGACTACAACCCCGATCTCAAGAAGCTGGGTTATGCGAGTGGCACGATGAAAGCGATCTGGGACAACATGCGTGCGCTCGACGTGCTCGATTCGTTGCCCTATGTCATCAAGGGGAAATACGCGACGATCGGGCACTCGCTCGGCGGACACAACAGCGTCTACACCGCCGCTTTCGACGATCGCCTGAAGGTTGTCGTGTCGTGCTGCGGCCTCGACTCGTATCGCGATTACATGGGCGGCAAGATCAAGGGCTGGACCAGCGATCGCTACATGCCGAAGCTGCTCGACTATGCCGACAAGCTCGATCAGGTCCCATTCGACTTCGCCGAGATCATCGGCACGATCGCGCCGCGCCATGTGCTCGTCGTGGCGCCGAAAGGCGACACCAACTTCAAGTTCGCCAGCGCCGCCAAGGTCGTGAATAGCGCCGCTGAGGTCTACAAGCTCCACGGCGCCGAGAAAAATCTGCGTATCGTCCACCCCGACTGCGGCCATGTCTTCACGCCAGAAATGCGCGAGCTCGCATACAAAATGTTCGACGAGGTGTTGAAGAAGTGAGTGCGGAAGCCCAGGGATGAGCGCAGCAAGTCCCTAAATGACCCTGCACGATTCGGCGGCAAGAGCGTGATGTCTACGATCTATCGTTCGTTGCACATTCCAAATTCCGGCGGCTGGAATTGAACCAGCACCCTCCCGTCTTCAGCGGGACGCTCGACCGTCGAGCTGCACCGGAGCGCACCTGAACAATCAAACGAGGTCCGCCCTGGCGTCGAGGTTCGCGCCTTTCTGATCTCTGACTTCTGACCTCTGGCTATTGACGCCAGTAGCCTGGCAGGTCGTCCATCGTATCGCGAAGAATTTCCAGGATCGCCCGCCGATCGTCACTGCTGAGATGGCCGAACCCGCCGGTGTAATCGCGATCAATCAACACCTCGTGCATTCGCTGGTAGACGTGATCCCTTACTACCGTCGGCATTTCGCGAAACGCTTCAGAGTAAACCAGGTAGCTGCACGGATAGCGGAAGAGCCGCTTCGTCAGATCGAACTCGCGCAAGGATCGCCCTTTCTTGTCGCGAGGGCCCTGTTTGGCGAAGTCGGTTGCGAATGCCGATGTGCCTTGCACTTTGTCGGTCAGCTTCGCTTCGCCGCCGAACAATAGGTAACGCACCAGGGGTTCGGCTACGCTCTTGATGCGGCGCTGCGTCGTCTCCGAGACCTCGTCTGCCGATCGGCCCAGCTCTTTGTTGAGTAGCGCCTGATCGTGCAACGCCAATCGCGTCTGAATCGTCGCCCTAGCGATGAGATTGTGCGCCTCCGCCTGATGTTCCAGAACCATCAATGCAATCAGATCGCTGTGCGGCGTCAGGTAGCTCGCCGGATCGAAAAACGTTTTGAGGTCGGTGACATTTCGGCCTTCTGGATTGTTGGCGATAGTCTCCTGGTCGTTGCGATTGCGAATGACCAGGTTACCCAGGTGGCTTTGCTTTCCGTGCGTGCCCGTGACGTACCAGCCGCCCCAACGCCGATCGAACGGCGTCGATTGATCGACGCGCGTGCTGCCCAAGGACAGAATCGCCTCGCCCCATTTATCGGCATAAACCGAGCGAACAATATGCCCGGGCACGTTCCTGGTCTGCGACGACCCGTGGCACAAAATGCACCCATCGATTTGTCGTTCGAACGTGGGCCGATCGGTCTCGTGTTGGTCGAGTGTGTAAAAAACGGCTCCGAGCTTGGGATCGACCGCACTGATCTCGACCACCTGCCCCGCTTGACAGAATCCCACGTACATGTCGTCGCTGAAGTAAATGGCTCGCGGCGATTTCGGCGCGATCCGGCTCCGCTGCAAGCTCGTTTTCGAGAAAACCAATGTCTGCGATGAGGTCGGAACATTCAGAGCTGTCAACACGGCAGGAAGATAGCCGTGCTCTTTGTGGTACGTGAGCTTGAGCTTGCCGGAATCGAGCTTGGCTTGCAATCGCGAAACGGAATTGCACGGTGTCGCCTGACTGTAGCGAACCGGCGTCCGCTCGAAATCGTCACTGGCCGTGACTACAGGTGAAACCACCAACAACGCCACTATGGCAACCTGTCGCATGGCATGCTCCTAAATTGGATAACTTTATCCAATTATAGGCCCGGCCTAATATTAGTCAAGCCCATCGAAGCCAAAAGCGTAAGCGAAGACCGGAGAATCCTTCGCTTGCGCTTCAGGCTCTGACGGCTACCGCGCGATTTCTTCGAGCAGGCGTTTGGCTTCGTCGCGGACCTCCGTTGTTGCATCGGTGCGGGCGACATCGCCGAGGATGCCGCGGGCGTCGTTGAAGCTGCGATGAGCCTGCGCGACGTTCCGCAACAGCGCCAGGCGGACAACGGCCGAGGTCTCCTTCGCCAGTGCCGCCTTGTGGACGCCGAGCACGTCGGCCGTCATGGGTCGGAAGGTCAACGCTTGCGCGGCTTCGAGTCGGACCGATTCTTCGCGGTCGTTAGCCAGCGCGGCAACCAGCATGCCATCAACCGAGCTGTCTTCGAGCCAGCGCAGGGCGGCTAGGGCGGCGGCGCGAACCTGCGTCGCTTCGTGGCTCAGGTAGCTCTTGATGAGTGTAAGCGTTTCCTCGGCGCCAATGTTCCCGAGCACCAGCAGGTTCTGCCGTCTTTCCTCGACGGTTCTCGCCTCATTGAGCGACTTGATTGTGTCGTCGAGGATGCGCCGATGACGGGCCGGCGTGGTTTCGCTCAGGCTCCGCGCCATGATGCCAAGCGAGAGTTGGGCGGTCGATCGGATGTGCTCGTCCTTCGCGTTTTGCGCCAGGTCCCGCAACAGATGTTCAGAGCCCTCGGTCGGCGTTTCGACCATGCCAAGCGCCGGAACGAGAACCATCATGGCGGACCAATCGTCTTGCCGAGCTAGGATGCCGATCTGAATTGCGGATTGGGCCTGCGGATGGCCGATGGCCGACAGAGCGCCGCTCAAGAGACCGAGGGCGGGGCCGTCCGTGCTGACGACCGACAGCTCCTTGGCGAGCTGAACGCAGACGTCTGGCTGCAAGTAGATCAAAGCCTTCAGTTTGAGGTAGAGCGGCGTGTCGTCGGCTTGCGCATCGGCCCCGGCCTGGCGCTTGGCGAGTTCGATGAGGAGCGATTCCATGGTGGCGTCGCCGAGTTGAGTCTTGTGTATGGCCAGGTCTTGCTTGGCGGCGTCGCCGGCTGCGGACAACGCTTGCGCCGCCGCGAGCCCGGGCCGTTTGCTCTGCAACGTCGCCAGTTCGGACTTGCTTGCCGTCTCGCAAGCCTGAAGTTGGAGCCGCACCATCGATTCCGACCGCGTCACGATCCGGCCTTCGACGATGACGGTCGACTGTTCGTCGCCGGTCACCGACTTCACGATGCCGTTGTCCGCATCGAACTCAATCGTGGTCTTGCCGGCCGGCTTGATCTGCGTTTCCGATTTGAAGTTGTGCATGCGGCGTTTGCGGGCCTTCGCCGCGTAACTGATTCGGCGTTTCTCAATCGTGAGTGTCTCAGCGCCGCTGCGCGGGGCCAGGGTATACGTTGCGACGTATCTGCCATTCGGGTCGTCCTCGCGAACGTCCCACGTCGGGACCTTCTCGTCGCCTGGCAGAACCACCTGGGTCGCGGCGATCAGGCTGCGCGCAAATGACTGCGACAGCGATTGAACGTCGGCAGCGAACCGTACCTTGACCACCCGGCCTTGTTGGTCAACCTCGGCGAAAATCGGTTTGCGCAGGTCGGACCCTACGACGTCCCCCTGATCCATCGCAAGTTCACCGTTGTTCGCGATCTGCACCGTGGCGCTGCGAAGCTCCATGGCGACGATTGCTCCGTCCTTGGTCGCCTCGACGACCGTGGCGATGAGCTCCCCCTCGACGTTGGTGTGGGTCGCATTATTCGGGCCATGCTCGCCTGCTTCATCATCGCGGAGCCCCATGAAATTGGAGACCGACGCAGTCATGTACTCGATGCGATAGATGAGCTTCTGTCCGGGCACAAAGCGATGCGTTCGCCCCGCTGCTTTATGGCTGGTCCAGATCCACGCTCCCGTGACGATAGCGGCAACGACCAGAAGACCGACAACGATCCTGGCCATGAACGATTGCTGCACGAAGGAAAACATTGGCGTACTCCCTGAAAGTCAAAGTTGATTCGATGCGACTCTGAATGCACCTCGAATGCCAAGGACGTTGTTCGTCTGGCCACATCGTTCATTAGTCATTACTGCACATTGTGTTACGTCAATTGTCCTGGGTCGAATGACGCTGGCGATCGGCCGAGGCGAGTGTCTCGTTCGTCTAAATTAGTATCAAAATGACGACGCCTCGAAGCTACTACGCTCCGAGGCGTCGGCGGACGAGTCACGATTACCTGGTGGCAATGGATTGCGGAGTCAAGTAAACGCGGTTGTTGATGTTGAACAGGTAGCCATCGAAGCGGTAGCCGGTCCAGTTCCAGATGTTCATCCGCCACTCATGGCTTCCGATCAGATAGTTCACCCGAGCATACAGGTAGAAGTTGCCGGACAGCATCTCGAGCTTGTTGCGAAGGTACAAGTGCTGAGAGATGTAGGGCCCCTTCTGCGAGTCGAAGTCGAGCCCGACTTCGGCTCCGAGGTCAAGGGTGTCCTTGAGCAGCGTGAGCTGCCCGCCGGCCCCAGCGCTGGCGACGCCGATATCGACGCCTGCTTGAGCGTAGACCTTGGCATCGATCTGCGGGATGATGTGGGCGGTCGCATGCGCCGGGCGGATGCCGAGGATGAAGTTGACTCCCGCGCTGCCACGCACGCCGATGCGTCCACTCACGGGGATCGGGCCGATCGAGAAGTGGAACGAGGTGCCGTAGTCGAACGATTGTTTCAGGTTCTTCGACAGACTCCACGTCGTGGCGACCGACTTGTCGACGTTGAACACACTTTGACCCTTGATGTAGACATTCAGCGTAGCGCGGCTATTCCCCTTGGCCGGCGTGTCGATTGAGCTCTTGGCTTGCAAGAGAACCACGCGGTGATTCATCAGGTATCCGCCGGCGCTGGCGTCGGCCTGCAGCTTCAGGCGTTCACTGCTGCCGTGGAATTCGAACTTTCCTTCAAGAAACGCGGCAACCAGGCTCGTTTTGCCGAGTTGTGTCTTTCAGCTCTTGACGAAATCCACGGTTTTGCTCGCCTTCGGCGCTAGACCCGTGATCGCTTTGACGCGGGCGGCGTCACCCGTCAGCGCCAGTGTGTGGCGTTGTTCCAGGTCAGCGATTCTCGGCACGGCGCGCATCGTTTGCGCGTTGAATGCCACATGCGCCTTGCTGTGCGCCGCGATCTGTGTTCGCAATGTATCGTGATGAACGATCGCGTCGTGCAGCACGATCGGCTTCGTGGACTTGTCGCGAAGACTGTACCCGATGGCGTTGAACTTCTGTTCGAGTTTGTTCAGTTCCGCGAAATATGGGCCAGCTTTCACCTTTTTGCCGTCGGGCAGTGTTATGAGATCGTCGGGCTTTACCGCTTTCCCTGTCCGGGGGTCGTGCAGGTCTAGCGGTTTGAAGGCGATTGCCGCGCGCTTGGCGTGCTTGAAATCCGACTGCGCCATCGCAGTCGCGGCAGACCAGCCTCGACCTTGCCGGGGATTCTGACATCCGCGGGCGCGGCGCTCACGGCGACGATGAAAGTGAACACTCCAATAAACGCCAGGCGAATCGGTGTGAGACGGAACATGGTCGAACTCCTGTAGTTGCAGGCGCGATGTTTGGACCGCACCCTGGATCGGGTCTGGAATAGGACATGAAGCGTTTGCACGTACTTCATGGTTCATTGCGAAGGAGAAATGCAATAAGGATGCCGACGTGGAAATTGATCTGAGATTAGCATCGCAACATGCTTTGAATCAATGATTTATGTCATTATCGATTCGACCCGTCGCCCGTATCAAAATGACATCAAAACGAGCCTGTGACATCGATTAGATGTCAAATCAAAGGCGGCATTACCCGCCGCACGATCCGCGCGATATTTCGAGCGTCGTCGAGCCCGCGATGCAGAGCGCCTTCGAACTCTAGACCAAGGTGACGCAGCGCATCGCTGATCCCGAGTTTCCTGGAAAGCCCGAGCGAACGGCAGACCTCGGCCTTGAGGTTCAAATGGCCGGAAGGAAAAGGGTAGGCGGCATTGTGGAATTCGCAATCCTGGTGAAACTGATTGCGATCGTAATCTCCCCACGAGCAGAAGACCGTGTCGGCCGAGCCCATCCACAGCTTCATCGCCGCGACGGCCGCTTCGAACCCGGGAGCACTCGCGAGATCGTGTTGCGCGATCCCCGTTAGTTCCGTGCAGAAAGGCGTGAGCTCAGGATGCCGCACTGGGCGGACAAATGTTTGGAATTCGGACTCGACTTCGAAGGTTCGCGAGCTTTGCAGGACCGCGCCGATCTCGATGATCTCCATTTCATAACGAGGAACGGCTCCGTCATCGGAGCACGTGGCTTCGACGTCCACGATCAGATAGAAATCATTCACGATTCGCATGCGACCTCGACAACCTCCTTACAACCCAGGTTCGCTTGGCTCACTGCGGTCGCTCGATCGGCTGCCAGGTCGCGAAGGGTGCCCCAGGCCCCATCTGTTCTTCGATGCGGAGAAGTTGGTTGTATTTCGCCAGCCGTTCGCTGCGGGCGACCGAGCCGATCTTGATCTGGCCGACGCCCGTGGCCACCGCGAGGTCGGCAATCGTGCTGTCCTCGGTCTCGCCGGATCGAGCAGAGATGACGCAGCGATAACCCGCTGCGTGTGCCTGGTCGATCACTTGAAGCGTCTCGGTCAACGTGCCGATTTGATTGACCTTGATGAGAATCGCGTTGGCCACGCCCTGTTCGATGCCCTGGGCGAGCCGTCGCGGGTTGGTGGCAAACAGGTCGTCCCCGATGAGTTGCACGCGCTGCCCGAGCGACTCGGTCAACGTCTTCCAACCGGCCCAGTCATCCTCGGCCATGCCGTCCTCGATCGAAACGATCGGATAGCGGTCAGCCCATTCGGTGAGCATGGCGGCCATCGTGGTTGCGGAGAGCAGCGTGTCCTTCAGGCGATACAATCCGCCTTCATGAAAATGCGTGCTGGCGACGTCAATGGCGATCGCAACATCCCGGCCCGGAACGAGTTCGAGCCGATCGAACGCCTCCAGGATCATCTCCAGGGCGCGCTCGTTGTCACCAAGTTTCGGCCCAAAGCCCCCTTCATCGCCGACGAGCACGCCCTCGTAGCCGTGGTCGCGCAGCGTCTCGGAAAGGGAGCGATAGACACGCGTCGTTAGGTGCAGCGCTTCGGAGAATGACTTGGCGCCGATCGGCATGAGCAGAAAGTCTTGCATGTCGAGATTGCGCCCCGCGTGCAGTCCGCCGCTGATCAGATTTACCATGGGCATAGGGATCGTGGGCGTCACGCTCCGCGCGACGGATGCCTCGCGCGGAGCGTGAGGTCTACGATCGAGGTACTGCCAGAGCGGCGCCTTGCGCGATGCAGCCGCGGCATGCGCGCATGCCAGCGACACGCCGAGGATCGCGTTGGCGCCGAGCCGGGACTTGTCGGGCATGCCGTCGAGTTCGATGAGCTTGCGGTCGATGGCAGCTTGCTCGGTCGCCGCCATGCTGACGACGGCCGGCGCGATGACCTGACGCACATTGGCGACAGCCTTATGCACGCTTTTTCCCGCGTAGTCTTTCGGATCGCCGTCGCGTAGTTCGAGCGCTTCATGCTTGCCGGTGCTGGCCCCCGATGGCACAATGGCCCGGCCGATCGCGCCGCCGGCACAATGCACCTCGACTTCGACCGTCGGCGTGCCGCGGCTATCGAGTACCTGACGAGCCTGAACGGCCGAGATACGATCGTTCATGGTCAACTCCATAGAGTGACGATTGCTTGATTCCCATTCCGTCGCATGCAATAATAAGACACTGTTCAGTTTATCCATACCGGAGGCGGACATGAGCGCCGCGCTGAAGTGGAATTTGGTGTCGGTTGAGGATTACCTCGAGAGCGAGTTGTCCTCGCCGAAAAAGCATGAGTACGTTGGCGGCGTCGTTTACGCGATGGCTGGCGCACGCAACTCGCACAACTACATCAAGGACAATGTCCAAGGGAGCCTTCATACACGGCTGCGCGGCCACCGCTGCCGCGTGCACGGATCCGATACGAAAGTTCGCATTCACTTTCCGACCCATGTCCGGTTCTATTATCCCGATGATCATGTAGTATGTGAAGCAAACCCGCTTTCGGATTCGTTCCAAGACAATCCTGTCGTGATCTTTGAAGTCCTCTCGCGCAAGACGCGGCGCATCGACGAAGGCGAAAAAAAAGATGCTTACCAGACGATGCCTTCGTTGAAGGTCTATGTCCTCGTCGATCAGGATGTGCCGGCGCTGCTCGTATTTCGACGCACGGCGACCGGCTTTGCTCGCGAAATCTACGAAGGGCTCGACGCCATTCTCCCATTGAGCGAAATCGGCACGGAGTTGCCGCTCGTCGAAATCTACGACGGCATCGAGTTCATTCCCGAGCCGGAACTGGAAGACTGATGCGGCGCCAGACGTCCTCCCATCGTTCGATTTCGCCGCGAAGGATCGCCCGACCCATTTCGCGGACGAATGTCCGTTTTCCTTCGTCCGGCAGATATTCGACCGGGCTCGTCCCATCGATCCGTGCGAGCAAGCATACTCCCAGGTGCTTGATGCCGCGCTGCTCTAATTCGGTGGCTGACCGAAAGATCGCAGCCCCGCAGTAAGCTTGCCAGAACGATCTCATCAGCGCGATGAACGATTGGCTCCGCTCAGAATCGCGTACGGCCTTGAGCGTCAGATGCGCCTGAAACAAACCGAGGTCCATGGTCGGGTCGCCGAAGTGGGCCGTCTCGTAATCGACCAGCGTGAACCCGCCACCGCTGACGAGCATGTTTTTCGGCGTGTAGTCGCCGTGGCAGAGGGCTTCCTTGATGGTCAGCATGTCGTGGATGATCGGTGCGATGGCGCCGGCGACTTCCGGCCGGCGCTCCTGCACGCGGACGTAGAACGGATCGACGCGCAATTGCACGTAGACCGTGTGATCGCGAAACGCTTCAAACTCCCGCACTCGTTCAGCGGAAACCTGATGCATGCGGCCCAGCACTGAGCCGACCTTGGCGCCGAAGCCGACGTCGACCTTGCCGGCGAGCAGGTCCGCTTTCCACACCGTCGCGTCCAACGGCGCATGGCTCATCGCGTACACGTAGTTCTCTCGATCGACATGCAGCACCTCCGGCACGACATCGGCTAGGTGCGGGTGCAATGCCTGCATGACCTCCTGCTCACGCCAAATGCGATTCAAATCGCTGAACCAGGCGTCCTTCGTGCGCAGTTGTGGCCGCGATTGCTTGACGACCATGCGACATTCGGGCGTGGTGACGCGCAGGACGAAATTGGAAACGCCGCCGGAGAGGAGTTCCGCCTGCGCGGGGCCTCTGATCCAGCCCGTGCGTTGGAGGTAATCGACCGCGTTCTCGGTGGTGAGTTCGAACATATCAAGTTTCTGCTTGCGGCTTTGCGCTCGCGAGGCGCTCGGCGAGCGCGAAGCCGCAAGCGGCTAGCGCATGAAGCGCCCGCCATTGATATCGAGAATCGCGCCCGTGATGAAACTCGCGGCGTCGGACGCGAGGAACAACACTGCCTGCGCAACTTCCTCCGCCACGCCGTTGCGGCCAAGCAACGTTTGCCTCCGGTATTCTTCCATCTTCGCCGGCGTGGAGAAAGTCTCGTGATGCTGCGTGGCGATGACGCCCGGCATGATGGCGTTGACGCGCACGGCGGGGGCGAGTTCCTTGGCGAGCGTGCGCGTCATGACTTGCAGAGCGCCCTTGGCCGCCGCGTAGACGCCGCCCCCGCCCGCCCCGCCGGTCTGTATCGACAGCGTGAGGTTATTGACGATGCACGCATGCTTGCTGCCACGCAGGTGCGGAATGGCGCGGCGCGTGACCAAGAACGTCGTCGTTGCGTTGACGTTGAAGACGGTGTGCCAAAGCTCCAGGCTGCACGCCTCGATGGTCGTGTACTTGACGGGCGAACCGGCATTATTGAAGAGGACGTCGAGGCGACCGGCTTTCTCGACGAGTTGATCGACGACCTCGTTGGCGTCGCCTTCGCGCGTCAGATCGCCTTGCAAAAGATGCGCCTGCCCGCCCTCGCTGCGAATCGTCTGCACGACCTCCTCGGCGCCGGCCTTGCTCGTGTGATAATGGACGCCGACGATCGCCCCGGCCTGCGCGAACCGCAGCGCCGTCGCTCGGCCGATGCCGACCCCGGCGCCGGTGACAAGGGCGACGCGGCCCGTGAGCTCATTTGTCTTCATCGTTGATCCTTGGTGAGCCGAGCCCCGTGAGGGGCCGGTTGATGACGTGATCCTCAACCGGCCCCTCACGGGTCTCGGCTCGCCTTTACTTGTACCCCTTGGGATGCGCTCTGTGCCAATTCCATGCTGACGCGACGATTGATTTGATGTCCATGTAGCACGGCTTCCAGCCGAGCTCCTTCTGAATCTTCTCCGAGGACGCCACCAAGACGGGCGGGTCGCCGGCGCGGCGTGGCCCCTCCTTGATCGGCACTGTCTTTCCGGTGACCTCCTCAACTGCGGCGATCACCTCGCGCACACTGTAGCCCCGGCCGATGCCGAGGTTGTAGTGCATTTGTTGTCCTGGTTGCAATTTCTCCAGGGCCAACAGGTGCGCTTCCGCCAAATCGCACACATGGATGTAGTCGCGCACGCACGTCCCGTCCGGCGTTGGGTAGTCCGTGCCGAAGATCTCGATGTGGGGCCGTTTCCCCATCGCCGCGTAAATGATGAGCGGGATCAGATGCGTTTCCGGAGTGTGGTCCTCGCCGATCGTGCCGTCGGGATGCGCGCCCGATGCGTTGAAGTAGCGCAATGCCGCAAAGCCCCAGTTGTAGGCACGGGCATAGTCGGCCAGGGCGTGCTCGACGGTCAGCTTGGTCACGCCATACGGATTGATTGGGCGTTGCGGCGTCGCTTCGGTGATTGGCATCTGCTCGGGCGTGCCAAACGTAGCCGCCGTGCTGGAGAAGACGAATCGGCTGATGTTGTGCCGACGCAAGCATTCGAGGAGGTTGAGCGTATTGACGACGTTGTTCTGCCAATACTTGGCCGGCTGCTGCACCGATTCGCCGACGGCCGCGAAGGCCGCGAAATGGACTACGGCGTCGATCCGTTTTTCGAGCAGCACTTGATCAATACGATGGGTTTCGTTCAAGTCCCCTACGATGAGCCGACCGGCCGGGACCGCGGCGCGATGGCCGTAGATCAGGCTATCGTACACCCAAGTGTCGTGCCCGCGTTCCAGAAAAAGCTTGACGGCGTGGCTGCCGATGTAGCCGGCGCCGCCGGTGACCAGAATTTGCATGGCTAACGTCTCTCGTTGCACAGAATCTCAGAATTTCGGATGCATTCCCGCTTGTTTGCAGATCTGATTCGCAGTGATACGATCGAAGATTCGATGCCGCTTGACGGAGATCGTTTGTCGCCGTTCGTGTAGATCGAGTGTTTCTTCCCTTCGCGCAGCAACGTGAATCCGTTCTCCTCAAGATGCTTGATCAAATCGCGGCGTTTCACCGACATGTTACACCTCGACGGGAAGTTGCTCGAGAAGGCCTCCACCCACGGGGATTTCCTTGTGCAATTTCCGGTAGGCCGCGATCATCTCTTGCAGCGCATCTTGCAATGAGCGTCGGCAGTCATCCAGATTTTTCCTTCCGTGACAACCTCGGGCCATCCAACCAACTGCCCCATGTAGCCTCACTTGATCCTGGTGTACTTGGCCGGATATGTGTTCGACATCGAATCGCTCCTGAGCTTGCGCTTGCGCCTCAAGCTCTGTTAGTTCGTAATGCCCTTCGTGATCCCCATGAACACATCCTCCAGATTGACGGCTTCCTCCTTGAGCATCTTGACACGGAAGCCGTTTTTGACCAAGGCCTCTGCGATGAAACTGCCGTCATTCAGGCCTTCGCAAAGCGTGACGAGGAGATAATCCTCCTCCGTTTTGTGCTCGATTCCGTCGATGCCTTTTTCCTTTTCGAGAAACGCCTTGGCCTCGGCGTTGCGGCCGTCGCCGACCATGACGTCGATGCGGGTGCGCTGGCGGACTTTTTGGATGGCGGATTGCACATCGCCGTCGAAGAGGAGCTTGCCGCGTTCGATGATGCCGATCTTGTTGCAGATGTCGGCGAGTTCGGGGAGAATGTGGCTGGAGAGCATGATGGTCTTGCCCATGTTGCGCAATTCTTTGATCAGTCCGCGCATTTCGATGCGAGCGCGCGGATCGAGGCCGCTCGCAGGTTCGTCGAGCAGCAACACTTGTGGCTCATGCAAGAGGACGCGGGCCAGGCCGAGGCGTTGCGTCATGCCGCGCGACAGGCTCGTGACCAGAGCGTCGCGCTTGTAGCCGAGATCGACGAGTTCGAGCACCTGATCGCATTTCTTGCGGCGTTCGGGGCCCTGAATGCGATAGGCCGCCGCGAAGAATTCGAGGTACTCAATAACCTTCATGTCGTCGTAGACGCCGAAAAAGTCGGGCATGTAGCCCATGACGCGGCGAATGTCCTTGGCGCCGTTGTAGATAGAATAGCCGCACACGGTCGCTTCGCCCCAGGTCGGTGTAAGGAGCGTCGCCAAAATGCGCATGGTAGTGGTTTTGCCCGCGCCGTTGGGCCCGATGAACCCGTAGACATCGCCGCTCTCGAGCTTGACGGTCAGTCGATCGAGGGCGTAGAGTTCGCCGTACATTTTTGTGAGATCGCGGGTTTCGATCATGAAAATCATCCACGATGGGACAGGAAGGACACGAAGAAAAGAATTGGGTTAGTTGACAAAACGCTTCCATTCGAGTTTGCCGACGGCGCCGAAATTGATTAGCGCTCCGACGCGCATCTTAGTTGCCTTGAGCTGATTAAACAACTGAGCCTCGTCAACCGGCGTGAGGTGCTTCTCCGCCTTCAATTCGACCGCAATGCAATCGTAACAGATGAAGTCGGCTACATAGTACTTTTCTAATACTCGTCCTTTATAGTGGATATGCAGTTTCGGCTGAGGTATGTGCGGTATATTGCGATCAGTCAACTCGATCGACATTGCTTCCTGATACGCTGCCTCTAAGAAGCCTGGTCCCAACTCTCGGTGTACCTCAATGGTGGCGCCGATGACGGCGTATGCCTCGTCTTGGTAGATCAAATCGGTCATGACCACGCCCCCAAATACAAGTGAATCATCCACGAAGGAACACGAAGGACACGAAGAGAAGTCAGCGCTTTTATTTTTTCCACGTCGGCTTGGCTTCGCTCATTCCTATTCCCTCACTCTTCGTGCCCTTCGCGGCCCTTCGTGGATACTTACTCCTTCGCCGGATGCACCGGGAGAAGCGCGCGGATGTAGGTCTCTTGGTTCAAGTCGCCGAGCAACTCAGGCCGAGTTTTACCCGGCTCGGGCAAGTCGCCCAGCCAGAGCTTCGTGGGCAAAGGGGTGTTGGCGTCTGTTGTCAGTGCCTCGCCCTTACCCGATAGGGAGCGCACGCGCGCGAACAGAATCGCCTCGCGCACGCCACGATGTCCCTGCACGTCGCGACGCTCCGCCCGCAGGCGCCAACCCAGGTCCAGCGGACGCAATAAATGGTTGCGCAAGCTATGTTGCGTGTCGATCTTCTCGTGAAACAGGATCGTCTTGACCAGTGCCGCCGGGTCAGCCTTCCACGCGCGCGGCTCGGCATCGACGAGCTGCTTACTGGGATCGCCCCAGTTTTTGATGTCTTCGTCGGCCGATGCCAGAAGCGTGAGGGCCGGCGGCGCCGCTCGCGGCTTGATGCTCTTGAGCCCGTCGGCGAGGGGGTAGCAGCGATCGTCGTAAATAATCCAGGCATCGATGAGGTCGACGGCCAGGTGATTGGCCAGCGTGCCCGACAGTTTGACATCTTGGCCACGCACTTGTTTTCGATGGTAAGTAAGATTGGCGGTAAACGGAGGCGTTTTCACACGGCGTTCCCACGAAGCGCCGAAGGCCTTGGTCGTCCATACCGGGATCGGCACGCGTTCCAGACCTGAGGCGTCCTCGCGAAATCCGTAAGGGTTCCGAAAGAAGCCGGATGAACCGGAGCGCCGCATGGCATAGGGCCCGCCGCTTGGCCGGCCGAGCCAGGCCAACAGATCAACGCTCCCGGCCTTATCCGCTTTCTCTCCCCAGAATTCAGAGTTCGGTTCCAGGCCGATCGTATAGTTCTGAATGCGTGGGCTGAGGATGGTGAAGTAGCTGTGCCCAAAGGCGTAGACTGCCTTTTCATTCGTCCGCAAGTCAAAATCCACGATGTCGATCTTGTTGATCTTTTGATCGTGTCCCTTCAGCGCGTAGGCCGCAAAGTAGGCGAGAACGCTGATCGAGAGGACGACGACGGGGAACGTGATCCACGTCCACTCGAGGCGATTGAAGGCGTACTTGAGCAGAACATAGTCGAGCGGACCGACGATCAGGATGTAGAGCAATATGAAGAGGGCTACGTGCTGAAAGGGGATGATAGCGACATCGAAGTCATCGAGTTTGCCCACCAGGTCGGTGGCGAGGTCGTTGGTCTCGCTGCGGCGAGCGGCGCCGATTCCGCCTGGTTCGTCAACCTTCGACGCGGCCTTGGGGCCGAGCCGTTGCACGAGAGTTTGCAGGAATTTCTCGCGGCCCTCCCAGCGAGTGAACGCGGCATCGTCGAACGAAAACGGGAAATAAACAATCTGTCCGAGGCCATATCGAACGCGTGTGATCAGCGGGCGGTCCTCCTTTTCGCTTCCGCTCGTGACCAGAACATCCCAAAGACCTTCCGGCGTATTGCCGTCGTCGAGTCGGGCCAAGGGAATCACGTCCTCTTGCTGGGTTCTGGGGTTGATGAACTGAAATGCTTTGTCGGAGCCGCCCCAGTTGGCAACATACGGCAGGCTCGTCAATGCCGGACCGGTGCCATCGCGCGGCGGCGCCACCGGAATCGGCGGATTCCACACGCCGGAGCGAAGAAGGTCGGCCACCGCGTCTTGTTGCGCCGGAGCGATCGGCACGATGAGGCGCCCGCCGCGGCGCACCCATTGTGCGATGGCGCCGAGCCGTTTCGGATCGTTGCTGAGCTTCGTCAAGAAATCGCGGTTGGACGTCGCCAGGAAAAGTAAGTCGACGCTGTCGTAACCGAACCACGCCTCGGGCAAGCGCCTCTTCTTGTTCTCGAACGCGACATGGCGAATGCGTTCATGCAGATCGTCGCGGTCCTCAGCTTTCTTGTCGAGCTTCTCGACCGCCTTTCGCAGTTCGAGGAACGGCGCGCCAATAGTCAAGTAGAGGAACGCATCCACGTCGAGCGACAGAAAATGTTCGATCGTGCGCTGCGCCCGCTCGCGGCGATCCTGATACAGCAAGACACGGACCTCCGTGCTGCTGCGCCCCATGCGGCCCGTCTTCACATAGCCCATTACCGTGACGGTTTCGAGCGGCTTGACAGCGATCGGAACGCGGATGCGCGTGCCGACGTCTTCGCTATCGACCGTTTCGATCTGAAGGTAGGGAGCCTCCGTGCCGGCGCGGGCGTCGATGCCCTCGGACCCGCCGAACACATCGACGTAGACCGGCGTCCAAAGACCGACCTTGTAGGCCGACTGTTCTTCCTTGTGTTGCGAATGAAAACCGACTTGAACCTTTGTGATATCGGGAGGCTTGACCTGCCCAAGCGTGTGCGTTGGCAGGCAGAATACCAAGATCGCTATCGCAAGGGCCGATCGCATCGTTGCCTTCCTGTCGTGATCCCGTCGCTTGCGCTCCGGGCTGGTAGGAACACGTTTCCTAGGGCTTCTCGTCGCGGGCGCATTGGCATGGGCTTTGGCCACATCCGGGGCAGCCGGCGCCGTACTTGGCGGCGATCGCTTTCTCCAGGTCGACGCCGCTGATGTTCGCGAGCGTCGCCAGCCAGGCGAGCACATCGGCAAACTCAAGGAGTTTCTCCTGCGGCCTGCCGCTGCGTAGCGCCGTCGCCAATTCGCCGACCTCCTGCATGAACCACATGAAAGTCCCCTCGACGCCCCGGCTTGCGTCCTTGTCGCCGTAGGTGTCGCGGATCAGTTGTTGCAGTTCGGGCAGAGTCATTGATTGTCCTCGTTAGCGCCCGCATGGCGCCGCGCGAGCGCTAAGGCGAGCAGCAGGACTTGACTTACCTCCCTCTCCCGGAGGGGGGAGGGGAGGAAAAGACTTGCCGCTCGCCTGAACGAATTCCGGAAATCGTCACCGATCAAAGACTTTTCGCAGCCGATCCGCCTCTTCATTTCTGTTCAGCGCCGTTAGCGATGCCAGGATCACGCGTTGACATTCGCCGTCCAACACATCGATTTCCAGGCCCATACGGGCAAATCGCGCGGCTTCCTCGTGTTTGCCGAGATCGAAGTAATGTTTGGCCAACGTGCGGCGCGAGCCGAGATCGTCGGTGTCCATGCGCGTCACTTCTTCCGCGATTTCGATCAGCTTGTCCTTCTGCCCGGTTTTCGAATAAAGCTTGGCGAGGGTCCCGACGAGCGTCGGGTCGTGCGGGTCGATTTTGCGCGCCTTTTCGCAGGTCGTGATGGCTTGCTCGTGCTTCATCGTGTCGACTTGCAGTTTGATCAGCAACTTGAGCGGCTTGGTGTCTTTCAAGTCTTCCAGCGATTCGAGGAGCGAGATGGCTCGACTTGGGTTTTTGTCATCGAGGTACAGCAGCGCCTTGACGTAGGCCGCCCCGGGATGCCGTGGCATGTCGTCGAGGATCTTGTTGACGATCTCCTTGGCGTCCTTCTTCTTGCCGATGAAGTAGTTCTTCTCGGCGAGCATGGCGCCGATCTCGGGATCGGCGGGGTTCTTGGCGTGAGCTTCACGCAGTTGCTTGAGCGTCATTTCTTTAGGCAAAGCGCCGGCGGGGTTGTTCTTCACTCGCTCGGCGAGGAAGGCGCGGTAGCCCTTCTCGAACGCGTCCTTCTTCACGCCCACGGCTTTTTCGAGGGCCGGGCCGGTGTCGAGGCCGTCCTGGAACGCCGCAAGCATCTTGCCGATCGACTTCTCGCCGTGCGTCTTGGTCAGGTACTCGACGTAGAGCAGGCTCTGGAGATAAGCTTGTTGCCATTGCAACGGCGACCGCGGGCGGATGAAGCCGAGCAGAATGTTGTCGAGGTTGAGTAAATCGTTGTTCGCGACCTTGTCCGCCAGAAGCGCGTGCCAAGTCGGCGGAATGTTCGGCCCTTCGTAGCGGACCGCGAGCCCTTCGGTGAACCAGTGCGGGACCTTGCCCTTGGTCTGCTCCAGATTGAAGACGTGCACCAGTTCGTGCCGAATCACTCGGTTCCAATTGAACGGCTTCGTGATCACTTTCGACGTATCGCGCGGCGAAACCATCGCGACTAGCGGCCCCGTACAGGCGCCGATCGTATGCAGATCCGGCACCGCGACGACTCGGCCGCTGAACATCTCGTGTTTCATGAAAACCTGAATCTGAAATGGTCCCTTCGGGCGATAGTCGAACTGGTCGGCGAGTTCCTTATAAGTGTTTTCGAGATAGACCGCCATGAAGTTCGCCAAAACGGTATCGTTTTTCTTGTCGTAGCGGATGATGAAGTGCTCGGTCTTGAGACTTTCGTAGGTTTCGAGGTGATCGAGCACCTTGAGCGAGTTGAAAACGCGAACGTTGAACTTGTCGGCGTCAAACGCTTTCTCGAGTGTTGCCTTCGCTTCTTCTTCCTTGGCCATTCGCATGTAGAGCATGCCGAGACCGGTCTGGGCTTCGGGCAGCTTGGGCTGCATCTCGATCGCTTGCATGTAGTACTTTTCGGCCTGCTCGTGCAGCTTGCGTTGTTCCAAGAGATGAGCCAAATCGGTAAGGAAGGTGTAGCACTTGGGATTGTTCTTCTGGGCCGTCTTGACGAGGCTCTGGAAGTCGTCCTTTTTCTCAAGCATGAAATAGCACGCGGCGAGGCGGGCCAGGGCGGCTTCATCGCGCGGATTGACGTCACGCGCCTTCTCGAGCGTCTTGAGAACCGTGTCGATCTCGCCGCTAAACCAGTGTAGATCGGCCTTCAAGCACAGGGCCGGTAGGTAGCGCGGGTTCACCTTGAGCGCCTGCTCGGCGTAACGCTCGACATCCTTGAACTCCATGCCGGCGGCGGCCATCTGGCCCTTGCACACCAGCACCTCGGCGGCGCGCGGGTTGATCGTCATCGCCTTCTCGAATGCCTTGAACGCCGCCGGTTTGTTGTGCTTCTCCATGAACAGCCGGCCGGCTTCGTATTCGCCCGGCCAATACATCTTGTCGGCGCTCGACGCGGCACGAAAGTAGTTGTCGATCACCGTCTGAAATTCAGCCGACAAGTGCCGATAGCGAGCACGCTCCAGCCCGGCCAGGCCCGTCAACCGCAGATCGTCCGGATCGGTGATGTTGAGTCGATTGGAGGCGCGGACGAACCAAAGGAACTCCGTGTCCGCCTTGTCGAGATCGCCGCGATCACGATGGACTTGCGCGAGCACCCAATGGGCGAGGAATTGATCGGCATTCTCCTTGATGGCCGCCTCGGCGTTTTTCTCGGCTTCCTCGAATCGACCGCGCAGATAGTGAAGTTCGCCGAGCCGGGCCAGCAACGCGGGATTCGTCGGCTGGTCCTTGAGCAGATTCGTGACGGCGCTCTGCGCCTTGTCGTATTCTCCCTGGCTTTCTAGGGCGCGGCTCAAACCGAGCGTGGCGGGCAGTCGATTGGCCGCGTCCTTGGCGAGCCCTTCGTAAAGCGCACGGGCTTCCGCGTAGTTGCCTTCGAGCCATTCCAGGCGGGCTTGCTTGAGCTTGTCTTGTGCGCCGGCGAAGGAGGCCGAGATCAAGCATAATATCAAGCTGGCAAAGACGCGCATGGTGAGTCCGATATTGTTTCGCCGCTCGCCTTTGGCGAGCGCGGTCACCGCGCTCGCCAAAGGCGAGCGGCGAAACGGGTTCCGATTCCTTAGCATTCACGATAGTCGGAGCGGCGGCAAAACGCAAGAATCGCCCGCGTTCTCTTGTCCGATTTTTCCCCTTTTGGTAGACCACTTCTGTGGGGCACGTTTCCAACGTGCCACGCATCAACGAGGCACGTTGGAAACGTGCCCCACGGCTCAACTCTAGAGGAAATCATGATACCACTCGACCTTAGTGGCAAACTGGCGGAGGTCGCCGGCGTCGGCGATGACCGCGGATTCGCCTGGCATATCGCCAAGGCCCTCAACGCCGCCGGCGCACGCCTCGTCTTCGCGACTCATCCGCGCTTGGTCAATGTCGTCGGCAACATCCTCGAACGCGATCTGGACAAAGAATCACGCGCCTTGCCCTATGGCGCCGGCGAGTTGAAAGTTGACAAAGTGCTGCCCTGTGATGTCAGCTACGACACCATGGCCGATGTCGACGAAAAAACGCTCAATGACAAGCGTTTCTCCAAGCATGGCGATTACAGCATCCAGGGGCTGGTCAGTTCGATCTCCAAGGACTATCAGGGCGTGGATATCTTCGTGCACAGCATCGCCTTCAGCCCGGAGATCAAGAATCGCGCCATCGACACGACCCGCAGGGCTTATTTGACAGCTCTCAGCGTCAGTTCGTATTCGTTGACGGCGATGCTCAAGGCGCTACAGCCATTGATGGAGAATCGGCCCGGCGGCGCGTCGGCCATCGCGCTGAGCTACTTGGGCGGCGACCGCGTGGTGCCTCACTACGGCGGCGGCATGTCGACCGCCAAGGCGGCGCTGCAGATCGACGCCAAGCAACTCGCCAGCAACCTGGGACCGAAGAACATCCGAGTCAACATCATCTCGGCCGGGCCCTACGCCTCGCGGGCGGCGTCGGCGATCGGCGACATCGACGAGATGGTCAATCACGCCGCCGCCTGTTCACCGTTGCCGCGCGCTATTTCGCCCGACGAAGTCGCCAACACCGCCGCGTTCTTGTGCAGCCCGCTGGCGTCGGCGATCACCGGCCATGTCCTCTACGTCGATTGTGGCTACAACGTGATGGGGATATTCCCAAAAGGGTGAGCGAAGCTTGTGTTTAGCGCTCGCACGGGGCTTTGCACAAAAACCCCCAAGTGGGGCCAGGCTTTCTAGCCTGGCCTTCCCAACTTTGTAATTTGGACAGGCTGGAAAGCCTGTCCCCACGTTTTTGTGCAAAGCCCTCGCACGGCGCCAAGCGAACGGTAAACGTAAACACGAGGCTGCCCACTGGGGCATTCCTCAATGCCTCAGCAGAAATTCACCCAGGTTGAACAGCGCGTACTGCACATCCTGCAACGCCCGCGCCCGGTCGCCGACCGATGCGATATGCTTAACGGCGATGGCGATCTCGCCCGACGTCGGTCGTCGTGAGAGCGTTGCCAGGTAGACCTCCTCGATCACCGTGCGATCGTCTTTCTTTTCGCGCAGCGCCTTCGCCAACAGGCTGTTGGGCGAATGCACCTTGTTCAACATCCCCTTGTTGTTCAAGAGATGCAGCATCTGCGGCAACGACGGATCGTCCTCGCGGGCACACTCGCAACTCACGTCACGCACCGGCTTCGAGAACGCCTGCAGGAACGGATGATTGACGCCGCCTTCGGCCAACTCCAACGCTCGCGTGCCGAGTGGATAGCCCTTGAAGGGTTCGGCGATTCCGGTCGCGCTCGAGATTGCGTCCAGAATCTGCTCCGCCGCCAGCATGCGAATCGACGCCTTGGTGAAGTAGCGATCGGGGTCCGCGGACTTCGGCGATTGTTTCGACGAGCCGGAAGCGTTAGCGCCGGATGCAGTGCTTGCCAGTTGGTACGTATTCGAATTGAGAATGCTGCGAATGAGGGGCTTCATGCGATAGCCATGCTTCACGAAGTCCTTGGCCAGTGCATCGAGCAACTCCGGATTCGACGGAGGATTCGTGTCGCGGAAATCGTCTACCGGCTCGACGATGCCCCGGCCCAGGAGGTGATACCACACGCGATTTACCAGCGACGGCGCGAAGTAGCGATTGTCCGCCCGCGTCAGCCAGTCCGCCAGCTTCTCGCGGCGATCGTCCTCCGGCGCGAGCTTGCCGGAGGAGAAGCCGAACGCCACGGGGTCTTGATTCTTGCGCGTCGTCGGATGCTGCACCTCGCGGCCCGGCTGGAGATAGACGATCTCATCGTCCAATCCGAACTTGGCGCCCTTCAACTGCACCTGCGCGAAATAGGCGGCCAGTCCATAATAGTCGTTCTGCGTGATCGATTCGAACGGGTGGTTGTGGCACTTGGCGCATTGGACGCGAACGCCGAGGAAGAGCTGGGCAAACGCCTCGGCCGTCTCATCGGGGGTGCGCGACACGCGGTAGAAGTTGGCCGCCGGCTTGTGCAGGGTATTGCCCAGGCCCATGAGCAATTCGCGTGCGAACTGATCCATCGGCTTGTCGTCGGCTATCGTCTTGACGAGATAGCGATGAAAGCTGTGCACGCCGCGCTCGCTGATCGTCGTCGGGCTGCCGCGCAGAACGTCGGCCCATTTGAGGGCCCAGTACGCGGCGTACTCGTCGCGTTCCAGGAGCGCATCGATCAACTTGGCCCGCTTCTGCTTGTCCTTCGAATCGAGAAACGCCCGCGCTTCGGCCGCCGTCGGCAACACGCCGATCGTGTCGAGATATACACGGCGCAAGAAAACCTCGTCGCCGGCCACAGGCATCGGATTGAGCTGCAAATCTTTTTGCTTGGCGAACACGAACTTGTCGATGTCGTTGGCGATCGGCGGCGATCTGAAGCTGAACGCCGCATCGCGCTCGACGTATTGAAGTTGAGCACTGCGGATCTGATCGAGGTATCGCACGAGAATCGACGCCTCGCCGGTGCGTTTGAACTCGACGAGGCCGGTCGGCGACACATTGGCGGCGCCGGCGGTATTGACGCTGAAGACCGTGAGATCGGTCACGTCGCGAATCTCGCCCGATTTGAAGTGGGCCCGCACGGTGATTTGCTTGGTGCGATTCGCATCCTGCAGCCGAGCGAATTCGGGGACGACTTCGAGCTTGATCAGGTCGGCCGGGCCGCCATCCTTGCAGCCTTCGGCAACCCAGCGTTTGAGAGTCTCGTACGCAGGCTCGCCCGGCTTGAATCGCACGCCGCCTTGGTGAGGCACGTTGCCGGTTGCCTTGAGCAGGAACAAGCTGTTTTCAGGACGTTGGCGATCGACGCGTCGGCCCAACTCTCCGCGCGTCAGCGTGTGGATGTCGATATCGGGATCGTAGCCGCGCAAGCTCAGGCGAAACCCGTTCTTGCCGTTGGGCGAGCCATGGCATGCCCCTTGGTTGCAGCCGGCCCGCGAAAGCGCTGAGATGACGTCGGTGCGAAAATCGACGGGCCGCAGCTCCCCGGCGTGGGTGGATGTTGCAAAAGCCGTTAGTACGAGAATCCCAGCAACGTGGCGTGACATAGGCCCCCCTGCTGCGCCGTGGGGAACGTTTTGCACGTGCCTCGTCTGATGAGGCAAGTTCAAAACGTCCCCCACGTGCTCCAGGAGATTCTATCAACGGCTGGGTGTCGTTCGCAAGGCGCTTAAAGTAGGTCAGGCTTTCTGGCCTGACTTTTCGCGGGCTCCGTCAGGCTAGAAAGCCTGACCTACGTCAGTTACGCCTTGAGGAATTGGCGAAAGGCTTCGAGGCTCGAGCAGTAAACGATGAAAACGTAGCCGTCCTCGTGGTGCACGAAGACAGAGTTCATGTTGGCGATCTTCATCCCATGCGTGAGTTCGCCTAGCCGAAAGTCCCTTGGCGACAATGCCAGCACATAGGCTTTGTTCTTTTGGCCGTTCTCGATGCGCAGGTAGGTGAACTTGGCAACCGGCTTGCCTTTGACGTGGACGACGTCGACTTCTTCAAGCAGGCTGCCATCGATAATGCCTGGCAGCTTGGCGTCCACGCCGCGATCGGCGAGATAACCTTCGACCGATTCCACGCTCTGGTTGCCGTTGAAGAAGAGTTGTGGCACGTCGGCTGACTTGAGCTCCGGATGAGTCTGCTGAAACCACACCCATCCCGCGGTAACCGCTATGAGTAGGCACGCCGCCATCGCCAGCGCCGTCTTCCATGGCACTCGGCCACGGTCGGCGTCCAGTTTCGCAAGGATGTTCTGATGCAAGGTCGTGGGCACGGGCACATCGACCATGACCGGAGCGATCAACGCATCGAATTGCCGTTCCGCTCGCGCCAGCTCGGCACAGGCCGGACATTTGTCGAGATGTTGTTGGACGATCTCGCGTTCGGTGTCGTCAAGCTCTCCGCACTTGCGATCGACGAACGCCAGCAGTTGTTGAACTTCATGGCATTCCATCATTTGACCTCCCCCTGGTTCGCTTTCACGATCAGGTCGGATTGATCCGTCAACCGCTGTCGCAAAAAGGCCTTGCCGCGAGCGAGGCGCGACATGACCGTGCCCAAGGGCACATTCATCTGTTCCGCGATTTCCTTGTAGCTGAAATCCTCAAAATAGTAAAGAATAAGCGGCGTGCGAAACGCCTCCGGGAGCTCGTTGAGCGCCTTTTGCAGCTGCGCCGAGTCGGGACCGGCCCCGTTTTCCGTGGAACGGTCTGCGATTTCCGGTATTCCGTCGAGGGAAACCTGCTTCTCGAGTTTGCTGGACCGTGCCTGGTGCAAATATACGTTGCGAAGGATGGCGAAGAGCCAGGATTTGGCTCGTTCCTCCTCACGCAGTTGATGCAGTTTTTTTTGGGCCAGGCAAAACGTCTCCTGTGTCAAGTCCTCGGCAAGCTGGGCGGACCCGCTCAGGCGATAGGCGAAGCGATACAGGGCGACGTAGTGGGCCTCCACCATCGCTTCGATCGCCGACTTGGAGGACCCGAACCAGGGCATGGTCGAACTCCCTGCTGGAAGGAGGATACTCCGCCGAGGGATTTTATTCCCAGCGGGGCGGAAGGATGCGAAAAATCGTTGAGCGCCGGGCGCAGCGAAAAAAAAACAGCTTTTTGCCGTTTTCATGCTTGAAAGTGAAAAAACCGGGAATAATCTAGCGTTCTCTGCCTCCTATTGGAAATGGAACTCGGTGAACGCGCCGTCGGATTCGTTTCCCGATGTGGTTAAGTGGGCCAACTGTTTTTCTGGAAAGGATGGTAACTCGTGAAAAAGGTTTTGGCATTGTGTCTTTCGTTCGGCCTGATGGCGGTGCTGTCCGTCGGCATGACCGGTTGCAAAAAAGACGATAAGCCGGGGCCGAAGAAAATTCCGGGAACTGGCTTTAGCTTCAAATCCGTTGCTGATGCGGAGATCAAAGCGGGCGAAGCCGGCGAGTCTGCCGTTGAGGTGGCGCGAGCCCCCGAATCGAAAAAGGAAATCAAGATCACTGTCGCCGGGGACAAGGGAGTAACCGTTGCCGACCTCACGATCGCCGCGGGCGAAAGCAAGGGCACGCTCAAGATCACCACCACCACCACTGCCAAAGCCGGAACCGTCACTCTCAAGGTCAAGGGAAAATCCGAAGGCGCCGGCGATGAGGAAGCCGATCTGAAGGTCACGATCACCACGAAGAAGGACGACACCAAGAAGGACGACACCAAGAAAGACGACACCAAGAAGAAAGACGACACCAAGAAAGACGACACCAAGAAGGACGACACCAAGAAGGACGACACCAAGAAAGACGACACCAAGAAACCTGACGACACCAAGAAGGACGACACCAAGAAAGACGACACCAAGAAGAAAGACGACACCAAGAAAAACGGTGACGCCAAGAAGACCTCCTTGCTGAATACCGTAGAACGAACTTTCGCGTACCACCGC
>VGZI01000012.1 GCA_016872605.1 Planctomycetota bacterium
TATCGGCACCGCAGTGCTCGGTCTGGCCGTGCCCGTCGGCACCTTCAGCCTCGACGCCATCAACGGCCCCGTGATCATCGCGGGCGCCGAAACCGGCGAGACCAACGGCGATCTCATCGCGATTTCCGATGTTGCAACCTCCGCGGCAGTCGGTGACACCGCCGACCTGACCGACACGACCTTGGTCGGGGCCGCGCCGGTGACGATCACCTACGGCACGGTCGAAGTCTTCTACTACGAGATGACCGATCTCGCCGACACGCTGGACATCGCAGCGACGGCGCTCGGCACGAGCTACATCATCGGCGGCGACGGCGGTTCCGACACCGTCACCATCGGCAATGACACCGTTGACTTCAGCGTCAACGCCAACGGTTCGCTGGCCAGCGACGGCGGCTCGCTCGATGCCATCAACGGTCCAATCACATTCATCGCTGATTCCGTCAACGGTCCGGTGGGCGCCAATGATATCTTGAACGTCGACGATTCCGGCACCGCGGCACTGGCGGCCACTCCCGCCTCGGTTTCCAATATCGGCGCGGTCACCATCACGCTGCCCGTTGGTGTGACAATCACCGGCGACACTACGGAGCTGCTGGGCTTCGCGCCCGCGGCAATCCGGTACACGCATCTCGGCACCGGCGGCACCTTCGGCATCGGCGTGGCCGGCAATCGCCTCGAACAGCTCAACGTGTTCACGTCGACCGGCGCTGATTCGGTCAACGTGAATGCGACGACGGCCACCGGTACGACGCGCATCGACATGCACACCGGCAATGACTTCAACACGATGACGATCAACGGCGATGCGCTCAGCGCCAACAACATTTTCCACGGCTCGGCCGGAAACGATCAGTTCATCCTGAACATCGCCGCGCACCTGGGCCAGACGGCGGTCTTCCCGATCACCTCGGTCGAGATCTGGGGCGACGATCCCAACGGCGACAGCGCGAACCGCGACCGTCTGATCATCAACGACAACAACGCCGGCTTTGCCCGCGATCTGAACTGGGACTACCTCGACGTGGCCGGCCTGATTCCGACCGCCTCGATCGATGTCCGCGCCCAGAGCGCCGGCAACGGCCTGGCCGGCGCCAACAGCGCGGCCATGCCGCTCAATGTCCGGTCGATGGAAACGATCCTGTTCAACAGCACCGGCACGAATGACCTGGTGCGCGTCACCGGCACCGCGGCCGACGACATCCTGACCGTGGCCCACGTGCCCGACACGGCCGCTGTCGCCGGCAACGGCTTCATCGGCATCGATGGCCTGTTGTCGGACAGCGCCGCCTTCGTATTCCTGAACGGCAACCCGTACCTCAATTCGCCAGGCGCGACTGCGCCCGCGGATTCGCTGGCCGAGAACTACCCCGGCTTGGCGGGCGGCGGCACGGGACCGGACCTGCTCATCGACGGCATCAACCCGGCGTTCGGCATCCGGCTGGACGGCGAAGGCACCGGCACCGTCGGCAATTGCGCGGTCGTGCAAACCGCCAGCGAGCTCGATGTGACGGTGAACGGCGGCACCAACAATTACTGGGGCCTGGGCGCCGGCGTTTTGATGACGGGCTTCGGCAATGAAGACGCCTACGACATCATCAACATCAACAATGCGACGAGCGGCGCCAACCGCGTGACCACGGTCAACAACAGCGAAGGCGCCTTGTTGCCGGTCGAGCTCATCAACGTTGCCAGCTTCGTCAACAACGCGCCGATTCCGAATCGTCCCGGCCTGGTCGTCAATGCCGGCGATGAAGATCTGCAATCGCTGCCGGCGCTTTATCGCGGCGACGGCATTGCCGACGACATCTTCGCCACGCCGCACACGCTGTTCAATATCCAGGTCAACGGCAACCTGCCGCCGCTGGGTCCGGTCGATGCGGACGGCCTGCCCCTGGGCGATCGGCTCACGCAAACGTCGCCGACTTCGTTCAGCTTGTGGTCCGACAAGGCCACGCCACCCAACGTCAGCGTCTTCGCCGGCAACAACCCGTTCGGCATCTTCTACAGCTCGATCGAGCGGCTTGTGCTCATTCCCGGCAACGGCGTCATCAACCTGATCGGCGATCAGAACAATCCGGCCATCGACCAGACCGACAACTTCATCGTCGTCGGCCGCAACATCGACAGCGGCGGCTCGTTGGACGGCGGCTTCCAGGAAGCGTTCATCATCATCAACGGCAGTGCGCCGATTCTGGTCGATCAAATGCAGGTCTTGAATGTCTACGGCTACGACATCCAGGGCCAGAACCTGAACAACCCGAACGTCAACGTCACCGACACGCCGGCGACCGGCGCGACGGCCGACGACATCGACACGCTGGAAATCACGGCGTGGGCCGACAACGCGGGCGGCCCGGGCGCCAACCAGCCGCGCGGCTGGGGCGTGCACGTCAACTACAACGAAGGTTCGCCGGCCGCCATTGACGGCGACCAGAGCGATCTGCTCATCGTCAACACCGTGGGCACCGACGGCGTCACCGGTTTGCCGATTCCCGGCGCCGATCCGGTCAGTGAGAACATCGTCATTCAGCCGAGCGGTCCGGAAGACGGCGAAGTGCGCGTCACCAACGCGGTCGACGGCTCGATGATCGTGACGATCAGCTACATCGACAACCTCGACATCATCGTCAACGACGGCGACGGCCATGTCAGCGACACGGATACGCTGACGCTGCGCGGCACCGATCCGGACGCGCCCAACACCAGCGGCCTGGAAGATTTCTTTGTTGACCTGACCGCTGCCGGCACGCCGGCTGCGCCGATGGTCCGCGTCGAGGATAGTCAGGGCGGCTCGCTCTACAACCTGCGCAGCTTCACAAACTTCAATCAGCTCAACATCCAGGGCTTGGGCGGCAGCGACTATGTCCGCATCATCGGCCGTAACGACGGCAGCGTGACGATCAATGTGGACGGCGGCTTGCCGGCCGGCGGCGGGCCCTTCGACGTTGATTCCGTCGAACTGCGAGGCGTCCTTAACGCCGATGATGTATTCCGCATCGTTCCCGGCGCATCAATTGACAGCGGCCGCGCCGAGGCGACGCGCTCCGGCGCCACGGCGGCGACCATTGTCAACTTCATCGGTACGGAACGTGTCTCAGTGGATGGCGGCGGCGGCACGGGGACCGATACGCTGATCGTCGACGGGACCGCAGGCAGCGACACGGTTGCTCTGACGGCAGCGTTTCCCCTGGCCGGCAACATCGATTCCAGCTTCGGACCGGGCATCTCCTTCTTCTCCCTGGGCTCGACCAGCAGCGACATCACGCTCAACGGCCTGGGCGGCGATGATGCGTTTGCCATCACCCATCGCTCCGGCTGGGGCATTGACGACGTGAACATCAACGGCGGCGCACCCAATGCCAGCGACAGCTTCCAACTCTTGACGCACGACCCGGCCACGCTGGTGGACGACACGATCACTTACACGCCCAACGCCATCAACGGCGGCCAGATCGATGTGACCTCCGGCGCGGCCACGACCAACTACATCCTCGACAACGTCGAATCGGCGTTCGTGGACGCCTCGACCAACGACGGCCCGGACATCCTCAACATCACCACCATCAACTCCGTCGTCACGCCCGGCTTCGCACCCGGTTCCGGCACGGTCCAACCGTATGACATCGGTGGCGCGCCGCTGTTGCCGCTCAGCTACGCGCGCGTCGAGCAGGTGGTTCTCGCCGACGGTCCGCTCAACGGCACCGCGGTCATTCAGGGCGCCGACGCAGACGATACGATCACCGTGGAGGCCAACGGCGACGTCCGCGTGACCAACACGCTTGGCTTCGCCAACACGGTCAATGTCGCTGGCTACAACCGCATCGTCATCAACTCGCTGGGCGGCGACGACCGCATCACGATCAACGCCAACGCCGGCCTGTTCGCGGGCGGCATCGGCGTCATCGGCGGCGACAACGGCGGCGGCAGCGACAGCCTCACCGTCAACGGCACGACCGCGAACGACACCATCGACGTCAATCTGCCCGCCAGCAACATCACCGGCATCGTCGGCGGCAACGTCGATTTCACCGGCGTCGAGCACCTCACCGTCAACGGCAACGGCACCCTGGCCGGCGACGCGATCAGCGTCACCGGCCTCGGCTCGGTCACCGGCCTGGCCAGCGTCGTCCTGAACGGCAACGGCAATGCCGGCGACACCATGTCGGTCAGCGGCACCACCGGCGCCGACAACCTGAACTTCAACCCGACCGACGCCGGCTCCGGCCAGGTCACGCGCACCGACACGGGGACGACGGTCAACTACACCGGCATCGCGCTCGGTTCCTTCACGATCGCCGGCGGCACGGGCGGCTTCGATGTGTTGAACGTCCTCGGCACGGCCGGGGCTGACACCGTTACGTCGACCTCGACTACGATTACGCGCGACGGCACCGTTACGATTGGCGTCGGCATCGACCGGCTCGATATCACCACTCTCGGCAACAACGACACCGTCACGCTTACCGGCCTGACGCTTCCGATGATCGTCGACGCCGGTGCGGGCAATGACACGGTCAACGGCTCGGCCATGACGGTCGGATTCACGGCGCTTGGCGGCGCCGGCGACGATTCTTTGACCGGTGGCGCGGGCAATGACCGCCTCGAAGGCAACGACGGACTCGACACGCTCAGCGGCGGCGGCGGCAACGACATTTTGCTGGGTGGGGCTGGTTCCGATCAACTCAATCCAGGCACCGGCAACGATGTGCTCGACGGCGGCGACGATCCGGATCAAATCATCTTCAGTGCAACTACTACGGCAACCGTGCGCGAATCGGGTGATTCGAAAGTGCGCATCGACCACGATGCCAACCTCGCTATCGGGAACGACATTGAAAACATCACCTTTTCCACCATCGCAACTTTGACCGTGGACGACCTCGCGGACACTTCCGTTACGAAGGTAGGTGCGACCCTGAACGTGAACGGCACGTTGACAGTAAACGGGTCGGTGGGGAACGACGCCATCAATGTCGCGCTAGAAACGGCGGGTATTCCCGGTCCTTTCCCGCTTCCTGTGGTGGGCACACGTTGGGGTTCGGTAGAAACCGCGGTGCTCGGCAACGGCACGTTGGTATTGAACGGTCTCAATGGCAACGACACGATTCAAGTGAATCCGAATGCCGTCACCGGCGCGGGGTTCACCTTCTCCCAGGTCACGCTCTCCGGCGGGGACGGCGACGATTTCCTCTCCGCCGACGCCATCCTCATCGGCGGCGCCGGCAACGATACGCTCCAGGGCGGCGCAGGCGTTGATTCCTACCAAGGCGGCGCAGGCGAGGACACCTTCATCGTCAGCGGCGGCGCCGATACCTACGACGGCGGCGATGACTTCGACACCATCGTCTTCCGCGGAACCTCCGGCAACGATACCTTCATCGTCAACCAATCCGCTGCAACCACGCTCGACTCCACCGTCAACGGCACGACGAAAACCGACACGCTGGTGGTCGATGGCGGCGGCGTGCGAACCGTCGAAGCCGTCCGCATCGAAGCTGGCTCAGGCGCCGATCTCATTAGCGCCAACTGGCTCGACACGCTCGGCATCGACGCCGTCGTTAACAGTCTCCGCTTCGACGTCGTCGGCGGCCCCGACTTCACGCAAGATCGTCTCGCCGTCACCGACGGCGGCCTCGGCGATCTGACGTTGATTCGCCAGGGCGCTTCGCCGAATACCGGAACCGTAACGATCGGTCCGGGAAATGCTGAACCGCTCGAATTGACGTATGAGCAAGTCGAGCGTGTCGACGTCACGGGTCTCAATCCGATCACCGGACGAACGGGGACCGATCAAGCAGGCCGCGTCGTGGTGTTCCACAACGATCCATTCGAGTTCAACGACAGCCGGCTCAATTCCGGTCAGCTCGCTCGCGTCGGCCAGAATCCGAATAGCCCGACTATCGATCCAGGCGGCATCGCGGCGCCATTTGGATTGAACGGCGATGAGGACTGGTATGAGTTCCGCCCGCCGGCGACCAACGTGTACCAGGTCAAGATTCTTTTCGATCGCGTGCCGACGCTGACGAACGGTCGGCCCGGATTGCCGGGCAACGGCGACCTGTCGCTAGACATCTACGGCGCCGACGGGAACCTGATTACCAGTGGCGTTCCGGATCCCGATGGGAACAACTTGATCGCGATATTCGGCGCAACGAACAATCCGCTCAACCTGGCCGCACTCGAACCATTCGAGCGAATTTTTGTACGCGTCAAGGGCGCGGGCAATCAGCCGAGCGTTTCGATCAACACGTATGACTTCGACAACTTGTCCGGCGCGGGCAGCGGTATCCCGGGCGTGAGTCTCGTGGACACGATCGGCCCGCAGGTGATGGGCGTTCGCATTCCGGATGACCTGGCGACCGCGGCGGACGAATCACAGTATCCGCTGTTTGCGCCGAAGCCGACGCTTGGCCCGACGCCTTTGGTGCAGAGTCTGGAAATCAGTTTTATCGACCTCCCGCCACGAGCCGCTGGATTCCTTTATCCTGCACTCGATCCGGCCCAGTTCAATGGCGACACGACCGGGGCCCAGCAGGTAACGGCAATCGCCCGCGGCCTGTTCTCGGTGGTGGGCGACCGCATCGGCAACGTGCCGATCGTTGCCGTAAGCCTGAGCGAGACCAACCCGGCCGCGAATGCGATTGCGACCGCGCTCGTAACGATTTATTTCGATACGACCAATCCGCTGTTCCAAGGCGGCTTGCCCGACGATCGCTATACGCTCACCATCCTCGACGGACTCACCGATCCCGCGGGCAATCGGCTCGACGGCGAAAGCAACGCCGCTCAGCCCAACGCCGCGCCCAACTTCCCCTCCGGCAACGGGCAAGCCGGCGGCAACTTCGTCGCTCGCTTCACCGTTAACAGCCGACCGCACATCGGCGTCTACGGCAACGGGACGCAGCAACTCGATATCAACGGCAACGGACTCTGGGATCCGCTGAACGCCGACACCGTCAATGCCGACAAGGCTTTTTCACTCGGCCGATACACGGACCATATCTTCGCCGGCGATTTTGCGGGCATTGGGTTGAACGGGAACGGATTCGACAAGCTCGGAGCGTACGGCGGCGTCAACGGCCGATTCCGGTTCCTCCTGGCCACCGGCGGCGTCGTGGATAATGTCCTCACGATTTATCCGACGTTGCAGATCAACGGATTGCCGTTGGCCTACAACTTCAACCCAGCGATCAATGCGGACGAGATTGCCGTCTTTGATGGCAAGGGTAATTGGTACATCGATTATGCTCATCAAAACAACATCGGCGGCTCGGGCACCGTGGTCATCAGCAACGGTCTGCGGGGCTTCCCGGTCGTGGGCGACTTCGATGGCGATGGCAGGTTTGACCTCGGCACCTATCAGCCCGACACCAACACCTGGCAGTTCGACTTGAACGCGCTTGCCAGTCCCGGCCTCGACGCCACGCTGACCGGTGGCATTAGCGGAGTTGAGAGCATGACGTTCGGCGGGATCATGGAACGCCCCGTTGCCGCCGACATGAACCACGACGGCATCACTGACATCGGCCTCTATGTGCCGACGGCCAACCAGGTGACCGGCCGCGGCGCCGATTGGTACTTCCTCGAATCACCTGGCCCCGGCACGAACCCGGCGCCGTTTTTCGGCACGCTCAACGCCCTGAGCCACCAGTTCAATCCGGGACCGTTCTCGCAGGATCAGTTCTACAGCTACGGCAATGGCTTCCAACTCCCGATCGTCGGCGTATGGGATCCGCCGGCGCCGGCGGCGCCGCCCGTCGTCAAGCTCGCCACAGGATCGTTCACCGACGTTTCGGTTTCGGCACGCGTCGAAAGCGTGCCCGCGGACAGCGCAACCGGTCTCGTCGCTCGACGAAGCGCCGACGGCAAGAATCAGTATTGGGCCGGCATTGTATTCTCGGGCAGTACCGCAAACGCGCAGATTCGAATGCTGAAGAACGGCGCCTGGCAGACCTTGGCGAGCACTCCCATCGCCAGGCCGATGGGCCCCTTCACGCTGAAACTTGATGTAGTAGGATCGACGCTGGAGTTGTCGCTCAATGGAACGTCGATCGCGTCCGCGGTCAGTGCATTCCTTCAAGGCGCCGGCGGCGCCGGCAGCTACTCCGACGCCGGCACCGTCATTTGGCCCAGCGTCGCCACGGCCGTGAAACGCCCAATCGTGACGATGCCTTTCGTGGACGGGTTCAGCCAGGCCGACGGCAAGCTGCTGTCCGCGTCGTGGAATCAATGGACCGGAAACTTCCGAACCAAGGGCGGCGCGGCCATCGGACAACTGGCCGTCAACCTCTCCACCGTTCACAGCGCCGCCCAGACCGACAGCTACCAGAGTGTGGATGTCACCACGCTTCCGGCGCGCGGATTCGCCGGCCTCGTCGCACGCTACAACTCGGTCTCCGATACGATGTATCGCGCCGGCTTGACTGCGGTTTACAATGCGACAACCCGGAAGACGACCTACCAAGTTCAGATTTGGAAAAAGCTCGCCAGGAAATGGACGCTGCTGGCCTCCAAGAATGTCACGACCGGCGCCGGCACGCTCACCTTCGCCTCGGTCGGCAGTTCGCAGCAGCTTTACATCAACGGTACGCTCGTCTTGGCCGCGGGCGATACTTCGCTCAAGACCGGCGGCGTCGGAATCTACGGCACGCAAGGCGCCTCGCTCGAAATGTATTCCGCTCGCTCGCCAGTTTTCACCACCACCGGCCTGCCGTTCTCCGATTCGTTCAATGGCGGTTCCATGCCGGGCGCCAACTGGTATGCCGTCTCCGGCGGTTTCGGTGTCTCGGGCAATCGGCTCGTCGGCGTCGGCGCCGCCAACGTGCTGACCGTGTACGGCGCCAGCCAGCTCAACGTCTCGGTTCAGGCGCAGATCGCGGCCGTTCAAGCGGGCCGCGACGCCGGTGTGCTGGCACGGTACAACGCGCTATCGGGCAATACCTATTGGGCGGGCATCGTCGCGACTCATAACGCTGCCACCAACAAGACCACCTACACCGCTCAGATCAAACGTCGGATCAACGGAACGTGGACGGTCTTGTTCAGCAAGGTCGGCGTGCAGCCAGGCGCCGTGCGATTCGATGTCAACGGCAATCAGCTGACATTGTCGCTGAACGGCGTTCAACTTGGGTCCGTCCGCGACTCGATGATCGGCGCTGCCGGCGCAGTCGGCGTCTCCGGCGGAACGGGCAGCCAGTACGCCAGCTTCTCCGCCGGATAGCAACAAGTCCGAAAGCACGGAGCCGCGCACGAAACAAGGAACGATTCCTTGTCTGGTGCGCGGCTCTTTTTATTGGACGAATCTTGATCGCTCACGTCAACTCGACGAGGGCCCGCATCTCATCGGTGCCTGGCGATCGGCCGATGACTTTGCCGGTGATCTCCCAGCCATTGCTCTGCTCATGAAACCCCGTGACTTGAACACGCACGGACCAGCTAGATTGGTCGGCCGATTTGCCGCGGAACGCTAGGATCTTGCCCGGGGCGAGCGGCCAAATGCGTGACACGTTGAGCTTTTTGATGACGAAATCCATCGTTCGGCCCGAAACCGTTTCGACATGCAAGAACACGTTTTGAAGTACGCGGGATTCCGGCTGCGTATTCGCCGTTGCGTCCGCGTCGGTTTCGGCGGGTTCGGGCTCGTCTTCTGGGGGTTTTTCCGTCGACAAAACATGCTGTGTCGAAGTCAGCAGCCGCTGCAATTCGTCGTCACTGAGCTCGCTGACGAATTTGCAGCCGAGCATCCAGGCGCCGTTGCCCGCGGAACGAACATGCATGACCTTGACGAAAACAACGGTGGGTTCGCGAACGCCGTCGCCGGGCAATTCGATGGCGAGAGCGGAGCCTTTTTCGAAACGTCGTTGCAGGAGCAGCCGGATCCCTCCGATCGAGATGTCGCTTATCGTCGCCGGCCAGCGCATCTCTTTCATCTCCACCACGGACGCGGGTTGGCAGGTGGTCGGGACCGAGCATTCGGAGCGCGGATAGACGCGACAATCGGCGATGGGCCTTTCCACCGGGGGATTGTGCGGCGCGGGAAGAACTTGGGACGTCATGATGCATCCAGATGGGCCAGGGGCGTACCGTTGTAAAAAAGGCTAGATTACTTTTCGTGTTTGTCAAACTGGCCGGTGGCCGCACATCGAATCACGTCGTCGCGGCGAGGGCAGCTCGGATTTGACTTTCCGGCATCGGTGAACTATCTTTCAGATAACACGCTGCCCGTCCATGGCGTCGCTTTCTTCCGGATCCATCCCCATGCCGAACGAAGAACAACCGGCATTCGCCGTTGACAAGGCGTTGCTGCACGATGCCGATTTGCGCGACCATCCCCACCATCTGTGCGTCGACACCGGCGTGCTGCGCTTAGCGATCAAGCCGGAATTCCGGGGCCACAAAGCGATGCTCGTCGATGTGTCGGCGGGAGGGATTGGATTTCTCCTTGAAGTCCCGCTTGAACCGGGCACCATGCTGACGTTCGAGTTGAAAGGCTCCGGTGAAATGGGCCCCGTGTCGCGCGTGGCGCGCGTGCGGCACAGTCGGCCGCATCCATGCCCGCCGAACGCTCCGTGGTTGCCGCCGACTCCCGTGCTGAGCCGATTTTTTCGTCAACTCTTCGGCCAAGCCGATCCAGCGCCCGAAAAAGAAGCTTGGCTCATCGGTTGCATGTTCGACCGCCCCATGAGTGACGCAGAGATCGCCCAACTGCTCAATGAGCTGCAACCGCCGCAAGAAAGCTGACGTCGGAGGTCGGATGTCAGAGATCAGAAATCAGGCGTCAGTAGTCGAGAGGCCAATACGACTCGATCGCGTGTGCGCATCGTCCCTCAACGAACAGACACCTTCCGGCTGACCCCTGTCCCCTGACCTCTGATGAAATCCCGCACTTTCCAATCGCGCCTTCACCTGGTAAGTTAGCGATTGCGAAACGAATCCCAGCAAACAAACGCACAGTCAAACCTCGGCATGACCCCCACCGCGAACGGTCCGTTTCTGGTCAATCGCCGCGACGATGGCTACGGCGACGTGATCCCCCTCATCGCGGGACAGCGTTACACGTTGGGCCGAGCCAACACCAACCGCATCGTTCTCAAAGACGAGCTGGCAAGCCGCGACCACGCCGAAGTCTATTTCGCCGAGGAACGCTGGCGGCTGCGCGATCTGAAGAGCTTGAACGGCACTCGGGTTAACGCCATGCCGCTCGACGCCGAATGGGAACTTAACGCCGGTGACGAGGTACAGATCGGCAAAACGCGCTACTTGTTCGTCAACACCATCGAGGAGTTGCCGCAGATTCCGTTGCCATCGGTCAACGAAACCGTTTCGATCAAGAAGCGGCTGTCGAGTTCACGGTTTCTTACGCCGAATCCCGATGAAGTACCCGATGTTCCCGAGGAAGGTTCGAGCCGCGTCCGTCTGGGGCGCGATCTGATGCAGCTTTATCGCCTGAGTTTGTCGATGGGGGCCGCGACAAATTACCACGATTTGGCCGAGACCGTGCTCGACGGGCTTTTGGCCGCGGTGTCGGCCGAGGTCGGCGCAATCCTCACGATCAAAGAGGGGCGCGAGACAGAGATCACCTCCGTGCGGCCCGATGGCCCGGCCAAACGCCTTTACTCGCCCGTCTCCGAGTTCGTCACGCACGAGGTCATGAGCGGCCGCGAAGCAATTCTTGCCGAGGATGTTTCGCGCAATCGCTACCTGAGCCAGCGCGACAGCATCACGCAACTCGGCGCCACGAGCCTGATCTGCGCCCCGGTCATTCACCAGGACAAGGTGCTTGCGCTAATCCACCTGTACTGCACCGATCCGCACAAGTCGTTCTCCAACGATAACCTCGAATTCACCATCGCGGTCGCCAAGCATTTCGCCCTGGTCATGAACCAGATGCTGAGGCAAGATTCGCTTTCTGCCGAGAATCGTTCCTTGCGCGAGCATCTGCAAGTTGAAAGCGAACTGGTCGGCGGGAGCCCGGCGATCAAGACCATTCTTGAGCAAATCGGCCGCGTCGCGCCGACAAATGCCACCGTGCTCATTCGCGGCGAGAGCGGCTCGGGCAAGGAGCTTGTCGCACGGGCGATTCACTTTTCCAGTCCGCGTCGCGATGGCCCGTTCATCTGCCTGAATTGCGCCGCCATTACAGAGACGCTCTTGGAGAGCGAGCTCTTCGGCCATGAACGCGGGGCGTTCACCGGCGCCACCGAAAAGAAGATCGGCAAGTTCGAGGCTGCCGACCACGGCACCATCTTTCTCGATGAAATCGGCGAAATGGCGTACAACACACAGGCCAAACTCTTGCGCGTGCTCGAAGGGCATCCGTTCGAGCGCGTCGGCGGCAGCACGCCGATCCGCACAGACGTTCGCGTTGTTGCCGCCACCAATCAGCCGATGGAGCAGAACATCAAAGAGGGCAAGTTTCGCCGCGATCTGTTTTATCGCCTTCAGGTCGTGGAAATTCACGTGCCGACGTTGCGCGAGCGCCGCAGCGACGTGCCGATTCTCGCCGAGCATTTTCTCAAGCGTTTCGCGCGCGAGACGGGGCGCAAGATACGCGGCTTCACGCCGGCCGCCCTTCAAAAGATGGAGCAGTATGATTGGCCGGGCAACGTCCGCGAAATCCGCAACGTCATCGAACGCGCCGTCGCCTTGAGCCGCGCCGCCTACCTCGACGTGACCGACATCCTCCTGTCATCGCTCGAACCCCCCGGAGCCGTCTCCGCGATCGGGCAAACGTACGAGGCGCTTTCCCTGGATGAGCTGGAGAAACGCCACATCCTGCAAACGCTCGAGCATACCGGTTGGAACAAGAGCGCGGCCGCTACCATTCTGCAAATCGAACGCTCCACGCTCGACCGCAAGATCAAGTCCTATCAGCTGAAGCGCGACGGCGACTAACCCTTCGTTCCCAGGCTCCGCCGGGGACGCAGGCGCCGATGGCGGTTCCGACATGCTCAACCGCCCGCTTCCGCGGCTCGGCTCGCCGAGTCTCCATGACATCCACGCGCCCGAATCATATCCTGATTCAAAAGGAGCGTGCATGGCGCAACCGATCGCAAAGTTGGCTCTCGAAGATGGAACCGTCTATGTCGGTAAAGGCTTTGGCGCCGCCGGCGAAACCTTTGGCGAAGCCGTCTTCAACACCAGTATGACCGGATATCAGGAAGTTCTCACCGATCCATCCTACAAAGGCCAAATCGTCACGATGACCTATCCGCTCATCGGCAACTACGGCATCAACGCCGAAGATCGCGAGTCGAAGGTCCCGCAGGTCGACGGCTTCATCGTCCGCGAATGCACTCGCATCCCCAGCAACTTCCGCTCGCACGGCACGTTGTCCGACTACCTGGCCGAGCATCGCATACTGGGGTTGGAAGGCATCGATACACGATCGCTAGTTCGCCGATTGCGCGTTCGCGGCGCCATGACGGGCGTCCTGTCAACCACCGATCTCGACAACGCCTCGCTGGTGCGGAAAGCACGCCAAGCGCCGAGCATCGTTGGCCGTGACCTCGCTAAAGTCGTCATGCCGACCAAGACGTTTGCCTGGAACGAAGGATTCAACAGCCCGTTCGTGACGCAAGAATTGCACAAGAGCAAACGGCCACACCGCGTGGTTGCCCTCGATTTCGGCATGAAGTGGAATATCCTGCGATGCCTGGTGCAGATCGGCTGTGAAGTGACGGTGATGCCCGGTTCAACGCCTGCCAAGGATGTGCTCGCCCTCGATCCGGACGGCGTGTTCATCTCCAACGGTCCCGGCGATCCGGAGCCGCTCGATTACGCGATCGGCAACATTCGCCAGCTCATCGGCAAGAAACCGATCTTCGGGATCTGTCTGGGGCATCAACTGCTCGGCCTCGCATTCGGCGCCAAGACATTCAAGCTGAAGTTCGGCCATCGCGGCGCCAATCAACCGGTCCTGAATCAGAAAACGGGGCGCGTCGAGATTACCACGCAGAACCACGGCTTCGCGGTCGATCCCACAACGCTGCCCGCCGACGTCGAAGCGACGCACATCAACCTGAACGATAACACGCTCGAGGGCATGCGGCACAAACGCTACCCGATCTTCAGCGTGCAGTATCACCCCGAAGCGTCGGCAGGGCCCCACGACAGCACGTATCTTTTCGACGAGTTCCGCAAGTTGATGGATTGACACCGCGAAGCCCAGAGGGGGCGCACGACATGGTCTGCGCGGCCTGCTTCGGGAGGGCGAGGCTCCTGCCGAGCCGGAAGCGACAGGATACTCGTCCGAAGTCGAGTATTTCGCGGGCTCGCGGCTCGGCAGGAGCCTCGCCCTCCCGTGCCGTTTGCAAACCATGTCGTGCACCCGCCCAAAGGTGAGCGCAGCGAACCCCTGGGATGGAAGCTCACTTCATCGGATGCCGCTGGAAGAACTCCCACATGATGTCGTTGGCGGAGATGTTGCGCGTGCTTTGGCCCAGGAACACCGGGGCGCCGGTCATGCCCGGCCAGGTGTGTCCGCCCTGATGAATCACGTAGAGTACGACCTCGGCGCCGCCTTTGCCTTTGCCATGGTCTTTGCGAATCACCTTCAGCTTGTCTTCCTTTATCGGCAGCTCAACCTCCGTCGGTTTTTCGGCACATCCATTGACCTTCACGCAGGCCGCGATCGTATCGGGTACCGAGCGAAACCGGAATCCCTTCGGCGGCCCGTTGTATTGCACGAGGGCGTCCGCGTTGCCATGAAAGTGCACGACCGGCACGGGGCGCTTTGGCTCATATTTCTCGATGGCAAGCGTCCCGGCGACCGGCGCGATGGCGGCGATGCGCTCGGACATCTCCGAAGCGACGCGGTAACACATCATGGCGCCATTGGACAGCCCCGTGGCGTAGACCCGTTTCTTGTCTGTATTGACGACGCTTTCGACGTCGTCAAGCACCTTGCCCAAGTATTTGACATCGTCCGCTTGATCCTTGACGAGCGGTCCTGGGAATTGGCCGGCGTTCCACGTCAGGAAAATGCCGCCTGCGCCGGTGCCCTTGGGATAGACGACGATGAAGTTATGTTTGTCCGCAGACCTCGAAAGATCGGTGAACACCTCCATCATTTTGCCGTCCATCATCGCGCCGTGTAACGCCAACACGACGGCGGTCGGCTTCTTGACGTCATGTTTCGGCGGGACGTGAATCCAGTGATGCCGCGTGATCTTGTCGACGGTGAGGACGCGCTTATGGTCGCCGGGGCCCAACGGCTCGGCGCCGGCAGGTGCGACAACCGAAAGCGCAACGAGAATCTGAAACATTGCGAAACTCCTTTCCAGCCCGCGGTTCGATCTTCTTGTGGTCAGCGGGTTTGTGATCTCTCTTCATCATACCGTTTTCGCGTCGTGGAGTTTCACGTGGCGACTTCTCCGCGCAACTCGTTATAATGACTCCGACCGCAACCGACGCCGCAGACTCCGGTCGCTAACGTCCCCGCTCGCGAAAGTGACGATATGGCCTCCGCCGACGAATCCGCGATAGCCGAACTGCGCGACAATCTGACCGCATTGACCACGCAACTGGGCCGAGTCATCGTCGGCCAGGACAAAGTCATCGAGCAACTCTTGATCGGCTTGTGCAGCCGCGGCCACTGCCTTTTGGTTGGCGTGCCCGGCTTGGCGAAAACGTTGCTCGTCAGTTCGCTTGCAAAGATCCTCGATCTCTCGTTCAAGCGCATCCAATTCACGCCCGACCTGATGCCGGCCGACATCACCGGGACCGACATACTGCAGGACGATCCGGAGACGCATCGCCGCAAGTTTGTGTTTTTGCCAGGCCCGTTGTTCGCGAACATGATCCTGGCGGACGAGATCAACCGCACGCCGCCAAAGACGCAGGCGGCGCTGCTGGAAGCGATGCAAGAGTACCACGTGACAGCCGGCGGGCAGACGTATCCACTGCCTCGCCCGTTCTTCGTGCTGGCGACGCAAAATCCGATTGAACAAGAGGGGACCTATCCGCTGCCGGAGGCGCAACTCGATCGTTTCATGTTTCAGATCGCCGTCACGTATCCGGACCGGGATGAAGAACTGACGATCATGAAACAAACGACGGCGGGCAAAGCGACGGAATTGGCGCACGTCATGTCGGCCGACAAGATCATGCGCCTGCAGGATTTGGTGCGCCAAGTGATCGTCGCCGACCATGTGTTCCAATACGCGGTCGATTTGGTTCGGGCAACGCGCCCGAAGGAGCCGGACGTGCCGAAGTTTTTGCCGGAGTTGGTGGCCTGGGGCGCCGGTCCACGCGCCAGCCAATATCTCATCCTCGCCGGCAAGGCCCGGGCCATCCTGCAAGGGCGACTGCACGTCACCACGGCAGACATTCGCGAGATCGCGTATCCGGTGTTGCGGCATCGCCTGATCACGACGTTCCACGCCGACGCCGAGGGGATCACGACGGACCATATCATTGAGAAGTTGCTGAAAGCGATCCCCTTGCCGCAAGAGGCGGCAGCGGACCGGGTCATCCGCGCCTAGGGACCGTGCCTGTCGCTTTGTCACTTTTCATTTTTCTTGGTGGGAAAAGTGTAGACCGGGTTAAGCCCAACTTCCCATCGCCGCGCAGTGAGATCGTGGCCTATTGCTTTGAAATGCGCGAACAGCTTTTGCTCGAGCGCATCAGCTCTTCCTTTTTCCGCTTCAGCGAGGTCGCGCTGTTCGGCAGGATCCGCATCCAGGTGGTAAAGCTCTCGACGCTTGTTCTCGAGCGTGTAGATGAGCTTCCAGCCGTCCGGCGTGATGACGGCGCGTTTGTACGTGTACTCGCGATAGTCGGTCTCGGCGAACACGTCGCGGGCCGTGCCTTCCCCACGGAGCGTCGGCGCGAGGCTCTTGCCCTGCAGCTGATTCTGCACGGTCGCCGGCACATTCACGTCGAGCAGATCGAGAATCGTCGGCATAAGGTCAACGCTGCTGACGCGGTCTGCCATCAGCTTGCCGCGCTGCTGGCCGGGCAGGCGCACGATCAGCGGCACGTGGAGCTGTTCCGAGTACAACGTGAAGCCGTGATCGAAGCGGCGGTGTTCGTAGAACTCCGTGCCGTGATCGGACGTTACGACGATCAGCGTTTTGTCGGCCAGTCCGAGTTGGGTAAACTCGCTCATGAACCGTGCGAACGCCTGATCGGCGCGTTGGATTTTTTCGTCGTAGATCGCCCGCCAGAACCGGACATCCTCGTCGCGCAACGTGAGCTGGCCTTTGTTGAGCCCTTCTTCGCGAAGCTGCTCTTGTTCTTGCTCGGACCCTGTGTAACGGCGATCGTAACTCTTGTCCACGAACCGGTAATCGTAGCCGCCGGCGGGACTATGCTGGCCGTGGCAGTCGTAGCCGTGCAAAAAGACAAAGAACTTCTTGTCGCGGTTCTTCTTGAGCCATTGAAGCGCCTGAGAGATGCTGTCGGTCAGACCGCCGAACTTCTCCGGCTCATGGTAGTAGACGTCGAAACCTTGCTCGTAGCCGAAACCTCCGCTGACGCCGGCATTTCCGGTGAATCCGGCAGTGGCGTATCCGTTTCGTTTCATCACCTCGGCGAGAGTCGTCAGGTCCGGCGAGACCTCTTTGAGATTCGCGATTCGGACGTTCGGCGGCTTGTAAACGGCGAACTTGTTCGTCAGCCGATGCTCGGACGGGAAGACGCCCGTGAACCAACTCATTGACGCGGGCACGGTCCACGACGCGACCGAGTAACAACGACGAAAGTTGAACGCCTGGCCGGCGAGCTTGTCGAGCGTCGGAGTTACGTTGCGAGGGTTCCCGAGCGAGCCGACGTGTTTGGCCTGCAGCGCATCGAAACTGACGAAGAGAACGTTGTATCCCGCGTACTTCATCGGCAGCGTGGACGGATCCCGGTCATCGTTGCCTCCGAATCGCACGGCCCACCACCAGAGCACAGCGGCGCCGATCACGGCGAGCGCGGCAAGTGCCCATAACCAGTGCGTTCGCATGCGGGTCTCTCGCGGTCCGCGATGGTGGATCGCCGTCGTCCGTCGAAATTGCAACGGCCAAAGGAACGCATTTGCACCAATGCTAGTACGCACTTCGGGCCACGCGAAAGCCGACCGTGTACGAACGGTCGCCGGGGAGCTGAGACGCGCGGCTAGCGGATCGGCAGCTGGCTTCGGTCAGAAGCCACGACCCTCCTCGAACCACACGATGGTCGCCCGTCTTCGGGCCTTGCGGATCGGTAAACGGTGAAACGGCGTAGTAGTCTTTGTCGTAATAGTCCCAGCACCACTCACCTGCGTTTCCGAGCATCTCGTAAAGAAAACGCGTATTGGGCGTGTAGCTGCGAGCCGGCGCGGTGCGTTCCAGCGCCTTCCAGAGCGGTCCGGCGCCGTAACCGCCCGCCACGATCGACGACTTGCAATTGAGATTGCGCTCATGGGCCGAGCCGCCGAAGTAGTACGGCCAATCGGTGTACGCTCGGCACGCGAACTCCCATTCGGCCTCGGTCGGCAGCCGGTAACCTGCGCCGCCCAGGACCGTCACGCTCGCCAACCGAATGCAGCCGTCATCGCGTTTCAAATCCGCTAGCTTGTAAAACGGGGCCAGGCCGTCCTTCTCGCTCAGCTTGTTGCAAAACTCGATGGCGTCAAACCAGGTGACGTTCTCCACCGGATACTTGCTGGTGTCCTGCTCGGGAATCACGAGTCGCCCAGCCCCGGTCGGTGAAAACCAACTCGGGCTCGCTTTCATGACGTTGCGGAATTCGCCTTGCGTCACCTCGATCGCCCCGATGTAGAAGGAGTCCTTGATGCGCACGCGATGCAGCGTCTCGTCGATTCGCCGATTCCGTTCCGTCGTCGGCGAGCCCATCTTAAACTCGGCAGCTTCGATCAGCACGAACTCCATTCCGGTCGCCGGGCTCTTCTTCGAGGTTGGCAGAATGGCGCGCACGAGTTCCTTGGCCCGGCGGCGGACCTCCGCATCTTCACTCGTCACCGCCGCCTTGCGAAGGGCGGGGATCGCCTTCTCCGAAAGCTCAATCAGCTTTCTGCTCGCCTCATCTCGTATTGGGTAGGCGGTGGATCCGAGTTGCTTGATCAGCGGAATCGCCGGGTCTTCCTGAGCTTCCGAAGTGTATCCGCCCACAAGCGAGACTAGTGCAGCCGGGAGCGCGATAATGAGGACGCACAACCCGCGAGATGGCACTGTCTGCATGTCGGTCTCCTCACAAGATCCGAGCGTGGAGTGCGACAAACGTCTGCGACTTTTTGTACGACATTCATGTCCAGCCTGCAATTCCCATTAGTCGACGAACGGCAGATTGGTTCGGGCGTTTCTTGCTTGGCGCCGAATCACTTCCTTTTTTTTCGGGGGGGCTTCCAAGAGGCCCTTCAGGACCCTCGGAAAGGCGGCCCAGGCAGACTGGTAGGTCGATTCCAGCGGCGCATTGACATAGATCTCCGGTCGCAAAAAGATCGGCATCTCCGGCAGCTTATCGCCGAGTCCCACGTTCTCAACATACGCGACCTGCGGCGGCCCGGCATCGCAGGAGGCGAGCGTGCGATTCTTGCCGCGCGGGAACGCGAAATCCTTTTCGTCGAATCCGTCCCAGATCGCTTTGTGAACGCCGAACGGGTCGCGCCTGGTCGGCGGAAAAAGGTCGATGACGAGCAGGCTGATCTTTGCCGAGATCAAACCAGTCGATTTTTCCACGAAATCTTGGAAAGCGGCCCGACTTCCCTTATTTCCCGGCGATACGATCTCGATGATGGTAACTACATCGCCGTGACGATGCCGCACCGTGATGTAAGATGCCTTATCGGCATACAGGCCGGCCTCGCTACGAGTAATATGGCGCACTTTGGGCGGGCTCTCTGCCACGGCCACACCGCCACCCACAACCGGAGAATCGTCATCGGTCAGCTTGAGCGCAATCACATCGGGAATCGGACCGCGAATGTTCTGTTCCGGTAGTGCGTAGTAATCGGATGGCAACACGCCGGCATTCAATTCATCGCAAATCGAGTCGATCCAACGATGATGGAACGCGTGAAAAAGTCCCGCATCAACGAGTGTCCAATCGTGCATCGGCATGGCGATACCTCCAGCACTTATTCTACCACCCAATGCAGCATGGGCAGCCGCGGCCGAGCCAGGGGTCGGCGCGGACTGTCGCGGACGCTTCCGGCTCGTTGCGGCGATCGTTCCAGCTTGCGCTCGTCTTGGCGGACGCCGGCGCCTTGATGCCGTAATCGATCTCCATCGGAGGCATGGCGCCGCCTGGGCCTTTGAGATAATGCTCCATCCATTGCAGAAGGCGGAGGTTGTAATCGAGCCGCGACGCCGCGCGCCGGTTGCCGTGGCCTTCGCCGGGATAGAGCACCAATCGCACCGGGGCCTGGTTGCGCACCTTCAGGTGGCGGTACAGTTCGAGCGACTGCGACGGATGCACGCGCGGGTCGTTCTTGCCGTGCAGGATCAAGAGCGGCGTCTTGTGCTTCTCGACGTGCTTGACCGGGCTGGCGTTGATGTGGTAATCCCAGTCGTCCCACAGCCATTTGCGGTGATGGACGAGGAACATTTCCTGGGCGATATCGGTGGTGCCGGCGCACGAGACGAGGTTGGACAGGCCGACGAACATGACGCCGGTGGCGAAGCGGTGGGAGTAATAGGTCGAGCCCCAGGCGGTGGCATAGCCTCCATAAGAGCCGCCGGTAATGCCGACTTTCTTTTCGTCGACGAGGCCCATCTTGATGAGATGATCGACGCCGTCGATGAGGTCGTCGAACTCCTTGCCGGCGGCTTCCTTTTGGCCCTTCATGGAGAACTCGACGCCGTAGCCGGTGGAGCCGCGATAGTTGGGATAGAACGACGCCATGCCGCGGGCGGCCGCGACTTGGCCGAGATCGGCGTAACGCGTGATCCAGCCGTTGGAGTAGTGCGCCTCCGGCCCGCCGTGGACGTGGAGGACGAGTGGATAGCGTTTGCCTTTCTCTTCGTTGAGCGGGCGGATGAGAATGCCATCGAGTTCGAGGCCGTCTTTCGCCTTGTACTTGATGACCTCCTGCTTGGCGAACTTCATGTCCTTGAGCCAGGGATTGCTGTTGGTGAGGCGTTTGTGAGGGACGTAAACCTCGGGTGGGTGCATTGGTGAGTGGCCAATGCACGCGAACTTTTGGTTATTGGAAACTGAAACGCTTCCAACAATTGGCCAAAAATCTTCGTTGAAAATGCCCATACCCCGTTCGACCATGGATACGGTGTACATGATCGTTGATGTTCCATGCGAGCGCTGCACGAATAATGTGTCAGCGTTCCACCACGCGATCGATTCATAATGGCCTTCGTTATAGGCGGTGATATTCTTCCAGCCATCTGTCATGGGAAGTCCGTGGACCCACAACCGTCCTTCCTTCGGATCATGCTTATCCGCCCCCGTGATCATCGCGAGCTTCTTGCCATCCGGCGACCAGGCGAGTTGGCCGAGCTTGCCGGGGTTGTTGAGGTTGGTCGCTTTGCCGGTCACGAGATCGACGATGTGGACCTTGCGGAACATGATGTGATCGTCGATGCCGGGCGACGGGGCGAGGGCGACGGCGAGCTTGTTCTCCTTGGGATTGAAGTGCAGTTCCGAGGCGCTGCCTTTGAGGTCGAGCATCTGGGGGCCAGCGCCGCCATCCATGTGCTGCAGCCAAACGCGCACGAACGGGGCGTCCTCTTCGTAGATCTCCTGATTGAAGCCCTGGTCCTGCTGGGCCTTCTTCGTTTTCGCGATCGGCTCCGTGGCGAGGAAGGCGATGCGTGTGCCGTCGGCCTTCCAGCTATAACCCTGGACGTCGGTGGTGTGGCTGACGACTTTTCGCCGCTCGCCCCCCTTGGCGCCGATGACGTACAGACAGCGCGTCGTGTCCTTTTCCCCCTTGGTCAAAAACGCGATGTCCTTGCCGCCCGGCACCCACGAGATGCTTCCGATATTGACCTGCCCCGTGATGAACGGCGTCGAGTTCCCCTTGGTATCGACAACATGCAGTTCGGTCCACGAGCCGCCATCCTTCTCCTTCGACAGATCGCGCGGCACCGCCAGCACATAGGCGACCTGCGTGCCGTCGGGTGAGATGACGGCCTCGGTGACGATGCGCAGCTTCGCGACATGCTGCGGCGTCCACAGGGTGTCCTGGCCAACGCCAATCGAGGGCAGGCACAAAAGAAGGGCGGCAGTAATGAATCGCATGCTGAATCCTCATGAAGGGGAGTTTGCGATATAGATTATCATCTACACGGTGGAATTGCATCCCGAAACCAGATACGATCAACCACCTCTTCGTTTAGCGCCCGCATGACGCCTCGCAATCGCGCGGGCTCACTCGGGCGCTAAACGAAAACAACGAAGGACATCATCATGCATCGCATCGGAGTCTTCTTTATGGCTCTCGCCGTCACGAGCGTCGCGTCGAGCGGCGACTTTCCCGATCCCGCCAAGCTGCCCATCAAGGCCGACCTGCCTGATCCGCTCCACATGTTCAACGGCAAGAAAGTCACGTCCGCGAAGCAATGGCAAAATGAACGCGTTCCGGAGTTGCGCAGGCTCTTCGAGCACTACATGTACGGCAAAGCGCCGCCGGCTCCCAAGGTCAACGCCAAAGTCGAACGTGTCGACAAGAACGCTCTGGGCGGCAAGGCGACGCTCAAAGAGATCACGCTCACCCTCCAAGGCATCGATGGGCCGAAGATCCACGTGTTGCTCGTCGTTCCTAACAAGCGAAAAGGCCCCGTCCCGGTCTTCGTCGGCATGAATTTCTGCGGCAATCATGCCGTCCTCAACGATCCGAAGATCACGCTCAACCCGAACTGGATGTACGGCAACCGCAAGGGGGTCAAGGACAACAAGGCGACCGAAAAGTCACGCGGCAGCGACGTCGATGTGTGGAACATCGAAGACATCATCGATCGCGGCTACGCCGTCGCCACCTTCTACTCCGGCGACATCGATGCCGATCGTGCCGACGAACGCGGCATCCAGAAGTACTTCGGCAAGGAGTTCGACTGGAGCACCATACGCGCCTGGGCCTGGGGGTTCTCGCGCGTCATCGACTACCTGGAAACGCTGGAGGACGAGATCGATCCGAAGGGGATCATCGTCGTCGGCCATTCGCGTCTCGGCAAGACGGCCCTTCTATGCTGCGCGTTCGACGTGCGTGTCGCCCTGTGCATCCCGCATCAAGCAGGTTGCGGCGGCACCGGACCAAGCCGACCGGCGCTCGGAAACAAAGGGGCTGAGTCGGTCAAGCGCATTAACACCAGTTTTCCGCACTGGTTCAACAAACGGTTTAAGGACTTCAACGAGGAGCCCGAGCGATTGCCGTTCGATCAACATTGCCTGATCGCAATGTGCGCACCGGCGCCGGTGCTCTTGTCAAACGCCGTCGACGACAAATGGGCCAACCCGGACGGGCAGTTCAACATGCTCGTCGCCGCCGATCCGGTGTATCGGCTGGTCGCCGCCGAGGGAGTCGCGTCCAAGAAAATGCCGGCCGTCGGCAAGCTCATGGACAGCCCGCTCGGTTACTGGATTCGCGAGGGCAAACACTCCATGAATCGCGACGACTGGCGAGTCTTCCTCGACTTCGCGGATAAGCACTTGAAGGCGAAATGATTCGGGAGCGTCACGGTGACGACGGGCCCTCGGGTGGCCCGAGTTTCTCGATCACGTAGCCATCGGGATACGACGGATGCCCCATCTCCGTTCGCAAGCGCGGCTTCGAGCGTTGCGGGAGCCAAGCTGCCAGCCAGCCGCGTAGCTTCAACGAACCTCTGACCAGCCAACGCGTAAGGCTCCACGGCTTGGGAAAATCGAACGCTTCGAGCAGATTGTCGTCCATGATCGCATAGATCGCGCGGCAGCCGATGGGCCGGGTGATCGCCGGGAACCAGCTGAGAAACAGGTCGCGCGTCGCCGCTCCGACGCGGTTGTTGGCATCGGTGTAGCGGAAGTTCGCCGTCTCGTATTCGACGTTGAATTTCTCGAACGCGTCATAGGTTTCCGGGAGTTCCTTGATGTTCATGCGCCGCCCAACTTCACGCCAAAAGTAGAACATGCCGAGCTTCTCTTGCTCGCACATCAGCTGCCAGCCGTAGTTGGCATTCCAGCGGATCGGTTCGTAGATGAACGTGGAGAGCACGTAAAGAAAGTCGGCGTTGGCGATCTCGAATCGGCCATGGATTTGGTTCATGCGCCGAAGCGCCCGCTTGCCGCGTTCACTGTCGTAGCCCCACTCCATCAGTTCGCTGACGAAGATGTCGGTGTCGTCGTAGCGTTTCTGCGGCCGAGCCGCGAACTCGCCCGTTTTGTCGAGCAGGCCGGAGATGCTCGGCACGCAATACGTGCGATAGAGCGCGAACTCCAAAGCACGCGTTGTGTCGAAGGGAAACTCGAAACAAGTGCTGAGATAGACGATGCGCAGGTGATCCTTGACCGGATCAAGCGTGCGGATTTCGTCGAGGATCGATGCGAAGGCCATGCGCGATGTTCCGTGCGTTCGACCATACGGGTTCTTCGAGTTGCGTTCGCGCGGCGTCATGCGGGCGCTAAACGAAGAACGGGTGGTGGTCCGGTTCTGCATTCACTTTGAAATTCCACAGTGGCGGCTGTAAATCGCCTGCCGATATAATACAAGCGCAACGTCCCCTCGCGTTCCCAAGGTGTAACTGAACGGATTGACTTGCGGAAGGAGCGATGGACTATGAAAGAAACGGTCGTAGAATACGGCGTCGAGATCGACCCGCGGGTGATGATCGAGCCGCCCGATCCGGATGTGTTGGAACTCGAGCCCGGACATCCCGGCTTGGGCGATGTGGAATACGTGCGGCGTCGCCATGAGTTGTTCGCGCTATGTCGACGCCACCGTTTGCAGCGGCTCGGTCCGCCGATCATCAAGTACACGCAAGAGGAAACGCGCATCTGGCGCGACGTCAGCCCGAAGCTCGATGAACTGCACCGCAAGCACGCCTGCCAAATTTATTTGCAAGCGAAGGACGCCCTCGGCATCAGCATCTCGGAGATTCCGCAGCTGCGCACCTTGAGCGACCGGCTGCATCGCGAGACGCGCATGCACCTCGTTCCGGCCGAGGGGCCGTTGGCGTATCGCACGTTCTATTCGTACATTGCAGAGCGTGGCTTCCCGGTGACGCAGTTCATCCGCCACGGGTCGCACCCGGAGTTCACGCCCGAGCCGGACATGATCCACGACTGCATCGGCCACGTCCCGCCGCTGATGAATCATGACTACGCCGAGGTGCTGCACCTGATCGGCAAAGCGGCATACACGACGCCCGATCCGTTGCAAGTGTTGGCGCTGAAACGATTCAGCTGGTTCTCGATCGAATTCGGCCTGATCGAGGAAGCGGGTCAAACAAAAGTCTTCGGTGCTGGGATTCTGTCGTCCACGGGCGAGATTCCGTTCTCGCTCTTTTCGAAGGATGTCCTTCGCAAACCGTTTGTCACGGACGAAGTGATCGAAACCGACTATGACCCGTCGCGCATGCAGGATCATCTGTTTATCATCCCGTCCTTCGCCTGGCTTCGCAATGAGATCGAAGGCCTCGTAAGGCGGTTCGGGATTCCGGTATTTTGAAATCGGAAGCCCCATGATGAGCGCAGCGAATCGTGGGGATACGGCTGGCTTTTTCCCCACGATTCGCTGCGCTCATCATGGGGCTTGATCTACTGACACCATGACCACCAAAGACACCCTCCCCCTTCGACGCATCGATCACGTCCGATTTTTCGTCGGCAACGCTCGCCAGTCGGCGTACTTCTATCGCAACGCCTTTGGCTTCGAGGTCGTTGCTTACGGCGGACTCGAAACGAAGCAGAAGCACGAATCCGGTTACGTTCTGCGCCAGGGCAACATCACCTTCGTCCTCGTCTCCGCCTTGTCCTGGCGGCATCCCGATTCGCAACGGCTCATCCAACACGGCGACGGCGTGCAGGACATCGCCCTCGACGTCGAGGACGTGACCTACTCTTACAACGAAGCGGTTCGCCGCGGCGCCGAAGGCGTCCTGCCGCCGCAAGCGTTCGAAGATGAATGGGGCGTCGTCGAACGCGCCACCATCCGCACCTACGGCGACACCACGCATACCTTCATCAATCGCGATCGCTACCGCGGCGTCTTCGCTCCCGGCTTTAGGCCGATGGACCCCGAACGCTACAGTCCCGCGACGTTTCATCCCGTCGGGCTGAAGGCGATCGACCACATCGTCGGTAACGTCGAAGAAGGCAAGATGAACGAATGGGTCAAGTGGTATCAGGACGTGCTCGGCTTCCATCAGCTCGTCCACTTCGACGACAAGGACATCAGCACCGAGTATTCCGCGCTCATGTCAAAGGTCGTCGAGAACGGCACGGGGCGCATCAAGTTTCCGATCAACGAGCCGGCCAAGGCCAAACGCCGCAGCCAAATCGACGAGTTCCTGCAGTTCTACGGCGGCCCCGGCGTGCAACACATCGCGATGGCGACCGATAATATCATCGACACCGTCGACGCCATGCGCAAGAATGACGTGTCCTTCCTGCGCGTGCCGCGCAGCTACTATGACGCCCTGCCCCAGCGTGTCGGCGCCATCAAGGAAGACATCAACGTCCTGGCCGACCTGGGCATCCTGGTCGATCGCGATGACGAAGGTTACATGCTGCAGATCTTTACCAAGCCGGTCGCCGATCGGCCTACGCTGTTCTTCGAGGTGATCCAGCGTCGCGGCAGCCGCAGCTTTGGCAAAGGCAACTTCAAGGCCCTGTTCGAAGCCATCGAACGCGAGCAGGCCGTGCGGGGGACGTTGTAAGCCGCACATGTCGCGCTTTCGACGCGAGAATTGCACTTCGTCTTGGTTGCACCATTCAGAAGCAAATCGCGTTTTGCCGATGATGCGATTACGTCCATCCACCATTCGCTAGACGAGAACGCTATGAATTCAATGCACATCGTTGCTTTCGCCATCGTTTTGGCCGGCGCCGCTCCGGTCATCGCTGACACGCCGCCGCATTCGCTGGCGGACCTGAAGCGATTGGGCGAGAGCGAACTCACGCGCCTGTTCGAAGGCGCATCGCTGGGAGAAATTCCGGTCGGCCCGGCGCGCGGTCACGTGCTGTTGATGTCCGAGGCTCGGCTGCCGCGCGTCAAGGCGCGATTGGCGAACTCCGTGTGGAAGGGCAAACACTTCGACGCCGATGGCGGGTTCATCAACCAGTGGCCCGGCTTTCAAGCTCTGCGGGGCAGCGGAGCTGTCGGCACGAGCTGGCATGACGCCAAGCCGTGTTTGGTGCTCGATTATCCGTCGGGCACACCCGTCTTCGGCAACACGCGCGACGAGTTGCGTCAGGTCGCGCCGGGTCTTTACTTGGGTCGCCTGTATGAACGCTGCCCCTGTCCGCGCTTCCGCGGGTACTTCGCGATTGAGATGTGCTGCCTGAGCAAGTGATCCCAAGAGTTCGCTGCGCTCACCCCTGGGCTTCCGGGATTTGGGTGGCATCGGCGCTGTCCCGTTGCGATAATAACGGCAGCCCGGTTTCATCCATTCATCGGGAGCATCACCATGTCCACGACCCGGCGCGATTTTCTGACTCGGTCGGCCCAATTGGGCGCAGCGGCAACCGTCGGCAGCTTCGCCTTTCTCGACAACCTGCCGCCCCTCTCCGCCCAACAAGTGCAACGCTCCCTCGCCCCCGTGCAAGGCGATGTCGAATCGCTCGTCCGTCTCATCGAGGACACCGCTCGCAATCGACTGCTCGAAGAGATCGCGACACGCATTCGCGGCGGCGCCAGTTATCAGCAAATCTTGGCGGCGTTGATGCTGGCCGGCGTACGCGGCATTCAGCCGCGGCCGGTCGGCTTCAAATTTCATTGCGTGCTCGTCGTCAATTCAGCGCATATCGCCAGCCTCGCCGCTCAAGACCGGGACCGCTGGCTGCCGCTCTTCTGGGCGCTGGACAACTTCAAGGCGTCGCAGGCCCGCAACGCCCAGGAAGGTGACTGGCGCATGTCAGCCCTTGCGGACAATCGTCTGCCGGCGCCGGAGACGACCCTGCGTAACTTCCGCACCGCGATGGACAATTGGGAAACGGAGAACGCCGACCGCACGACGGCCCAGCTCGCGCGCATCAGCAGTCAGAACGAAGTCTACGAGATGCTCTGGCGCTACGGCGCCCGGGACTTCCGCGACATCGGGCATAAAGCCATCTTCGTCGCCAACTCGTATCGCACGCTCGTCACCATCGGCTGGCGGCATGCCGAGCCGATCATGCGCTCGCTCGTCTACGCCCTTATGGATCACGGCAATCAGGCGAACCCGGCACGCAGCGATCACGATGCCGATCGCCCGGGCCGCGATAATCTGCGACGCCTGACACGCATCCGCGCCGATTGGCATCAAGGACGCGTATCGCGCGAAGCGGTCACGGAACTATTGGCGACGCTGCGTACGGCGAATCCGGGCGACGCAGCCGAGGCGGTTGTCACGAAGTTGAACGAGCGCGTCGATCCCTCGTGTATCTGGGACGCCCTTTTCCTGACCGCGGGCGAACTTTTGATGAAGCAGCCGGGCATCGTCGGCTTGCACACCGTGACGACGACCAACGCGTTGGCGTTCGGATATCAGACTACGGCCAACGATGAGACGCGGCGTTACTTGATGTTGCAGGCCGCATCGTTTTTGCCCATGTTTCGGGCGCGCATGAACAACTTGCCGGCTACCCCGCGCATCGACACGTTTGAGCCTGGTGAGTTGGTCGGCCAGGGGCAAGCGACGATCGATGACATCTTCGCGATGATCCCGCGCGACCGGCTTGGCGCAGCCCGCAAGACGTTGGCGCTCCTGCAAACACGGACGGATCAGATGCCAGCGCTGATGACTACGGCGCGTCGGCTGATTTTCGCCAAGGGAACCGATTCACACGACTACAAGTTCAGCTCGGCCGCTCTGGAGGACTTCTTTCACGTCACGCCGCCGTGGCGCAATCGCTTCATGGCCGCCAACATCTTTTGGCTCAAAGGCTCGGCGGGCAACGACACGCCGGTGCTGCAGCGGACACGAGCCGCATTAGCGGGATCGTGACCACAGTCCTCCAAAGAGCCTTGTACTTACGGCAGACTGAAGCGGAATAGCTCCCATTCATGTTCAAAGAACCAGGAAGCGCCGAGGAGAATGAAACCCGCAAGCACCGAAAGCGAGGCGTGCGGTTGACCCATTTGAGATGATAATGGCGCATCAGCGCACCTGTGGGATGGCCTGCATCGAGAGATTTCCGTGCAGACGATCACAGCGTCTTGAGATACTCGATAATTGCCCAGCGCTCTGCGTCGGATAGGTCGTCGCCGAAGGTGTGTCCCATGTTGCCTCGTCCCGGTTGAGTCGTGTCGTAGATCTTGCGGCGTTCGTGTGCCGAGAGGTCGGCTGGCATTTTGTCGAGGATTTGCACCTTCCAACCGACATTAAGCTTGTCGTAATCGGATTCATCGGTCCGGAAAGAACGGGTGAAGATTTTCGGCCGCGGCTTCGAGTTGAGCACGTGGTAAAGCGTCGGCACGCTGCCGTTGTGGAAGTACGGCGCGGTCGCCCAGACGCCATCGAGGGGCGGCGCTTGATAGCCGGCCGATTCGAGCGCCTTGTAGCCGGACGGCTTTTCCTTGGCGAACCAGCTCTGGTTGTAATGCTCGCCCAGCTCTTTCGGCAACCCGTCAAAGCGCGTCGGATCGGTGCCGATGACGTTGAGCGGCACGATCTTGCTCGGATATGTCCACTCCTTGCCGTAGGTCCCGTGGCATTGGGCGCACTTCTTGTTGAACAGCTTGTGCCCCGTCGCGGCCTTCTCGGCGTCGATCGGGAACGGATACTTCGGCGCTTCGAGGCTCAAGAGATAGCCTTGAATGTCCTTGAACACGGGCTCTTCTTTTTCGAAGACGGCGAGCCCGTTGTTGGGCGTGAGCATGAACTGCATGATCGAGCGGACGGAGCGCGCGTCGGCGCCGCCAGTGTGATACATCGTCTTTTTCTTCTTGAGCAACCACCACGCAGGCACATCCTCGCACAGCGTATCAGGCAACGGCCAATTGTGGCGATTGACCAGGCGGACGCTCATGTCCGGGTTGCGGAAGGAATGCAGATAGACGGCCATGGCGCCGGCCTCGGACGTGCCGCGAACGTTGGAGAAAGTATGCGGCAGCTTTCGCGTGATGCCGGCAGCGAGGTTGAGATCTTCGAAGAACGCCTGGATGTCGAGCGATGCGTTGCCCAGGCCGACGTAGCTCTTGCCGAGAATCGATCCGCCGTGACAAAGCATGCAATCCGTGGTGAGGCCCTCGATGCCGGGTAGCCCAAAGAAGGCGCCGCGGCGCAAGCCCATCGGATATTTGCCGTTGTCGAACGGGGCCGGATGCAGGCCGTAGCGCTGGCGAAATGCTTGATCGTAATCGGCCGGTTGCTTTTCGGGCTTGGGCTGCCAGTTCTCCCAGGCGCTGTCGTAGGCTTGGAACGTCCACGGGGCAGGTGTGAACGAGCGTGTTTCCAGCGCTTTCTTGCCGCGAGCGATCGAATCGGCGTCGGTAGCGTGAATTGTTGACGAGATGACGAGGGCACAGGTTATGGTCACGGCGAGGATGGTCCATCGCGGCATGGAGATTCTCCGAACAGGGGTCGGTGGGACACGTTTCTAGCGCGCCACGGGGGAACCGCAGACTTATTATACGGGACAACGGAATAGCGATGCGATGCGTGAAACCACCGAGCGAGGGAGTAGACGCGACATGTGAAAGAGACGGGATGTTAATGCGGGGTGTCGCCGTTAAGGCCCTTGTGCGGCTTGTCGCCGTTCAGGTGCGGCTTAACGCGGACTTTGCTCATCGTAAGGCGGTTGCCCGGTGGGTGGACCATGACCTCTGTCATGTAGTGCTGGATCAAGAACAAGCCGCGACCACAGGGGCGTTCGAGATTCTCGTCGGCGAGGGGGTCAGGCACATCCCCGGGGTCGTAGCCGGGGCCTTCATCGGTGACGCCGACGTCGATACGCTCTGGCAGAACGCGGAAGCGTACATGAACTTTCTTGGCGGGGTCCATTTGGTTGCCATGCTTCATGGCGTTGACGATCGCTTCCTCGAGCGCCAGGCGAATGCCGAAGATTTCCTTGTCGTCAAAGTGGCATTCCTTGAGTTGGATCTCAATGGCGTCTTGGACACAATGGGCTTGGCCGAGATCGCTCGGGATCACAAACTCCGTGGATCCGTCCGGCATGCTGGTTCGCATAGGAATCTCAACAACCTCAAGGGCTACGAAAGGACGCCCTCACTTGAGCCGCTGGGGATGTGTCACGCTCAAGCTACGAAAGACGTCATTGCTGCAAAAGACATGAAGCCCAGATATTCTAACAATACGCTAAAGAACCGCTAGAGCAAATTGCCGTGCTCATGCGGAAAACGCCTGCAACGCCGACTGCTCGTCCTTTTGAATGTTGAACAAGCGGTCGAGGCGCGTAATCTCAAAGACCTCGTAGATGTCCTCGTTGATATGACACATCACGAGCTTGCCGTTCTTGGCCTGCACCTTTTTGTTGAGCGTGATGAACTTGCCCAGTGCGGCGCTCGAGAGGTACTCGACGTTGATGAAGTTGAGCAGAATCTTCTTTCGGTCGTATTGATCGATGAGGCTGAAAAGGTCCTCGCCGATTTTTTGGATGTTCTGCTCATCGAGGATCTTGCGATCGATGAAGTTCACGATGGCGATTTCGCCGTTGTCTTCGACTTCCAACCGGCTGCGGCGACCTGGAGTGGACATGACAAAGTCTCCTGCGAAAACCAATCCCAAGTACAGACAGATACGGGGCGAAAGGGACTCGGTTCGCCATTGCCATGTTAAGCCGGGCGGAGCGCTTGTCAAGAAGGAATTCGGGAATCTGAATTGAGTGTAGCGTCCGCGCGGCGTCGCGCGGACGCTAAACGAAGTGGAACTAACTCGGCGTTGCTGGGCCGATCATCGCGTCGTCGAGAGGCCGGCATTGGTCGATCGGGTCCTGGTGGTAGCGCCATCCGATCACGCCGTCCTTGGCGAAGTGGTCGAACACGTACCAGGCCAGTTCGTCCTTATTGCGAAATGGAATCAGCACGAATCCGCCGATCGGGTCCAACAGGTAAACATCCAGCGCGTTCAACTCGCCCAGCGCATCTTCGAACTTTTCTTCGGCGCGGCGACGCTCGTCCTGGCGCGAGGTTTCATCGATCATCTCTTGCCGCCGGCTCGATGCGACAACGTCCGGCCTGCGCTCCAGGCGGCACTCGGCGTTGCGCAATTCGAGCCAGTGTTCCCGCAAGGAACCGATGACGGAATGGAAGTACGGCAAGGCCTTCGTCACTTCATCCCAATCCCATAGACGCAGGACGCGCATTTCCTCCGCTCGCTCACGGCGACGTTTCATAGCGCCATCTCCTTTGTCAGGGGTTTCGCGAGAGGCCGACGTGGCCTCGCTACCTCAATTCTAGGCGATGTCCACGCGGCCCGATTCTCGCCGGGAGCGGTTTTTTCGCCAATTCCGCAAATGCCGATTTGAACGCCAGTTACGGACGATTTGGCAAAACGGACGTGTCGTATGGGTTGTGTTCAACCGGTTCGCTGGTCGATCCGGATGATGGCGGAATATTGCGATCCGACCGGAATATGACCATGGCCACGGATGAGCCGAGCAAACCGGGTCCTATCGAATCGCTGGGGTTGGTCGCCATGCACGGCGTGACGATCCTGGGCGATTTTTCCCTCTTTGCGCTGCAAACGTTCGGTTGGATGACCCGTCGACGTCCGGCGCCGGGCACGCTGCTGCCGAGCTTTTATCTGGTGGGCGTTCGCTCGGTCCCGGTGGTCGCCATCACCGGCATGTTTATCGGCATGGTAATGGCGGTACAACTGTACAATCAATTCCACAAGATCGGTCTGGCGACGCACCTCGGCTCGATGATCAATATCACGGTTGTGCGCGAACTCGGCCCAGTGCTGGCGGCGACGATGCTCGCCGGGCGGGTCGGCAGCGCCATGGCCGCTGAACTCGCGACGATGCGCGTCACCGAGCAAGTCGATGCGCTGTCGTGCCTCGGCGCTCATCCGTTGCACTACCTGGTTGTGCCGCGGCTATTGGCGTGTGCCCTGCTGATCCCGCTGCTCACCGTGGTCGCCGATTTCATGGGTATAATGGGAGGCGCTTTCATCTGCACGCGTCTCTTCGGCGTTGAGGCGCACTTTTACTGGGCGCACACCGAATCGTACGTGACCATGTGGGACGTGAGCATGGGAGTGGTCAAGGCGTTTTTCTTCGGCATCGCCATCGCCCTGATCAGCTGCCATCGCGGGCTGAACGGCCAACCCGGCGCCGAGGGAGTCGGGCAGTCGGCGACGGAAGCGTTCGTCGCTTCGTTTGTGGTGATCCTGATTCTCAACTTCTTCCTGGCGATCTTCTTGGTCACCGCCTACGACCGGTTCATCCTGCAGGGAGCATCGCGTACGTTTTTCTGAGCCGCTTTGCCGCTTGCGGCTTTGCGCTCGCAAGGCGCCGCGCGAGCGCGAAGCCGCAAGCGGCTGTTGAGTCCCCACCCATGACCACACCGCTTATCTCATTCCAGAAGCTCGGAATGGAATTTCACCAGCAGCGCGTCCTGGTCGACATCAACCTTGACATCGCCCGCGGACAGACAGTCGTCATCATCGGAGAAAGCGGTTGCGGCAAAACCGTGATGCTCAAGCTCATGATCGCCCTCTTGCAGCCCACTTCCGGATGCGTCACGTTCGACGGCAAGGTCCTCGCCGACCTCGACGATCAGGCCCTCACCGAGCAACGCTTGCGCTTCGGCTTCCTCTTCCAAAGCGCCGCCCTATTCGATAGCCTCAGCGTCTTCGATAACGTCGCCTTCGGCCTGCGCGAACAGAGCCGAATGGACGACGACGAGATCGCCAAGACCGTTCGGCAACGCCTGCAAGAAGTCGGCCTGCCCGAGGCGGTCGAAGAAAAAAAACCGGCCGAGCTGTCCGGCGGCATGAAGAAGCGCGTCGGCCTCGCCCGCGCTCTGGCCATGAATCCTGAAGTCATGCTCTACGATGAGCCGACGACCGGACTCGATCCGATCATGACCGATGTCATCAACGAATTGATCCTGCAGGTTCGGCAACGCACTCCGGTGACCAGCGTCATCGTCACGCACGAGATGAAAACCGTGTATAAAGTGGCCGACCGCGTGGTGATGCTCCACCCGCTGTCGCGCCTGAATCCGGGCGAGAACCAGATCCTGTTCGACGGCTCGCCCAGCGCATTGAAAGCCTCGCCCGACCCGCGGGTGCAGCAGTTTATCGAAGGCCAGGCCCGTGAACGCCTGCAGGAGTTGGCCACGCAAGCCCAAGGGTGAGCGCAGCGAACCCCTGGGATCGGAGGCGCCGCCCCCTCACCCCCAACCCCTCTCCCTCGGTGGGGAGAGGGGAGGAGACAACAACATGAACGACCAAGCCATGCGTTTCCGATTCGGCCTCTTCGTCCTGGCCTCGCTCATCCTCTTGGCCATCCTCGTCATCCTCTTCGGCGGCTTCCCTTCCTATTTCAAACGCAGCGAGACGTTTTACATCACCTTCGACACGGCGCAAGGCGTCGCATCCGGTACGCCCGTCAGACGCTCCGGCGTGCGCATCGGCGAGGTCCGCAACGTCACGCTCGACAACGAGACCGGCAAGGTCCTCGTCGAAATCCGCATCGATGAAAAATACTACCTGCGCAAAGGCGACCGTCCCATGCTTTCGCAGAACTTGCTCGGCGGCGAGGCGACGATCGCCTTCGTGCCGCCCGAAGACAAGAAACTCGACGATCCGACGCCGGTCGCGCCGGGCACGACCATTGCCGGTGTTACGCCGACCGATGTCGGTTCCCTTATGCAGCGCACCGGCGATCTGATCGCGCCGGCCCAGGAAGCGGTTGTCGAAATCAAAAAGGTCTTTCAGAGCATCAGCAGGATGACCCCGGTCGTCGAGGACACCCTCAAAGATTTCCGCGAGATCGGCAAAATGGCGCGCAGCGTCGGACCGGAAATCCAGAAGACGGCCGACGAAATTCGCGAACTCTCCAAAGCGACCCGCGAAGTCATGCCCGATCTCAAAGTTGCCGTCAAGAACTGGGGCGAAGTCGGCAAACGCGCCGACGACTTCCTCAAGAAAAACGAAGACAAAATCGCCAAGTCGATCGATCGGCTCGAAGAAGCCCTCAAGCGCGTCAACGCGACCTTGAGCGACGAGAACCAGAAGCTCTTCCAGGATACGCTCCGAAACGTCAAAAGCGGGACCGAGAAATTCGATACGTTGGCCAAGCGCGCCGACGAGGCAATCGCGGACCTACAAAAAGCCATGAAGCCGATCGGCGAGAAAGGCCCGACGATTCTCAAGAACGTTGACGAAGCCACCGAGAACCTTACCAAAGCGCTCAAGGACGTGCGCGAAATCATCAATGTCGTCGCACGCAACGACGGCACCGTGCAACGGCTCCTGTCCGACCCGGCGCTTTACAACAATCTCAACGATTCGGCGCTCATGGTCACCAAGATCCTCCCCCGCCTCGACCGCGTCATGCGCGACGTGGAGATCTTTTCCGACAAGCTCGCCCGCCATCCCGAGTTGCTGGGCCTGCGCGGGGCCATCGTCCCGAGCATCGGCCTGAAGGAAAGCCCGTCGGTGATCCCGTATCGCGTGTATCCGTGAGCCGCTCTTCGTTTATCGTTTAGCGCTCGCGCGGCGCCACGCCGGCGCTAAACGAAGCCGATCCATATCACATCTTTATGACCGACTTCGAGCCGCGCTGGTATCATGTCGGGCCACACGCGTATTTCGATCTCGTTCGCCTCGCGCGCCAGGGCCGAACGACGCTGGTGCGCATCGGCTACGTGCTCGCCTTGTTCGCGGCTTTGGCGATCGTCTACTACAATTCGCTTTTTGAACGCCGAGATATCGGCGACTTCATGCGCGATCCCCGCCCTGGTTATGAAATCAACGCCAACGCTGTCATCGCGGAGCGTTTCAGCATCACGATCCTGATACTGCAAAACATCGCCGTGTTGATCTTGATGCCGATCTACGTGGCGGCGAGCGTGTTCGAGGAGCGCGACCATGGCACATTGCCGATGCTGTTCACGACCGATTTGAGTTCCGGCGAAATCGTACGAGGCAAATGGCTGGACCGCGTCGTCTTGGTGGGCAGCGTCCTCTTGGGCGGATTACCCGTGCTCAGCTTTGTGCAACTCTGGGGCGGCATCGACATGCCGATGATCGCCGCCAACTACCTCAATACCGGTTGCTGGCTGCTCACCGTCGGCAGCTTCAGCATGATGATGGCCACGCAATCACGCAGCCTCGCTTTTGCCGTCGGAAAGACGTATGCGTGGCTGTATGGCACATTGCTGGTCGTATTTTGCTGTTGCTGTTGGCCGATGGTCGGCCCCGAATGGCCTCTTCTACTTTTTCTCCCATTTCAACGCGCAGACGGGTATGCGAACATGGGTGTGTTGGCATGTATCGTGATCTCTGTTCATGTGGCGCTGACGTATTGGTTTCTCAACCTTGCGACCGAAAATCTGGAATCGCAGCGTGGCGATGCCTCTCCGGTACCGGAAATCTTCGACCCGCCCGATCAGCCGCCGGTCAAGGTGCATCGTGAGACCGAATGGGTCCCGGACGATCCGCTCGCGTGGCGTGAGGAGCGCAATCGATCGTTCCTCTTCGCCATCCCGCTGTTGGCTCTGCCCTACATGATCTTGGCGATCGGCGCCTTGATCCCGACGGCGTGCGACGTGAGCCGAGAGTTGGCTCGCACGACGCGGTTGCAAGCGTGCGACATGTTCTTGACGATCGCGCGCGTCGCCAGTTTCATCCACATGCTGCTCATCGCGATGCGGTTCACCGGTTGCATCGTCGGCGAACGCGAGCAGCAAACGCTTGACGGCTTGCGCACGTTGCCCATCTCGTCGGATGAATTGCTCCTGGCAAAGATGCGCGGCAACCTGCTGCGGCACTGGTCGTGGATCTTGCCGCTCGCTTTGTACTGGCCGGTCACGCTGTTCCTGAGCGAGCGAAATCCGCTGGCCGGAGTGCTTTTGCTGCTCGTGGTGGCGACTGACTATTTCTTCTTCGCGATGTTGGGGCTGTGCCTGTCGGTCGTTTGCCGCACGAGCGTTGCCGCCTATTCGATTCTTGCGATCGTCGCGTTGACGGTGATCGTCGGCACGGCACTATTGCAATGGTCGTTTCCGCTCAACCTGGAATGGGTCAACCCCGTCGGCGCATGGATCGCGACCATCCGGCACTGGCGGTTCGATGAGCCCGATTCACTGGTGGCCAGCACGACGCATCTGCTGACGTACGGAACGTGCGCGCTTGTTCTCGGCGTGATCGCCCGCTGGCGTTTCGGCAACGGGGAATGAAGTACAATGAACCGTGGTGTCTATGACCGGCATTCAGCAAACCCTGCGATTTGGCCTGATCGCGCTGGCACTCATTGCGGCCGGCGTGCTGTACGGTTGCCTGCGCGATGCCAACGACGATGACGCCGCGCAAGAAGCGACGCCGAAGAGCGCCAGGTATCCACGACAGGTTCAGATCATTCGGCACGGAGAAAAAACGGGGGATGAATCGGATATCCACCTGTCCAGCCGTGGGGCGGCGCGGGCGGCGGCGTTGCCTTCGCTCTACGTGATACCGCCGACGTTTCCGACCAAGCCCGCCGCTCTGGTAACGCCCGATTACCTGTTTGCCACCCGGGCGACCAAGCACAGTAATCGCCCCGTGGAAACACTCTTGCCGCTCGCCAAGGCGCTGGGCGATAAGGAGATCCATCACAAGATCGCCAATGACGACTACCCCAAGCTCGTTGAGTACATCTTCGCGGACGCCAAACACGCGGGAAAGACGCTGCTCATCTCCTGGCATCACGGCAATATTCCCGAGTTGACGCACGCCATTGCCAGCCGGGCCAAGAACGGCGTTGAGCTGAAGGCGACGATCCCGGTGCGCTGGGAAGGCGCGATGTTCGATCGCGTCTGGATTCTCACGTTCGAGCCGGACGGCAGCGCCGCGTTCGTCAACCTTCCGCAGCGCCTCTTGTTCGGCGACTCCAAGAAATGAGAATGCGTTCGCGACAGATCCGCTTTCGCATTCAATTGCCACGATTCGCCGAGGATTCCGCTCGCCGTATCGCGTGGTGCAGACTCGGCACCGTCAATCGATGATCGCCCTGGATGTAGAAGCTCTCGCCGCCGTCGGCGACGGTGCGGACGAGGATCGTTTTCCAGGGGCGATAGTAATAGCGCGGGTCACTCTTGGGCGCTTGGCTGCGATAGTCGTCGTCGATGGCGATGAGATCGAACACGCCGGTGGTGAACTGGCGAATCTGCTTGCCGTCTTGGTGCGCGACATTGCGTGCCATCGAGAGAGCTTTCAGGTACACTTCCGGTCCCATCACGGCGGAGCCGAGGCTTAGCAGGACGCCGCCTTCGAGGTTGGTAACGCTCTGTGTGAAGATCAGGAAATCCTGGTAGCTGGTTTGACCCAGGGCGGCGCCGTCGCAGTTGGAATGCTCATGGATGATGTCGTAGCCGACGCCGACGTGTACGGTGATCGGCACGCCCAGCCGTACGCCTGCGGCGAGGACGCTGATGTCTTTGTGCGGAAACGGGCCGTCGAGAATCGCCCGGCCGATCGCCTCGCCCAGGCCGACGCCGGCTTTCGCGCCTTGCACGATGGCGTCGTTGATGCGCCCCGTTTCTTTCCACAGGCCGAACTCGCCCGTCTGGATGTAGCGAGCGACGCTCTCGGTGGTGGCGCCGATGAGGGCGAATTCCCAGTCATGTATTGGGCCGGCGCCGTTCATGGCGAGGTGCGTCAAATCACCGCGCTCCATCATGTCGATGAGGTGGCGAGACACGCCGGCGCGGAGGACGTGAGCGCCCATCAGAGCGATGCGTGCGGCGCCGCGGCGCTTGGCGTCGGCGATGCGCTGGGCGAGTGTCGGTATCGCCGCATGCGCGAACTCGGGCGGCGGGGCGTCGAGCGGCAGGACGTCCGCAAGCGTCAGATCGTGCTGCCGGTGCGCCAGCGGCTTGATCTTGAGTCGCGAACGGTCAAAAAGCGGGAACGCCATAAACGAGAGTTTTCCGAAAACAAACCGTGAATCGCATGCGTCGGCAAAGCTCGCTCGGCGGTTTCGCGCCAAGCTGTGTCCCGCGAACGCTAAACGAATCAAGAATCAGCGCACCGCGAACACCCGCACCGTCTTGTCCCAGCTGCCGACGGCGAGCCAATCCCCTTTCGGCGAATACGCGATGGCCAGGATTTCGCCGGGCACTTCGAGATGGCCTCGCTCCTTCCACGTTGTTGTATCCCACAGCTTGACCTTGGACGGCTTTTTCCAGTCGGTGGCGGCGGCGGCGAGCGTCTTGCCGTCGGGGCTGAACGCGATTGACCAGACATCGGACATGTGGCCGGCGAGCGTGATGACTTCCTTGCGCGACGCGACATCCCAGACGCGCACGGTGTGATAGCGATTGCCAGCCGCGAGCAGTTTGCCGTTCGGACTGAACGCGACGCAGCGCACTTCGCCGGCGCCGCCTTCGAGAAAAAAAGGCCTCGTCTCTGACGGCACGTCTGGCAGGTTTGCAATTGCAACTGTTCCGTCAGAGCTAGCGCTCGCTAGCAACAGACCCTTGGTGACAGCCAAGCCGTTGACCCAGCTTTTGTGCCGAATGAACACCTTCTCAGGTCCTACTCCTAGGGAAACAGTTCCGTCCAAACTGGCCGCAACCATTCGAACGGAGTCTGTCCAGGCGGCCGTCACGACTGCTCTGTGAAGCCGAATTTCTAGATAACCATTCTCTGATGCTAACTTCGCAGTTCGGTCATAACTCCCGGTGGCCACCGCAGTGCTATCTGGGGTCCATGCCACGGCACAAACGCAGTCCTTATGCCCCTTCAGCACGCCCTTCGGCTTCCAGGTCCCGACGTCCCAGAGCCGCACGACGTTGTCGGACCCGGCGCTGGCGAGCGTCTTGCCGTCCGGCGAAAACGCGACCGCGGCGACCCAGCCCTCGTGCTTGAGGACGACCGGTTCCTGGGCCAAGCTCGGCGTCGCGAGGAACAATACGGATACCAGCGCGATTCGTCCCGTTGGCATGATGTATCCTCCGTTTAGCCGCTCGCCAGAGGCGAGCGGCCAAACAATTTCATTTGCGGTCACCGTGGATTCATGGTAATCTCTACCCATGCGAAAATCCACTATTCTCCTGACGTTGTTGTTCGTTCCTTTGCTTGCGCTGCGTGCTCATGGACAGGACGTCCTCAAAGGCCTGCAAGCGTTCACCAAGGCGACCGCGCTTGCCGACGGCTCGTTTCGGCCCGGCGTCGATCCGGACTACAAGGGCATGTCCGACAGTGCTTACAGCAACTTCGCTCCCGTCACCTACGCCGTCGTCATTCATAGCACCTTCGGCTGGAAGCTGCCGCACGAAGACAGAACGCTGACTTGGATCATCAATCGCCAACAACGAGACGGCGCGTTCACGCACACCGCCGGCACCGTCGACCCGAAGTCGGCGCAAGGGCGGGTCTACAACACGACGATGGCGCTGATGGCGCTCAAGGGGCTCGACTCTCGGCCCGCGTATGATGCGCTCCCCGTGTTCGCCAAGGTCATGGAGAAGGATTACAAGAACCTGCCGGCGTATTCGAGCAGCTTTTTCCCGTTGGCGTACCGACTCGCGGGGGCGAAGTTGCCGGAAGGGGCCGACCAGGCCATGCGCTCGACGATGATCCAGGCCGACGATGGGTATCTCAACGATCACGTGGCGGCCACGTTTCACGCGGTGCATTACGACAAACTCCTGAACGTGAAAACACCGAAGGCCGACTTGATCCTCAAGCGAACGCTCAAGGACCAGAAGCCCGACGGCAGTTGGATGCTCAACCCGCTGGCCCGCGATCGGCACGCCTGCTTCGACGCCGTCTTCATGCTCAAGCACCTGGGGGGCGATCGCGAGGACTGCAAGAAGGCAATGCAGAGAGCCGCCGACTGGGTGATGGCCTGCCGCAATATGGACGGCGGCTTCGGGCATTACCCCGGCAGCCCGTCCGATTGGGACGCGGTCTACTTCCACGTCGGCGTGCTGGTGATGGCGGGCCGCTTGACGCCGACAGACAAACTGCCGAAGGATGCGCACCTGCTGGGATGGGGGCACCTGTTTCGATGACGACAGCCCTGGGATTCGGAGTACCCCATCCCAGGGCCTGGAGTAAGTAACCATGCTCGTCGCTTGGACCCTCGTCGTGGCGTTCGCCGGCGCCCCGGCCGTCGATTCGATTTGTCCGCAGGTCGCGCCGGCCAAGGACACCTGGGCGCGAACGGCGAATCGGGCGCGCGCGGTCCTGCTCATCCACGGCTTCCATTACCATTTCACCGACGCCGGCGTGGCCAGGGCGGCGCTGCGCCCCTGGCAAGTCAAGGATAGCCCGCTCGTCAAGGAGCTTGGCAAAGACGCCGACGTCTTCTCGCTCGCCTATGGGCAAAACGTGCCGCTCGACGTGATTGTCAAGGAAAGCAAGCTCGCTTCCAGCGTCGCCGAGTTGAAAAAACTGGGCTATAGCGAGATCGTTCTGATCGGGCACAGCGCCGGCGGCTTGATCGCTCGGCAATTCGTCGAGGACAATCCAAGCGCGGGCGTTGCCAAGGTCCTTCAGATTTGTTCGCCGAACGCCGGCTCAGCCCTGGCGGAACTCGGCGGCACAAAAAGTCAAAAGCCGTTTCTGCGCAGCTTGACGCCGGACTTCCGCAAGAAACTCCTGGAAGCGCGCAAGGACAAGCGCATCCCGGAAAAAGTGCAATTCCTCTGCGTGGTGGCCCGAACCGGGAAGGGCGCCGACAGCGACAGCATCGTTCTGTGCGAGTCGCAGTGGACGCCTGACCTGCACAAGCAAGGCATTCCCGCCGTCGGCGTTTTTGGGGTCCACCGCGAAGTCGTCCGCGACGCGAAATTGGCCGTCACGCTCGCCGGACTGGTGCGCGATTCACATCCACGCTGGAGCGCTGAGCGCGTCGAGCAAGGGAAGAAGGAGATACTTGCTAAATGACGAAGCCGACCTTTGCTTGGCGCCCACACGGCGCCGCGCGGACGCAAAAGTTTCTGCGCGGTTCACCGAGCATTTTTCCCACGCAACAGGACATGTTTCCCAACAACACCGGATTGTGTCGACATGCAAGAAGCCGATAATCCGAAACGGACGATCTGGCAGGTGGATGTGTTCGCCATGGAATGCGCGATAGCTGGCGCCGAAGCGGGTTGGTACGTGCCACATATGCGTATCTCGCTTTTGGGTGAGGCCGTCATGGACTTTGCAAGCCCTGCCATCAGCGAAATCCGGCGAGGGATGATTCGCTTGAGAACCCCGTTGTACTTTTGTTCTCGAAGAAATTGCAAAATCCCTCTTGCACATTTTTGCGGCTTCCCGTACCATCTACACCTATTGGGCATGTTAGAGCAGTCATGGCAGAGATAACCACTTCGGAATCCCCGCTTGTCCTCGCATCCCCGATTTCTGTTTAAGAAGTTCCAGTCATGCGACCGTGCCTGCCCATCGTGGGTCGAGTTTGAGTTGCGTGATGTTCTCTGAAGGAGGCCCTCCGTGGCTATGAAGTTGTATGTTGGTAATCTCCCGTACGCGGTTACCGACGCCGATCTGACTAACATGTTCTCGCCGTACGGCACCGTCCAATCCGCTCAGGTCATCATCGACCGCGAAACCGGACGCTCCAAAGGCTTCGGCTTCGTCGAGATGAGCTCGAGCGAAGAAGGCCAGGCGGCCATCCAGGCCCTCCACGACAAGGATGTGGGCGGCCGAAAGCTGACCGTCAACGAAGCTCGGCCCCGCGAAGATCGCGGACCGCGCGGCGGTGGCGGCGGCGGAGGTCGCGGCGGATTTGGCGGCGGTCGCGGCGGCAAACGCTACTAGGCCTCGCCTCCAGCGGTACGGTCGGCACTCGACCCTCTCTGCTATCACCCCTCTCCCCAATAAAATCCCAAGGACCAGCTGTCCTTGGGATTTTTTTCGCGCTTCCAGCTGCAACAGGTGCCCATTACGCTCCATGGATCACACGACGGAGCGCCAGCCACAATTCAACTCATGAAACGTCGCCTCCATCGCCTACACACCTGGCTCTGAGACGCCGAGAGATTTTGCGGTGGCGGCGAGTTGGCTCCATGTCGTGGCGTCGATGTCGATGCCTTCGCGCGTGCGCTTTGCTTTGGTGCGTTCCTCGATCTCGCCGGGCATCAGGATGTCGCCGTCCGGCGTCGCCTTGGCGGAGCTCTTTACATAATTGATGAAGCGCTGGATCTCGGCGGCGAAGTCGGCATCCTTCTGGAAGAAGCTCGAATCGAGGTAGATGGAGAGCATTCCGTTGAGCACCTTGTCTGCGTTGGCGGGGTTGCTGCAGCCGCCGCCGGTGAGGGCGCCTGCAAGCACTTCGCACAGCATCGCCAGGCCGTAGCCCTTGTGCCCGGCGATCGGCAGGATGGCGCCGGGCGGGTTGGCGTAAAAGACCTTGGGATCGGTCGTCGGTTGTCCGTTCGCGTCGATAATGCAGCCTTCTGGAACGTCCACTCCCTTGTTGAAGGCAACGCGAATCTTCCCCTCGGCAATCGTGCACGCGGAGATATCGAGCAGGATCGGCGCCGCCCCGTCCATGGGGATGCCCGCCGCAATCGGATTGGCTGAAAGGCGGCGCTGCGTGCCCCCGAACGGCGCGACCAGGATGCCGGCGCCGGTGGTGTTGACGAAGTGCAGCGAGAGAATCCCGGCTTGCGCCGCCTGCATCGGCCAATCGCCGATGCGGCCCAAGTGTCCGCTGTTGCGCAGAGCAATCACCGCGACGCCGTGCTTCTTGCACTTTTCGATGCCGAGTTGCACGGCTTGCTCGCCGATGGTTTGGCCGAAACCGAGTTGCCCATCGACGACAGCGATGGCGTCATTCTCGAAAACGATCTGGATCGACCTGCCCGCAAGCACCTTGCCGGCTTTCAGCCATTGCACATAGGTCGGCACGCGGATAACGCCGTGCGAATCATGGCCGACCAGATTCGCTTCGACGAGATGCGTCGCGACGCGTTCTGCCTCCGCGATGCTGCATCCGGCTTTGGTGAAAATGGCGGTGATGAACGGACACAGGCGATCATGCTTGATTTTCATGGCGTATTTCCATTTCGTCGGACGCGTGTTGGGCCTATTCTATCAGGATCACAGACATCACGCTCCGCCTGATGGAGGCTCATCACGCGGGGCGTGATGCCTACGGTCATGCTCGAGTTTCGCTGTGGAGATCTTGAAATGAGATCGTTAGCATTTGCATTGCTCCTTGTCGTCGCTTTGCCGGTCTATGCCCAAACGCCGCCAACGAAACTCGCATCGGACGGCAAAGCGGCGCGGCCCATCGTCGTTTCGACCAGCGCCAGTCAACGCACGCGCGCGGCAGCTCAGACGCTCGGCAACTACCTCGGCAAAATCAGCGACGCCAAGTTCGACGTCACAACCGGCGACGGCGCGTCAGGCATCGTCGTCGGCGTCGCCAAGGATTTCCCCATGATCCTTGCGCCAAAAGCTCTGCTCGGCACGGACCCCATGCGAGCCGAGGACTATTGGCTGCACTCCTACGCACGCGGCGTCTACGTTCTCGGCGCGACCGATCAAGCCGTCGAGCACGCGGTTTGGGACCTGCTCTATCGGCTCGGTTATCGCCAGTTCTTCCCAGGGCGGACGTGGGAAGTGATTCCCTCCGAAAAGAATCTGTCGATAAGCGTCGATCGCCTGGAGCATCCGTCGTACTACGCACGCCGCATCTGGTACGGCTACGGCGCCGGCGCGTGGGCGAAAGAACCCTATGCCGACTGGTGCGCCAAGAACCGCGCGACCAGCGGCATCACCGTGAGCAGCGGGCATGCATATCAAGGCATCGCCTCGCGCAACAAGGCCGAGTTCGACAAGCATCCCGAATATCGCGGCCTCGTCAACGACGAACGCAAGTCGCATCAGTTTTGCATCTCCAACGAAGACCTGCGCAAGCTCGTCGTCCGCGATGCGTTGCAGCAGTTCGCGGAGAAGTCCGATCGCCAGAGCATCTCGGTCGAGCCGGCCGACGGGGGCGGCTGGTGTCAATGCAAAGAATGCGCCAAGATGGGCTCGGTGAGCGATCGCGTCGTCACGCTGGCCAATCAGGTTGCCGAGGCGGTGACGGCGAAGCATCCCGACAAGTTCGTCGGCATCTACGCGTACAGCTCGCATTCGCCGCCGCCGACGATCAAAGTGCACCCACGCGTCGTCGTGCAAATCGCCACCGCGTACATCCAGGGTGGATTCAGCGTCGATCAACTCATGACAGGCTGGCAGAAGCAAAACGCATCGATCGGCATCCGCGAATACTACAGTGTCAACGTCTGGGACCGCGATCTGCCCGGCAAGCCGCGTGGGTCCAATATCGAGTATCTGACGCGCACCATTCCGCGTTTCCATAGCCAGGGCGCTCGCTTTATGTCGGCCGAGTCGAGCGATAACTGGGGCTGCAACGGTCTCGGCTATTACCTCGCCGCTCGCATGCTCTGGGGTGTTAATGAAGCGAAGACTGTCGACGCGCTTCGGCAGGATTTTCTCGACAAGGCGTTTGGCCCCGCACAGAAGCCGATGGGCGAGTTCTATCGCCTGATCGACGCGAAAAACAAGCCGCTCCTTACCGATGATCTCTTGGGCCGCTTGTATCGCAAGCTCGACGAAGCGCGCGGCCTGACCAAAGACGCGAGAGTTCTCGCACGCATCAACGACCTTGTGCTTTACACACGCTATGTCGAATTGTGGAGCGACTATTCGTCAGTGCAAGGCGACGAACGGCAAAAGCGCTTCGAGACTATGATCAAGCATGCCCTGCGCATGCGCACAACGATGATGATCCACACGCATGGCCTGGTGCGCGACCTGCCCAACCGCGACAAGACGGTGACGATGCCGAAAGAAGCCAAGGCTGCCAAGGAAGGCAAGAATCCGTGGCTGAACACGACGGCGTTCACATCCGACGAGATCGCGTCGATCGTGAAAGCCGGCATCGCGTCGCGCTCGTTGTTCGCGTTTGAGCCACAAGCGTTCGGCGACGATCTCGTACCGGCGACATCGTTGAAGCTCTCAAGCGTAAAGACGGGCAGCGCGGGCCTCTACAGCCGCGGCGTGCGCAGCTACTGGACATGGATCGACAAAGCGCCGGCGGAGATCAAGCTGACCGCGACCGGCGGCGTCGTCTATCAGAACAAAGGCGAAGCGGTGTTCAACTTGTTCCCAGCCGATGAAGTCGAAGGCAAGTCGGTGAGCGAGGCGAAGATCGCGCCGGACAAGGCGGAGCATGGCGTGACGCTGAAGACGACTTTCAAGGGGTTGCATCGCGTCGAACTGTCGGACCATTCGGCCGGCACGCGCACGCATTGGCAGGACGGGTTGCCGATGACGCTGCTGTCGCGGCCCGATGCGCCGGTCAACTTCGCCGGCCGGTGGAGCCTTTACTTCTATGTTCCGAAAGGAACCAAAGTCGTCGGTGGGTACGCGTCGGGTGTCGGCGATTTGCTCGATGGGTCCGGCACGAAGGTGCATAGCTTCGAGAAGAAGCCGGCGTACTTCAACATTCCGGTTGCTGCGGGGCAGGACGGCAAGCTGTGGAAGTTTCAGAACAGCACGGGGCAACGCCTGTTGATGACGGTCCCGCCATGCTTGGCCCGCAACGAGCGCGAGCTTCTGCTGCCACGCGAAGTCGTCGAACGCGATGGCGCCAAGGCGTCGCCGTGAATCAAAGCAACGGCTTACGATTCCGACCAGTCGCCAGAGCCGACGCGTTCGAACGACTTACCGACGCCGATGCGGTAGCAGAGTTGCTCGAACTGTTCGCGATAAGTTTGATCGGTGCTGTGGAGGTGTTCGCCTTCGGTGATGAGCTTCATCTTGTCGTCGCGGCGGATGCGGTGCTCTTTCATCACGTTTTCGAAGAAGGTGAGATTGGGGGCGTACACGATAAGCAGCTTGTGCTCGTCGAATTGAACTTCCATGGGCCCCTCCGTGGACATGACGGCGATGCCGGTGCAGCCGTCGTGCATCAGAGTATCTTCGTATTCACAGCAGTGGCTCTTCAGCACGGGCAGATCCATCGCCTCGCGGAAAAGGTCGAGGTGTTGGCTGCCGTGACTGTTGTGGCTGGTTTCCAAAACGACATCAACAACTTCGCCCAAGGGATCAAGCAGGTCGAGAAAGACATCGAATAGGCGTTCGCGCGACACGGCGGCGACGAGCACCGGAACGGAGAAATTAGCCTGCTCGTCGCAGTAGGTATCGATCCGGTAACCCTCACGCGGTACGACCGGAAGGCTCTGGGCAGGGCGAATGGCGTCGGTGAGCCAAAAGTCGCCGTAGCGATCGATTTGCAAATGCTCGGGCATGGTAAAGTCGTTCACGTTTCTTCCCTGCGTTCGGTGTCGGGGACATGTCTGGGGGGTCCGACCGCCGGGGCATCGCGGCTAGACAACTATAGTTCGCGATTTGCCCCTGGGCCAACTGCCCGCGAAAATTCTACGCACGAACTTGAGTGAAAAATGAAAATCGTTTGGAAATGGATGGTTGCGCCGACAGGACGCTTGGGAACAAATGTTCCATAGGGGCGACCGCGTGCGGCTTCGCGCTCGCCGCATGCCCTGCGACCGGGCAACGGCGGTTCCCGTTGCAAAAAAATGGGGATTTCGCGTAGACTACTCGTGTTTGGCGGACTCGTCGCCTGCGGCCTAGTGCACCGTCTACGATCCGTTGATAGATAGACGTAGGGTGCGTGCAACGCACCGATGAGCGGACCGGTGCGTTTCACGCACCCTGCATCCATCAATCCATGGAAGCCAAAGCACTAGTGCACCGTCTACGATCCGTTGATGGATAGACGTAGGGTGCGTGCAACGCACCGATGAGCGGACCGGTGCGTTTCACGCACCCTGCATCCATCAATCCATGGAAGCCAAAGCACTAGCATGCTGCCATGCCCCAAGCAGAGGGATGAGATCGCTGTTTTGGAGTTTCTTGCCATGACTCGCTGGCTTGCCTCGCTTGTCGTCCTTGGCTCGTGCACGGCATCTGTTGATGCCGGCGACAAGGTCGTTGCTGAGAGTTGGGACCTGGTCCAGTTGGGTGACGGCAAGGCCGGGTATGTCCACACCATCGCCAAGGAAATCGACAGCGACGGCAAAAAGCTCATCCACACCACCGTCGAGTTGCGTCTGACACTTCGCCGCAATGACAGCCTCATCGAGATGGGCATGGACACCGGCACCATCGAAACGCCCGAAGGCACAGTCACCGGCACGTTCATGAAGCAATACCTGGGCAAAAAACAGCAAACCCGCATCGACGGCGCTGTTTCGGGCAAACAGCTCAAGCTCACGCTGAATGGAAACACGCCGCTTAACCCTGCCCCTTGGCGTGCCGACGTTCTGGGGCAGTTCAAGCAACTGAACCTGTTCAAGGGACGGGATCTCAAGGCCGGCGACTCGTTCACGTTTCAGACGTTTGAGCCGACCGTCAACCTCGTTATTAGGATGGAAGTCCAGGTGAAAGGGATGCGCGAGGTGCTGATACCGGGCACGAAACAGAAGCAGAAGTTGCTCCTGGTGGAGACGATTCCCGAAAAAATCGAGCACAAGCCGGGCGAGAAGTTGCAACTGCCGATCGTGCAGGCCTGGCTGGATGACGCGAGGGAACTGGTGAAGTCCGAGGTCGAAGTGCCCGGTCTTGGCCCACTGGTCATGTATCGAACAAGCAAAGCCAGGGCGTTAGCGCCGGCGCCGATCGCGAGCTTCGATCTCGGCTATCATCAGCGGATTCGCTTGAAGAATCGCATCCTGGACGCCCATGGCACGTCCGCGGCACGGTATCGCATTGCCATCCGCAACGATGACAGCGCCGCCACGGCGTTTTCGCGCGACGATCGCCAGCAAGTCAAGAACGTGCAAGGCAATACGTTCGAGTTGCACGTCAAGAATCTACCGGCCGGCGTCGGAGTCGGATCGGGTGACGCGCCATCTGCCGAGTTTCTCCAGAGTTCTTATTTTATCACCAGTGCCGACCCTAAGGTAAAAGAGCTGGCTCGCAAGGCGGTGGGCGATGAGGCCGACGCCTGGAAAAAAGCTCGTCAAATCGAGCGGTGGGTGCATGACCATATGCGCTATACCAACTATGAGGCGATGGCGACGGCTGACCATGTCGCTCGAACGCTGGAGGGGGATTGCACAGAGTACGCGATGTTGACGGCAGCCATGTGCCGCGCCGAGGGTGTGCCGAGCCGCACAGCGATCGGTCTGGTTTACGCTGAAGAAAAGGGCGTGCCGTTCTTCGCGTTTCATATGTGGACGGAGGTATGGATCCGAGGGCGCTGGATCGCCATCGATGCGACGATTGGCAAGGGGTACGTCGGGGCGGCGCATCTGAAGATTACGGACCATAGCTGGCACGACGAGCGGACGATGACGCCGATTCTGCCGGTTGTGCGGGTTGTTGGACGGGTCAGCATTGATGTCCTGAGTGCGGAGAATCGCTAAGAAGCCCTAAGAGAAGGACAAAGGGCTGGAGGACGAGGCTCCTTTCGAGCCGCGAGCGACGGAATTCTTGCAGGGTTCACGGTTCAGTGAGAGCCTCGCCCCTCCCGAATCGGGAATTCTTCTAGACGGTCTGAATCGTGGTGCGTCTTCGTTTCAGGTGTCGTGGGTGTCGCAGCGCGTTTGTAACGTGCCCCAATAGGGAGTGCCGAAATTCACAATATTTTTTCTTGAGAAATGCGGAAGTCTGCGATACTTTGTATCAGATCGAGCGTCTATATTGTGACGGTCAAGGCGCAAGGAACGAGCCATTTTGCCGTTCTTTCACGGAACGGGTTTCCACGCGGAGGTGTGAGCGTTTTGTCCTTTTTCGTTGCGGTCATCGACGGACCCGATCTCTCTCGGCAAGGACATTTCTTGGTAGTGAATCAACCGGGCCTAGCGCCCTTTCGGATCGAACCGAATCCCAGCAAACAAGCGGAATCAAGCAGTTGGCGAAGAGGAATGCGATAACGGAAGCTCGGGGACCTCGCCCAAACAGGATGCGAAAAGGGAAGTTCATGCGGACAGCGAACGAATCGACTTGCCGGTCAGTCCGACCGCGGGCCCGAATTGAGGGCGTGCGATGACGACGCGGACTCGGCAAGCTCCTAGCAGTCCATCGATCGCCGTGGCCAACGGCATCGAGGTCGGCGCCGACCGATCGACCCCGTTTACCTGGGAAGATTGGTTCCTCCACGCCACTGTTCAGCAGCGCGCCGAAGCGCTGGGACTCGCTCAGCAACAAGGCCTCCTCTACCCCCAGCAACTACCCCCCCTCAAGAACGGGACGAAGACAACTCCATCACCGGGCAAAGACACTCCGCTTTCACAAATCTTCCCACGGCTCCTCGGTGGCAGAACCGATGGATTGTCGCACCTGCCCACGCAGGAAATCTCCTTCTTCGACGCCGACCTCGACGAACTTCAGCGGCAAGCGGTTGCGCGAGCCCTGAGCACACCGGATCTCGTGATGATGCAGGGCTTGCCGGGTACGGGGAAGTCGCGAGTCCTGGCCGAGATCATCGCGCAAGCTGCCCGGCTCGGTTGGCGAATGCTCTTCCTTGCCGGGCATCCCGCGTCGATCGATGTTATCTTGCAGTGCTTCGTCGACCGAACGGAAGTATTTCCGGTGCGATTCCTGGACTCCTTGGAGAAGCCCGAGTCGTTGCCGGCGTGGTTGCGCGCCTGCACGATCGACGACCAGAAGCGGACCTTTCTCGATCGATTGCTCGGCAGCGCGCGAACGAGCCAAGCAGATGCCGAATCCAGATGTCGCCGGCGCCGCGACGACGAATCGCTCTGGGCGGACTTGGAAACGCTGCTTTCGCGCCGCCAGGACATCGATGCTCGCCGAAAAGCAGTGGACGAAGCGTTGCCGGGCGTCGCAGCCTCAATTGAGCGCGCTGCTGACGGCGACAAAACCGACACGGTGTTCGGCCTGAAAGTTGCCGACCTGAAACAGGCCTCGGAACAAGAACTTGGCGACCTTGACGCTGCGCTCCAAGTGGATGCGGCCGCACTCGCCGAATGCGACAAAGCGCTGGCGGATCTGGAATCGCAATTGCACGATCGCGAGCCAGCCTATCTGGCCAAGAAACACTCTCATTTCTGGACTTTGAGCTACTGGTTGCACCTTCTTGATGGCTCGATCATCCCGGAAACGGAATCGCTCTACACGCAAAAGAATGAACTCCAAACGAAGCGCCAACAAGTCGCGGCACGAGTCGAAGAGCTTCGCCAGAAGCAGAAGGACGCAAAGAACCAATTTCAAGAAAGACGCGAGGCTCTGATCGCTGCTGAAATCGACGCTCGCAAGCGAGCACTTTCCGAACAACAACAAACGTTGCTCGTCGAAGCGAACCAAGTCGATGCCGCGTGGAACGCCCTCTGCACGCGGCTGAACGTAAGCGTCATTGAGAAGAGCGCCGACGCGATCGCGCCGGCACGCCTGGCATGGGAACAGCGAAAACGGTACGAGGAACGGCAATGTCAGTTCGCGAATGCGTGGACGACGTTCGTCGAGGAAACCGGCGCGGCGATGGCGAACAAGCTGCCGACGTACGCCAATCTCATTGCCGGCACGTTGATGCGCTGGCATACCGACGCGAAGTTTCGTGATGCCATCGCCGAACCGGTCGATTTGCTGATCATCGAAGACGCGGAGTCATTGACCGAGGCAGACCTGCAAAAGCTGTCGCGCCACGCGGGTCGATGTGTTCTCGTCGGACAGGCGCTGGCCGAGCCGACGCCGGCGCCGACGGTCGTCGAGAAAGCATCGCGGGCGCTTCTGCCGGCGCCGTTGGTATCAGCAGCCTGTTGGAGCAAACTCTGGAAGACACTCGGCGGCGACGCGGGGGACTGGCCGAACTCCTGGCGACGCGAAGGCGATCGCCTCGTTTGTCAACTCGTTCCGCTCGGCATGGACGATGAGCAGTATCTCGAGTCCGAGGGGTTGGCCGACGCTCCGAATATTGAGTTGCGCATCCTGCATCGGCCGACTACACGTCCATGTCTCGCTCAAGTCATGTTCGCGCCGAACATGTCGTTCGCTGACGCGTTCCGATTCATGATGCGTGAAGTGCAGGAGTTTCCGTTGGCGCCAGTCGGCCGGTCGGCCTGGTGGACCGAGGACGCGCAACGCATCAGCCGGCACATGAGCCCAACGATGCAGCGTGTGCAAACATGGATTGATCTCGAGCCGGGTCTTCGGCTCGGCGCCGTCGCGGACGAGTCGGGCGAAGCGCTGCGAATCGCGGTGATCGAATTCGACAAATCGGCCGGCTGGGATCGCGCCAAGGCGGAACTATGGCTGATACAGCACCGCCCCGTCGTGGATCAGCAACGCACCGTTTTCTTGCAGACGCCCTATCGCTTCCCGTCCGGCGTGGCGAAGGTGGTGCGATCCGTGATCCGCTGCGACGATTGGTTGATGCCGTTCGGATCGCTGGACTCACCAGCCCTGGAGTTCGTCGCCGTGCCGTCCGGAAGCGGACATGATTGGCCACGCGAAGGCGCCGGCCTGGAGCTCGATTTGACGGCCACGCGCTATGGCGATCGCCTGCCGGCCAACCTGCGTCAAGGGCTTCCCAATCGCGGCTTTGTCAATTACCTCGAAGCGCAGGCATTGGTGCGGCGGCTCGAAACCTGGCACCTCAAGGAAGCTCAGCCGACCTCGCGCGTCGCCGTCCTGGCGCTTTGCGAGGGTCAAGTTGCCCTGCTGCGGCAACTCATCGAGATGTCCAACGGGCTCCGCGCTCGCCATTTCCAGATGGAGATCGCGACGCCGGGCCGAATGCATCAGCGCGAGTGCGACGTGGTGTTTTTGAGTTTGACGCGCAGCCATTCCCATCGTGCCGTGGGATACTGTGAATGCGCGAGTGATCTGCCGCTGGCGCTAACCCGCGCCCGCACTCGTCTTCTCGTCTTTGGCGATCCTGGCACACTCTGGAAGCGAACTCAATGGCACGGCCCGCTCGATCACCTTGACGGCAACGCCGCCCAACAAGAGTTGGCCGTGCTTTCGCGTCTGGCGGTCCTCTTGCAAGAATCCAATCCCGTCTTGGCCTCGAACGGCCAGGCCAATGGCCGTCAATCAGCCGTGCGCGACTCGGCTGCTGGAGCGTAGCCATCACGCTCCGCGAGGGGATGAGGACAGACACGTTCAGAGTGCGGCTCATCACGCGGAGCGTGATGGTTGCGATCGGCGCCGATTCGATGATGCTTCTGGAGCACTGCCATGGAGAAACGCCCGCTGCCCGATTCGAATCGGCAATGGCTGCTCGATGAGCTGAACCTTTGGCGGCGTCTTGGCCTGGTCAACGAGGACCAGGTCAACGGCATCGTCGACCTCTACGAGACGCCGACGCAGAGCGCCGAGCGCCGCCAATCGACCGCCATCTACCTGCTCGTCGGCGTGTCGGCCTGCTTCGTCGGCTTGGCAGTCCTCTTGCTCGTCGCGTACAATTGGACGCTTCTGCCCGACGCCATCAAGCTGTTCTTGCTGCTCATTGCCGTCGGCGGCGCCCACGCGCTCGGCTACAGCTTGCGTTACCTCTGGGACGCGAAGAACTTTTCCGAGTCGGCGTTTTTCTTGGGTTGCCTGTTCTACGGCGGGTCGATCTGGCTCATTGCCGACATCTTTCACCTCGGTTCGCATTACCCCGACGGCATCTGGTGGTGGGCAGTCGGCGTCGTGCCGTTGGCGTTTTTTCTCGACACTATCTTCCTGCACATGTTGGCGGTGACGCTTCTCGCTGCCTGGGTCGGGACCGAGTTGATCGGCTTTCACGGAGGTGTCCCGGGCGCCTTCGGGCTGCCTCGGGCATGTTGGACGTTGCCGATACTCGCTGGTCTCGGGTTCTTCTGGTCGTATCAAAAGAAATCGACGTCAACGCTGGGGCTATATGTCCCGCTGGCGGCATGGTGGTTGGCGCTCGTGCCCTTGGCCTGGAGCGGGCTGGCACGCGAGAATCCGATTCTCTACATCGGCGGCATCGGGGCGCTTTTGCTCATTCTCGCCGAGGTTCATCCCGAAGGCAGCCTGTTCGCCGTTCCGTATCGCCTGTACGGCAGTCTGGTGTGCATTGGCGTCTTGACCACGCTCAGCTTTTTCGAGGTGCAACGCGAATTTCGCCATATTCACGATCTCGGCGTGTTCGTCGGCCTGTCCGTCGGCATCACGGCCTTGGCGCTAGGCGCGTTCGGCGTCGCGGCGGCGATGCACACACCAGCCGACGACGAAGCGACCCTCGATCGTCCGCTCATGGTGTTCGTGACGCGGCAATGGCTGCCGTTGGCGATGGCCGGCCTGATGCTGTTCATGGCCCTCTGGTACGCCGCCCTGAAAAACGCCGCCGGGAACAATGACGCCTTCGTCGCCGCAGTTCCCACGGTGCTCGCCAACGTCGGCATGATCGGGCTGGCGTTCTGGCTGATGATGCTCGGCCTGCGCGAAGATCGTGGCTTCCCCTCCGGCGGCGGCGTCCTGTTCTTCCTGGTCTGGTCCGTTTGTCGATACACGGAGTGGTTCAGCGATCACGGCGGGCTGCTCGGCGGTGCCTGCATGTTCTTCCTGTGCGGCGCCGCGATTTTCGGCTTCGCCATGTTTTGGCACTATCGCAAGAAACAACGGGAGACCTCCGATGGCGAGTGACAAATCGCACGACCCCGATGCCATTGCCGCCGGCGCTCCGACGCGCTCCGCCGACATGGCCGCAACTGCGCCCGACGTCGAACCGATCACCGGCGACGTCGAGGTCAAGACCTGGCTCGACAGCATGAAGGACTACGAAGCCGCCGGCGTTATCGCGGCCATCGGCTTGCAGTTGGCGGTGCTCGTCGCCATGATCGTCATGGGCTCGCTCAAAGCCGCCCGCGAGTTCTTTTGAGCGCGACAGCGTCTATGCAGTGACATCGCGTTCATAGAATAATCGCGACGCCGTGGAGGGTCCACGGAAACGACGACAACGGAGTGTGCGATGGCGTCTGCGAGCGAATTGCCGGAAACCGTCATTCGGCCTCCGTCCGGCTGGCAACTCATCAACTTCGCCGAGCTTTGGCAATTCCGCGATCTGCTCTATTTCCTGGCCTGGCGCGACGTCAAAGTGCGCTATAAGCAGACGCTGCTAGGCATCGCCTGGGCCGTCCTGCAGCCGGCGCTGATGATGTGCATCTTTTACGTCATCTTTTCCGTGGTGGCGGGGACGTATCACAAACCGCTGCCGTATCCGCTGTTCGTGCTGACCGCGTTATTGCCTTGGACTTTCTTCGCGACGTCGATCGCCAACGCGGGCAACAGCGTCGTTGGGTCCGAACGGCTCATCACCAAGATTTACTTCCCGCGCCTGGCCGTCCCGTTCGCCACCGTCGGGGCGGCCATCGTCGACTTCTGCGTCGCGCTGCCGCTCCTGGCCATCCTGTACGTCGGGTATCGCATTGCCGGGCACGACATCGCACCGGGCTGGAGCGTCCTTTTAGCGCCGGTGATATTCGCATTATTCGTTCTCTCGGCAGCCGGCGTCGGTACGATGCTGGCGGCACTGAACGTGGCCTATCGCGACTTCCGCTACATCATCCCGTTCCTGGTGCAAATCTGGATGTACGCCACGCCGACGATCTATTTCGACCTCGGCCCGACCGAGCCGGAGTCGACCTGCGAATGGGTGAAGCAACTCTTGCCGCTTAACCCAATGACGGGCTTGATCGCGTCCTTCCGGGCGGTGCTCTTGGATCAGGAGATACCGTGGCGCGACCTTGGCTTCAGCGCCGTCATGGCCGTGGTGTTTTTTCTGGCCGGCTGCCTGTACTTTCGCCGCGTCGAGGATTCGTTCGCGGATGTGATTTGACCATTTCTTCGTTTCGCGCTCGCAGGGCGCCTCTTGAGCGCAGCGCGATACTTGAATAACGCAATTCGCCCGCGACACGCCCTGCGAGCGCGAAACGAAGAACCCCGGAGGCAAACTTCCTGATGGACCCGGTCCTCGCTGTGCACAACCTTGCCAAGTGCTATTACGTCCAAGCGACGGGGAAGTCCCAGTCGGCCTATGGCTATCGCACGCTGCGCGAGGATGTCATGGATTGGCTCGCGGCGCCCTTCGGGTGGCTGAGCGGCGAGAGATCATCCGAAGAAAAAGAGTTCTGGGCGCTGAACGACGTCTCCTTTCAAGTCAACCAGGGCGAGGTCGTCGGCATCATCGGACACAACGGCGCCGGCAAATCCACGCTCCTCAAAATCCTCTCGCGCATCACCAAGCCGACGCGCGGCGAGGTGCGTCTGCGCAGCCGCGTCGGCAGCTTGCTCGAAGTCGGCACGGGGTTTCATCCGGAACTCACGGGCCGCGAGAACGTCTATCTCAATGGCGCCATCCTCGGCATGCGCCATCACGAGATCGAGGCGAAGTTCGATCAGATCGTCGCCTTCGCCGAGATTGAGCAATTTCTTGACACGCCGGTGAAGCGTTATTCCAGCGGCATGTATGTTCGATTGGCATTTGCCGTGGCCGCCCATCTGGAGCCGGAAATACTGATCGTCGACGAGGTGCTGGCGGTGGGCGATCTGTCGTTTCAGCGCAAATGCATGGGCCGCATGCGCGACGTCGGCCGATCGGGGACGACGATTCTATTCGTGAGCCACAATATGCCGGCGATTGAGGCGCTGTGCACGCGCGCCATCCTGCTCGATCACGGCAAGGTGGCAATGGACGGCGCCGTTCGCGATCTTGTGCAAGAATATCACAGGCGGGTGTTGCAATCCCACGGCGACGCCGGCTCGACGCTGACCGAAATCGACAGCCCGACGCGCCTGCACAAGATCTTCCGCTCAGCGACGCTGCTCGACGATACCGGCGAGCCGACGAACTTTCTGCCCGTCGGCGGGAAGTTCCACCTTCGGCTCGTGCTCGACGCGCCGATCAAGGTGGAATCGCCCAACGTGACGATCGGCATCGACGACAATCTGGGGCAACGCCTGCTGAGCCTGCAATCGCCCTTGTCGAACCCGGCGTTGCCGCGCCTGGAAAATCCCGGCGTTCTCGATTGCGTTGTCCCTTCGTTGCCGTTGGCGCCAGGCGAATACTGGATCAAGCTCGGCCTAGCAGCCACGCCCGACGAAATCGACGAAATCGAGCGAGCGCTCCGCTTCACCGTGACCGAGGGGGATTTGTTCGGCTCCGGGCGCGGGCATCATCGTGGTCTGTGCGTGGCGCCGGCGACGTGGAGCTTTGTTTCCCTGGAAGCCCAGGGGTGAGCGCAGCGACCCCCTGGGATCGCGGGTTCAGCCCCCTCACCCCCAACCCCTCTCCCCGAAGGGGAGAGGGGAGAAAGAACCCGATGCCTCCGCACAAGGTGCTGCTGTTGACGTACCATTTCCCGCCGTCGGGAGCGGTCGCAGTGTACCGGATGCTGGGTCTGGTTCGATATTTGCCGAAGTTCGGCTGGCAACCGGTCGTGGTAGCGCCGCCGAGCGTGCCGTGGGAACCGGAGGACGAATCGTTGTTGGGCCAGGTTCCGTCGGAGACTCCGGTGGCGCAAGTCCCGTTCGCGACCGGATTCTTCGGCAAGATTTGGCGCTACTTTTGGCCGGAGTCGCATTGGCTAGGCCTGGCACAACCGGTCTGTGAGCGCATGATAGCCGAGCATCGAGTTGAGGCGATCATCACGAGCAGCCCGCCGGGTTGTGTGCACCAACTCGGCCTGTCGCTGCACGAGCAGTACGGATTGCCCTGGCTGGCCGACTTTCGCGATCCGTGGGTGACGAACGATTCGCTCGCCACATCAGCCTGGCTGTTCTTGGAACGTTGGCGAGAAGCGCGCGTGATGCAGTCGGCGACAGTGCTGATTGCCAACACGCCGCGCGGGCAGCAAGGCTGGGAAGCCGCGTACCCAGACGAAGCGCACAAGATGGTGACGATCACCAACGGCTTCGATCCCGAGCGATTCGTAGCCTCTAAAGATCGGCGACCAAAAGGCGAGCAACTGACGATGCTCCATGCCGGAGAGTTCTACGGCGGTCGCGACCCACGTCCTTTGCTCGACGCGCTGGCCACGATGCCGGGCAGCGATCGCCCGCACGTGGATTTCCTTGGCCGCCGAACGGAGCAACTGTTCGATTTCGTATCCGAGATCCGTCACCGCAACCTGCAAGACTGCGTGCGATTGCATGACCAGGTCCCCTATGACGAGGCGATTCAGCGCATGATGCGAGCCGACATCCTGCTTCTGGTTCATACGCCGGAGTATCGGCTCGGCGTGCCAGCGAAGCTCTACGAGTATCTCGGCGCCGGCCGACCGATCTTGGCGTTGGCGGAGCCGGACGGCGACATCGCCTGGGTGGTGCGCGAGAGTGCCGTGCTTCACCGTATCGTGTCGCCGCGCGACGTGCCCGGCATTCAGACCGCGCTGACCGAGTTGATTCGCGAAATCAAGAATGGCGCCGTCGTCTGCCCAAATCCGGACGCCTTGCGCCAGTTCACCCGCGAACGCATGGCTCAGCGCGTTGCCGAGTGCCTCGATCGATGCGTCGCCAAACCGACGAGGACGCCATGACCGACACGCCCAAGCGTCTGAAGGTCGTCCATGTCACGCTCGGCCTGGAGGTCGGCGGCCAGGAACGCTTGCTCGTCGAGATGGCTCGGCACCGCGACGCAAGCCGATTTGACTGGGCCGTGATCTCGCTGGGAACCCGCGGCCCGCTGGCCGACGCGCTTGAAGCGATCGGTGTGGGCGTGGTTGCCATGGGCTCGCCGGAGGGCTTTACGCCGTTACTCTGGAGTCGGCTGTCGTCAATGTTCCACGTGGAACATTGCGACGTGGTGCATACGCACGACGATCGCCCTCTGATCTACGCGATGCCGGCTGCCTGGTGGGCGGGCACGAAACGCCGCATCCACACGCACCATCATGGGCAACTCGATCAATTCACCTGGCGTCAGCGCTTCCTGCTTCGGCAAGCCGCTCGCTTCGCGCAGCATTTCATTTGCGTCTCCCATGACAGCGCTCGCTACATGGTCGACCAGGGCGTGTCGCGGAGCATCGTGCAGACCATCTGGAACGGCATCGACCTGACGCGGTTCGCTTACCAAGGCCCGTGCGACAACGGCTCGGTCGTCACGGTCGCGCGGCTAAGCCCGGAAAAAGACATCGCGACTCTCCTGCGAGCGATTCCGCATGTCGTCGCAAAGATGCCGCAGGCGCGATTCGATATCGCGGGCGATGGCCCATGCCGCGAAGAATTGCGCGGGCTTGCCCGGACACTGAACATTGCAGATCACGTGACGTTTCATGGCACCTCGCACGATATCCCGGCGTTTCTGTGCCGCGCTCGGCTCTTTGTCTTGCCATCGCTCTCGGAAGGGATTTCACTTACGCTATTGGAGGCGATGGCGCGCGGGCTGCCGGTGGTCGCGACCAACGTCGGCGGCAATCCCGAGGTCGTTGACGCGGGCGCAACGGGATTGCTCGTCCCGCCGGGCGATGCGAAGGCACTGGCGGAATCGATTGTCGAGCTGCTCACGGACATGGCCCGCTGCCAGCGCATGGGCGCCACCGGCCGCCAGCGCGTGGAAAACTACTTCGACATTTGCAAAATGACCGCACGCTACGAAACGCTGTACTCGGAGGGCATGCCGTGAAACGTCTCTTCGTTCTGCGTTCGCGCGGCGTCGCATGAACGCAAAACGAAGATGCTGTGCGTGATTCCCATGCATGTCGCAATTATCGATGGCGATGTCTCCTACCCGGCCAATTCGGGCAAGCGGTTGCGCACGCTCAACCTCATGCTTCAGGTCGCCCGGCGCCATCGCATTACCTACGTCGGCCGTTGTGCGGTCGATAGCGAGGAGTGGCGCGCTGCGCCGGCGTTCCTGCGTGAGCATCGCATCGAGCCGATCCTCGTTCCCGATCCCGTGCCGCAGAAATCAGGGCTGGCGTTCTACGCTCGGCTCTTCGCGAATCTATTTTCCTCGCAGCCATACTCGGTAACCTCCCACTACAGCGAACCAATGCGGCAAGCGATCTCCGAATTCGCCAAGCAGGATCGCGTCGACCTGTGGCAGCTCGAATGGGCGCCCTATCTCGCGATGGTTGATGCAGCGTTGCCTGGCCCACGCGTCGTCATCGCGCACAATGTCGACACACTCATTTGGCAACGCTATTACGAGAACGAACTGAGCTTCTTCAAGCGGGCGTTTCTCAAGACGCAATGGCAGAAGTTTCGCCGATTCGAAGAGGACGCGTTTCGCCAGGCAACGCGCGTCGTCGCCGTCAGCGAAGAAGACGCTCGCTTGATTCGCATTGAGTTTGGGCAACCGAACGTTGATGTCGTCGACAATGGCATCGATCGTGCCTACTTCGAGAACGTTCAAGAATCGCGCGATGCGCGGCGCATCCTCTTCCTCGGCGCTCTTGATTGGCGGCCCAACCTCGACGCCGTCGATCTGCTGTTGGATAAGATCTTCCCAAGGGTGCAGGTCCAGGAATCCACGGCGAAACTCGTTATCGTCGGGCGACATCCGCCGGATGAATTAGTCGAGCGTACTCGGAATGCGCCAGGCGTCGAACTGCACGCCGATGTCGCCGACGTCAGGCCTTACCTTGCCGGAAGCGGCGTGATGGCGGTCCCATTGCGGATCGGCGGCGGCTCGCGGCTGAAAATCCTCGAAGCCCTTGCTTGCGGGCTGCCTGTCGTCTCCACGGCGGTCGGGGCCGAGGGGCTCTTGCTCAAGCCGAACGAAGACTACGTGCAGGCCGACGAGGATGCGATGGCCGACGCGCTCGTGCAGGCAATCCGCAACCCCGACGCCATGCGAGCGCTGGCGGACCACGGGCGGCGCATCGTCCTCGATACCTACGACTGGAGCGTCCTGGCGAAGAAGCTCGAAGCGTCCTGGGAGAAGTGCAGCGCATGCGCGTCGTCCACCTGATGGCCTCTCCGTTCTTCGGAGGTCCCGAACGCCAAATGCTCGGGCTCGCTCGCCACTTGCCCGGCGATGTCGTCAGCATCTTCCTGTCATTCGCCGAGCATGGCCAGGCCCAGCCGTTCATGGACGAGGCGCAGCGCCATCATTTCGAAGGCAAGCTGCTTCAGTACAACACGCCGTGGTTTTTCTCTTGCGTCTCCGAAGTCGCCGACGAATTGCAGAAAGCCAAGGCGGATATCCTCAGCTGCAGCGGTTACAAGCCGGACCTGGTCGGCTGGCGGGCGGCGCGGCGCGTCGGCATCCCAGTCGTGTCGATCTCGCACGGGTGGACAGCGGCGACCTGGAAAGTGCGCGTCTATGAATCGCTCGATCGCTGCGCCATCGGTTGGATGGATGCCGTCGTTTGCGTGTCGAAAGCGCAGGCCGACAAGGTGCGTGCCGCCGGCGTCGCGGAGCCGAATATCCATGTCATTCACAATGCCGTCGGCGAGGAAGCGTTTGTGGAGCCAGAGCCGGCGGCCCGCGCCGAGATGCTCAGCTGGTTCACGGCCCCGCCTCGATTGATCGTCGGCGCCGCGGGGCGACTCAGCCCGGAGAAGGGGTATTCCCTTTTTATCGAAGCGGCCCAGCGAGCGGCCAAGGCGCACTCCGATGTCGGGTTCGTCCTTTTTGGCGAAGGCGACCTGCGCGGCGAATTGGAGCAAACGGTCGCAAGTTGCGGATTGCACGGACAACTCGTTCTGCCCGGATTTCGCCCGGACATGGCACGATTTCTACCGCACCTCGACATTCACGTGATGACCTCACTGACCGAGGGATTGCCGATCGTCCTTTTGGAAGCCGGGGCGGCCGGCGTGCCGAGCGTGGCGACGGCGGTCGGTGGCATTCCCGAAGTCATCGACGACGGCGTCACCGGCCACCTCGTTCCATCCGGCGATTGCGACGCGCTCGCCCGGTGTATCATCGCATTGTTGGACGACCATTCGCGCCGCCTCGCCATGGGCCGCGCCGCTCGCGACCGTGTTCGCCAGGATTTCTCCTTCACCGGCACGGCGCAACACTATCACGCGCTCTTTGAAAAGGTCCTAGCGTCACACAAACTCGAATGACATCGCAGTGATAGTGCCGATTTTCACGAACTCGTCTTCGTAAACGGTGTCTTCCTCTTGGATTGTCTCTCGCTCAACACACAGTAGAATTCGAGTTGGCAGCATGGGAGAACCTTCGCTTGGCCCCATTAATGCCTGTTGCCGGAGATTTGCCCCCGTAGCTCAGCTGGATAGAGCAGCGGATTTCTAATCCGCCGGTCGCAGGTTCGAGTCCTGCCGGGGGTAGTCGCTCAGCCCAAACCACACAGACGTTCATGGTGCGGATGCTTGGATTGAGCGGCTCTTGGCCCCGCTTCGTACTCGTGCAGATGGTTTTCGCGCAGCGCGGTTCCGCGTGGCTTGGCCGCGGGTCATTTCGTTTTTCCAGGTGGCTCCGTTCGTCGTAGCCGCGCCCGCGGCACGCGCGGGACCGGTTGATCGTGCTCGTCTTCGATGTCGCCGATGATTTCTTCGAGGATGTCCTCCAGCGTGATGATGCCGAGCACTTTGCCGTCGTCGTCGCGCACGACCGCCATTGGGCGTTTCGCCTTGCGGAAGAGACGAAGCGCGTTGGCAATATCCTCGTCCGGTTTGAGGAACAACGCGGGATAGATGGCGTCTTCAAGGATGACGACGCCGTGCAGGCTGAAGAGAAAGAACAAGTTCTTGGTATTTACGATGCCGACGATGTTGTCCAAGTCGCGATCATAGACCGGCATGCGCGTGTGCGCTCCGGTGCGGACGGCTTCAAGCACCTTGTCGGACGGCATGCTCAACTCGAGCGCCGCCATTTTTTCACGCGGGATCATGCAGTCGGCGACCTTCTTGTTCGACATGCGAAAAACGTTGCGCACCAGTTGAGCATGCTCCGGGTCGAGCATGCCGGCCTCTTCGGTGTCCTCGATCAAAAGAGCGATCTCTTCGACCGAGTGAACGAGCGTTTCCAGCGAGGGTTTAGCCCCAAACCAACTCAATATCAGATTACCGGTGCCATTCATGACGACGATCAGCGGTCGAGTGAGAAGGGCGAAGACGGTCAGCGGAACCGCGATCCACAATGCGACTCTCGTCGGCGACATCAGAGCGAGCGACTTCGGAATTAGCTCGCCGGCAACGACATGCAAAAACGT
>VGZI01000013.1 GCA_016872605.1 Planctomycetota bacterium
GAGGCAATGTCCAGCTCGTTATTCGCAAGGACGGACTGTACGCACTCGGCCAAGCGCGCCTGAACGGACTCAACAGCAGCTTCAAGCTCGATCCGCTTTCCGGCGAAGTGTTGGCGACATTCCCAGGCCGCGATCGTTGCACGCGTGCCACGGGCTGTTTCGACACGATTTTCACGCGCGGCGGCAAGGGGGGCTCGACGGCGGCGTTCGACGTCTCCAGCACCGAGCCACGCATGGGCGTCATCACGCCGATGCGTCCCGCCTGCCAGGACGGCGTCGTCACCGCCCACGGCTACCTCTTCTGGGGGCCATGGATGTGTCGCTGCGACATGACACAGCTCGGCGTCATCAGCCTCGGACCGGGCGGCAAGTTCGACTACAGCGCCAACGCGACCGATGCGGATCGGCTGCAGTCCTACAAGGAGACCAGCGCGGCCCGACTCGAGCAGACGAAGGACAACTGGCCAACCTATCGCCGCGACAACAGTCGGTCGGTTAGCATCGACGATGCTGTCGCCGACAAGGTCAGCCTGGCGTGGACTTTTACTCCCAAGACGCCGACGTTGCCGACGGCGCCGATCATCGCCGCCGGCCGCGTGTACTTTGGCGGCCAGGACGGCATCGTGCGGTCACTGTATCTTGACAGCGGTAAACAGGCCTGGGCCGGCTACACGGGCGGACCCATCAAGTATCCGCCGGCGTTCGCCCAGAGCGACAAGTTCGATTTCCCGCACGAGAGGCTCTACGTCGGCTCAGGCGACGGCTATGTCTACTGCTTCCATGCGCCGCTGGGCCGAACGCACTGGCGATTCCGCGCCGCTCCGGCCGAACGCATGATCCCGGTGTACGGGACGCTCACTTCGACCTGGCCCGTACCAAGCGTGCTCGTCGAAGGCGATTCCGTCTACGCCGCCGCCGGCATCTCGAACCATGACGGCACGCATGTCTTCGCCCTCGATGCGAATAGCGGCAAGATTCGCTGGCAGCAACACAGTTCCGCGTACAAAGACGGCGACGAATTGCCCACCGGCGGAGTCAGCGTTCAAGGGCCGATGCTGTTGCACAATAACTCGGTTTACTTCGCGTCCGGCAATACACCGCCGATCGCCTCCTATGCCGTCAAGGACGGCAAGTTCACCGGCCTGGAATCCAGCCGCGGCAAAGACCTTTACGTCCGCAACGGCAAGGTCGTCGGCTCCGGATATCCGCTCTATTGGCGCCCCGAAGACGATCAGTTCATCAGCACGATGGACCTTGAAACCCCGGTCGGCGTTCTACGCGTCGGCATGCCGCAACAGAATCCCGCAGGTCTCTCCGAGTTGAAGATGATCGGCAAGGCGAACTGGTCGAATCCGATCTACCAGGAAATCGCCGCCGTCGCGATTACGAAGAACGCTGTCGTCTTCACGGGCTTGAGCCGAGACAAAAAGGACTTTCAGCGCATTAAGGCCGGCGTCATTGCACTCGACATCAACACGGGCAATGTGCTCTGGCAGCATCCCCTGCCCGCCGTGCCGACCGCGTGGGGCTTGGCGATCGGCGACAGCGGCAACCACGTCGTCGTCACGCTTATGGATGGCCGCGTGCTGGCGTTTGCGAAGTAACCTGCGTTGACTCGCGAGCGAATGGCGGGTACCGTTAAAGTACCCGCTTTGGCCACGAAAGATTCCAATGACACCGAATCCAAGCTCGCCGCCTGCCGTTCCACCGCTCGAACCGGGCCACCGCCTGTCGCGGGCCGAGTTCGAACGCCGGTACGAAGCGATGCACGATCTCAAGAAAGCTGAGTTGATCGAAGGCGTCGTGTACATGCCTTCTCCTGTCCGACTGCGGCGTCATGGCGATCCACACGTGCGCATGATCAGTTGGATTGGTGTTTACGCGGCGCATTCCCCAGTCGTTGTTCCCGGCGACAACACGACGGCTCGCCTTGACCTCGACAATGAGCCCCAACCTGATGGAATGCTGCTGATTGATCCTCGTTTCGGTTGCCAGGCCGTCATCAATGAAAACGATTCCGTCGAAAAGGCGCCGGAATGGGTTGGCGAAATCTCCGCAAGCAGCGCCAGCTTCGACTTGCATACCAAGAAAGCCGTCTATCGTCGCAACGGCGTTCGTGAGTATGTCGTATGGCCCGTGCTCGACAAGCAGCTAGACTGGTTCGCCTCTCGGGCCGGCCAGTTTGAATCGCTCAAGGCCGATGCGGCCGGCATCCTCAAGAGCGAAGTTTTTCCCGGATTGTGGCTCGACTCAGCGGCACTCATTGCAGGCGACATGTTGCGCGTGCTCGCGGTTGTTCAAGACGGCGTGCATTCGCCTGAACATGCGGCCTTCACCGCGCGGCGTTGATAAAAGGAGAGGAGATCCCATGCGAACGATTCTTGCGTCGATGTTCTTGCTTTTGCTTCTGGTTGCACTTTCCACAGGCTGCCGGCAGGACACCTCGCCGCCGAGCGCGGACGAAGTCGTGCTCAACGTGCCAGGCATGTCCTGACCGGGCGGCTGACCGCCGAGAGCGCGTGCCGCTCTCGAAACTCTACCGTGGGTAGATCATGGCTCGATCAAGACGAATGTCTCGGCGCGTGAAGTGCGCTTCAAGTTCAAGGATAAATCCGGCTGGAACGAAGAAGCCCTGCGTGCGGCTTTCAAGAAACAACAGTTTCCCGAACTGACTGTCAAATCCAAGTCTTAGTCAGCGCCTCGTAGGGACAAGCAGCCAGCTTGTCCCTTGATGTCCGCCTGTAACTAATACTGCGCCGGGCACGGGGACAAGCTGGCCGCTTGTCCCCAAGAAGGGCGCCTGAGGCGTAAGCGAAGGCTTACGCTTCAGGCTCTGACGCCTATGTCTTTACCGTTTTGAGCTGTTGCTCGATGCTGCGGGCACACTGCCGGATCGCTTCGCGCAGGCGATTGACCTGATTCGGATAGTCGCGGCCGGCGCCCTTGTCGATCTCCATTAGGGCGGGCTGAACGCGCTTTTGCACTTCGTCGAGGCGTTTCACGAGGACCTCCGGCTTAAAGACATTGGCGTGAATCTCGCGCATCCGCTTGAAGTATTGCTTCCTTCCTTCCGGCGTGTTGATGACGGCGTTGGCGACGAAACCCTGGTATCCGGGCAGGAGTGGGCCGCCGGGGTTGCCGAACATTTGATCCATGCCGGAGGGGATGAAGACGAGCTTGTCGGTCTTTGGGTTATGGTAGATGCGATAGTTGTTGCGGTTCATCGGGTAGCCGTCCCAGTCCCAGGTGACCGACTCCAACACCAGGTCGGTGATGAACTTGTCCATGTCGAGGACTTTTTCCAACTTCTCGAATCGTTTCTTCGCATCGGGTTCGCGGGCGGCGGCGATGAGCGCTTTCAGATCGGCACGGTCCTTGACGTCGTTCTTGCTGCGCAGTATCTGCAGCGGCTGATCGACTTCGCGCAGGAATCCACCGTCGTAGAGGTTGCCGTCGGTCCGATTGAAATGCCGTTTGAGAAAGTGCCTATCAAATCCTTCCTTGACGTAATAAAGCCCGCGACGCCGGCCATTGATGGTGACGACGGCATGCGCGACGCGTGAGGCGGGGACGCTGGCGGCACGGAACAAGTCACCGCAGATCAGTTCGGACAAATAGCTCGGATCCTGCAGGGAATTGGCGAGGTGCCATTTGTCCATGCCGTAGAAGAGCTTGTCCTCCTTGTATTTGTTCATGTTGAGCGTGAGACCGGGCTTGTCATCGATGCCGCGAAAGCTGCCGGCGGCGCCTTTGACGTGGATGCCGATCTTGGTGTAGACCTTGTCGCCGTCCTTGAGCGTGGCCTGGACATACTTGCGCGGATCGCGGCGAAGGGCGTCGAGTTCCTTGGGGCCGAGCGTGATTTCGAGGTGAAGTACCTTGTCACTGCCGAAGAAGGCGTCGCTCAATTCCGCCGGTTTTTGAGCGTGAATGGCCGTAGGCGCCACCAGCGGAACGAGCATGAACAAGGGCATAATGATTCGCATTGGTTACTCCGTTATGGGGGGGCGAGAGCGCGAAACCGCCGAGCGGACGCCATGATGCCACAGATATGCACGCGGTTTTCTACGCACTGCGTGTGGCGATGGTGTTCGTCAATCGCCCGATCCCGGTGATTTCGATGTGCACGACATCGCCCGGGGCCAGGGTGAAATCGTCGGGCGGGACGATGCCGGTGCCGGTGAGGAGTATGGCCCCGTTGGGAAAGCTCGTTTCCTTGCCGAGCCAATCGATCAACTCCTGGAATGAACGTTTCATGGACGAGACCTTGGTGCTTCCATCGAACGCTTTTGCGCCGGCTCGCTCAATGGTAAGACGAATCACGGTATCGTCCGGCTTCGGCATTGCGTCGGCGAGCGTGATGCAGGGGCCGACGGCGCACGCGTGATCGTAGAATTTCGCTTGCGGCAAGTAAAGGGGGTTCTCTCCTTCGATATCGCGCGAGCTCATGTCGTTGCCGATGGAGAATCCGACGAGCCTGAGCTGCGGAGAAATGACGAGGGCAAGTTCGGGTTCGGGGACGTTCCACTTGCTGTCGCGGCGAATGTGAACACGCTCGCCCGGACCGCGGACGCGATAGGCCGGCGCCTTGAAGAAGAGCTCCGGACGGGGCGCGGAGTAGACGAGATCGTAGAAGCGGGCGGCGCCGGCGGATTCGCGCTCGCGCGCTTCCTGGCTGCGCTTGTACGTGACGCCCGCCGCCCAAATCTCCTGCAAGTCGACCGGAGCGACCAGCTTGGCCTGATCGAGCGGGATCGTGGTTCGGCTCCCGTCGACCGATGCTTGGATCGCTTGTGCGGGATTCGGAGCATGAAGGAGTTCGACGAGGCTGGTCGGCCGCAGGAGCCGTACGAGATTGCCGTCGATCCAACCTGCAGCGGTCGTGCTATCCGGTGTTTGCAGTTTGCAGATGCGCATTTGATTCTTCCGGTCTCGGAGGGGTTCATATCCTATCGTTGAGTCAGTATATGCGGCTCCGATTTTTTGCCGTCGCCAATTTGACGGCGTTATGGCAGAATGGAAGACGTGGGTAATACCGGTCTTCGTTTAGCGTTTGCACGGCGCCGCGCGGACGCTAAACGAAGTAGGCAGAATCAGATATGCCCGCATACAGTTGTCCTCACTGTCAAAAACCGTTCAGCGCCGCCGCAAATACGGAGGCAGGCGTCGTTTGTCCACACTGCAAGCAGGCGGCGAGTCTTCCGACGACGGCGGCGTCCCGATGGTACTTCGGGCGGGCCAAAAAGAAGTACGGGCCTTACTCCTGGCCACAGCTTCGTGCACTGGCAAAGCGAGGCGACGTGCGCGGCGAGGACATGGTGTTGCGCGAAGGATCGAAAAAGTGGGAACGCGCCGACGGCGTACCCGGGTTGTTCGATGACGCACCCGCGCCGACGACGCCTCGGTCCGACGTATCATTCCCCTGGCTGACGGTGAGTTTGGCAGCCGCCTGCGTGCTCCTGATGACCGCACTAGGTATCGCTGGCTACGTTCTATTCACGCGCCCGCCGCCGAACGAGCCGACGCCGGAGAAGAAAACACCGCTCGCTGATGCCAAGAAATCGGACCCGCTCAAGCCGGCGGCCGATCCACCGAAAAAAATCGCAAAGGTTGACAAAGTCGACGAGAAAAAATCCCCCGTCGAGGTCAAGCCGAAGCCGAAGGAAGCACCGACTCCGGACTGGACGACTGAGTTTGTCGATCGGCTAAATCGGCAGCGAAAGCAGGCGGGGATCGGCTCGGTCACTTTCGACGTAGACTTGAGCCGCGGCTGCGAGGCGCACGCGAAGTACCTCGCACAACATCTCGGTGAGCCGAACGCCAACGACGCCAACGTGCGCGAAGAAGACCCGAAGAAAGCCGGTTATAGCATCGAGGGCCAACGAGCCGGACAGAACGCCATGATCGGTTTTCTCGATCCGCTCGATGGACTGGAAAAATGGATGGGCCGTGTGTACAGTCGCGGCTCGCTGTTGGCCTCGGACATGCGCAGCATCGGCATCGGCTACGCAAAGACTGCCAAGGGGCAGAGCATTTGCGTCGTCGATCCGATTCGCGGCAAGGGGGAGCCGATTGTTGTCTACCCGGCGCCAGATCAGACGGATGTGCCATTGTCGTTCACCAGCGGTCCGGAGGTTCCCGACGCCAAGGCGGTTGCGGGCTATCCAATCACGATCGCGTTTCCGCCGTCCAAATCCGTGACCCATGCAAGAATCGAGGTGCGACTCAAAGGCAGCCTGCTCGACGGTTGGATTTGGACGCCGGAGAAACCCGTTCGGGCCGGCGGCCTCTACAACGCCGCTGCCTTCGTGCCGAAAGGCCTATTGAAAAGCGATGCCGCGTACGACGTTAAGGCCTCGGCTCAACTCGAAGGCAAGCCGTGGGAATTGTCGTGGACCTTCACGACTGAAGACGATGGCGACAGCAAAGGCATCTGGGCAAAAAAGGCCGTCGCCAAGCTCAATGCCTATCGTGCTCAGGCAGGCTTGAAGCCGGTGACGCTTGATGAGAAGTTGAGCCGTGGTTGCCTGGCCCATGCTCGTTACCTGGTGATCAACGAAGGACATCCCGCACTCGAAGGCCTCAAGGCGCACGACGAAGACCAGTCGCTGCCCGGATTTAGCGAGGAAGGCCGTACTGCCGGCAAGGCGTCGGACATCGCCATTGGCGACAACGAGCCGCTCGATGGGCTCGACGGCTGGATGGCGACGTTGTATCACCGCACGCCAATAATGGAGCCGGGCTTGACGACCGTTGGCTTCGGATGCGCCCGCGGGAGGAGGCAAGGCTGGGTTACGGTGCTCAATGTGGCATCGGGCCGAGGGAAATCGTCGCGCGCCGAGCCGGTGCTGTATCCCGTTCCGAATCAAACCGACGTGCCGCTCAATTTCCCCAACGGCGGCGAGGAGCCGAACCCGATTCCCGAGGACAAAACGGGCCGAGCGGGCTTCCCGATTACTGCGTTCTTCTCACTGGGACCGATGCCGAAAAACGCGACGGGGCGATTGACGAACGATCAGGGGGCTGAGGTCCCGTGCTGGTTTTCGTCGCCGGAGAAACTCGCCAATCCGAAGTTCCCGCAAGGCCCGGTGCTGTGCCTCATTCCGAAGGCGCCGCTGAAGATAAATGCGAGATTCCACGTCCATTTTCAGGCCGAGCGTGCAGGCAAGACCTGGCAGCAACAATGGTCGTTCACAACCGGCGAAGGCGGTCCGAGCGCAAGCGCCGCCACTCAGATGGTCGTCGACCGCATCAATCACTACCGCACGCTCGCCGGCCTGAGCCCCGTCGCGCTCGAGGACCGCCAGGCCCGTGGCTGCCAACTGCATGCGGAGTATCTGGGCAAAAACGCCGACATCCTCTTCAATCGCAAGGCGCCCGTGAATAATGAGGACGACAACCTTCCCGGATTCACACGCGAGGGGTTGCGGGCAGCGCTGTCAAATCCTGACGTCTTCAGCAACGCGCCGATTCCGACTGCCCAAATCGACGACCTGATGGCGACCTTCACCCGCCGCGTCTCTCTACTCGATCCCGATCTCCAGCGCGTTGGCTTCGGCTGCTACCACGACATCGGCCGAGGCTGGCGCTGCGTGCTCGATCTCAACAGCGGGCGCGGCGATTCGCGCGTCGTGGTCTTCCCGGCGCCCAATCAGGGCGACGTGCCGACGATCGGTTTCGACACGATTGCCGAGGCCAAAGGAAGCCCGGGCTACCCCGTGACCGTGATCTTCCCGCGGCAGAGCAGCCTGGACAAAGTCCAAGCGTTCCTAAGCGATGCAGACCAGAACGATGTACCCATCTTCGTGTCAAGTCCTGAACGTCCGCTCAATGCAAGCCTTAAGCGCAGCATCGTCGGCGTGCATCCGCTCTCGGCTCTGCGGCCAGGCCACACGTATTCTGTCACGGTCTCGGCCATCGCTAATGGGATGGAGTGGCGTCAAACGTGGCAATTCACGACAAAAGCGAAGTAAGGCACGTCCACGAAGCACGCAAAAGACACGAGAACTCTGCTCTTTTTGTGTTCCTGGTGTTCTCCGTGGTTGCATTTGGGAGATCGCGACATGAAAACGATCATCGAGCCGTTCAAGATCAAGATGATCGAACCGATCAAACTCACAACGCGGGAAGAGCGTGAAGCGATTCTGCGCAGAGCGCATTTCAACGTCTTTCAGATCCCCGCGGAAGAAGTCATCATCGACCTGCTGACCGACAGCGGGACGTCGGCGATGTCGGCGGAGCAATGGGCCGGCATGATCCGCGGCGACGAGTCCTACGCCGGCGCGCGTAGCTGGTTTCGCTTCGAAAACGTGTTGCGCGAGCTTACCGGCATGGCGCATATCTTGCCCACGCATCAGGGCCGGGCCAGCGAGCGTATTCTGTTTGAACTAGTCGGCGGCCCCGGCAAGGTGATTCCGAGCAACAATCACTTCGACACGACGCGCGCCAACATCGAGCATTCCGGCGCCAAGGCCGTCGACCTGGTCATCGACGAGGGGAAGCACGCCCGCAGCCGCCATCCGTTCAAGGGCAATATGGACCTGGCGAAATTGGAGAGGTTGATCGGCGAAGTCGGCGCTGAACGCATCCCGGTGTGCATGATGACCGTAACGAACAACTCCGGAGGTGGTCAGCCGGCAAGCCTGGAGAATCTGCGCGCCGTCCGGGATGTATGTCGGCGCCACCGTATCCCGTTCTTCCTCGACGCTTGCCGCTTTGCCGAGAATGCGTTCTTAATCAAACAGCGTGAGCAAGGACAATCGCACCGCAGCGCTCGCGATATCGCCCGCGAGATGTTCGACTTGGCCGATGGCGCCACCATCAGCGCCAAGAAGGACGGCCTGGTCAACATCGGCGGCGTGCTCCTGATGCGCGACGACGCTCTGGCCCAGCGCGCCAACAATTTGCTCATCCTGACGGAGGGCTTCGTCACCTACGGCGGCCTGGCGGGGCGCGATCTCGAAGCGATGGCGCAGGGCTTCGTCGAGGTGCTCGACGAGCACTACCTGGAGTATCGCATACGCAGCATTTCGTATCTGGGCGAGCATCTGTTGGCAGCGGGCGTGCAGATCGTCGAACCGCCCGGCGGGCACGCGATCTACATCGACGCGGCGGCGTTTTGTCCCCACATTCCCATCGAGCAATTTCCCGGGCAAGCGCTGGTTTGCGGGCTCTATCGGCACGCGGGCATTCGCGCCGTAGAGATCGGCAGCGTCATGTTCGGTGCCGTCGACCCCGATACCGGCGAGTCGGCCCATCCAGCGATGGAACTGGTCCGCCTCGCCGTGCCGCGCCGCGTCTACACACAGAGCCACATCGATTACGTGATTGAAGCGATCGTCGAGCTATTCAAAGAGCGTGAGCGATTGCGCGGTTTGCGAATTATCGAAGCGCCGCCGGCGCTGCGGCATTTCACGGCGAGGTTTGCAGAGATTTAGCCCGGATTATTCACCACGAAACACACAAAAATCATTGTGCAGAAAGGTGTTGCGACATCGTTCATACTCTCAACGCCGCGCGACACACTGTCATTTTGCCCCTCTCTGCTCTTTCGTGTATCTCGTGCAACCAACAATCAAAATGTTTGCACGCTGCGAAGATTATCTGGACTGCGGTGGCTGGACACCGCTTTGTTACTTTCTTTGCATCGATCTCGGATCCGAGGCTTCGGTGAAAAAAAGTAAGAAAGCTGTGTCGAGCCACCGCAGTCCAAAGGGGCGCTTGCATCCATGTGTGGTTGCCGCCTGGCCGCGCCGTGTGATCCGTGGTAAATAATCCGGCCTAATCCTTCGAAGCCTGCGACGCCGCCGGAACCGGCTCGGCCGCGTGGGCGGCGGCGAGGCTTTCCAACGCGATCGGATTGATGCGGACTTCCGCTTCTTGGTGCAGCTGGAATCCGGTGCCGGCCGGAATCAAATGGCCCAGGATCACGTTTTCTTTCAAGCCCACGAGGTAATCGACCTTGCCCGACAAGGCCGCTTCGGTGAGCACCTTCGTCGTTTCCTGGAAGCTGGCGGCCGAGATGAAGCTATCCGACTGCACCGCCGCTTTGGTGATGCCCAGAAGCTGCGTGCTGCACGTCGCGGGAACCGGATTCTCGAACGTCGGCGCTTCCTTGTCGTCCGACTCCAGAGCGGCCCGGACCTCCTCGAACGCTTCCTTACCCACCAGCTTGCCCGCCTCGAACTTCGAATCGCCCGGATTCTTCACCTTCACGCAATCCTTCAAGCGATTGTTTACCTCGCGGAAGGCAAAGCGATCGATGACCGAACCGGGCAATAGTCCGGTGTCCCCCATCGTCTCGACCTTGACCTTGCGCAACATCTGCGAGATGGTGATCTCGATGTGCTTGTCGTCGATGTCGACGCGCTGGCTGCGATAGACGCTCTGCACTTCGCGCACCAGGTAGTTCTGCACCGCTTCGAGGCCGCTGATGCGCAAGATATCGTGCGGCACGAGGGGGCCATCGACGAGCGGGTCACCAGCCTTGACGTAGTCGTTCGTATGCACGCGCATCGGTTTGCCGCGCGGCACCAGGTGCTCGACTTCGTAATCGGTCGGCTTGCCGTTGTCGTCCACGGCCTCGACGATGATAGACCGCTTGCCCTTTTTGGTATCGCCCAAGCGCACGCGGCCGGAGATTTCGGCCATGACAGCGGGGTCGCGCGGACGGCGGGCCTCAAAGATCTCGGTGACGCGAGGCAAACCGCCGGTGATGTCCTGCGTGCCGGCGACTTCACGAGGCGTCTTGGCGAGCACGCTGCCTGCGGTCACCTGCTGGCCATGGCGCACTTCGAGGTGGGCCTTTTCCGGGATGTAGTGCACTTCGAGGCTCTGCCCGCGTTCGTCTTCGATGACGACCTGCGGGTGCAAGTCGCCTTTGTGCTCCATGATGACCCAGCGCTCGGCGCCGGACGCGTCGCGCTCTTTACGAAGCGTTTCGCCTTCTTCGATCTCCTCGAACCGGATTTTGCCGCCACGTTCCGCGAGAATCGGCGTGCGGTGGGGGTCCCATTCGCACAGCTTGGTTCCCGGCTTGACTTCCTGATCGGCCTCGACGAACAGGAGCGAACCGTTGGGGACCGAGAACTCTTCGAGGATGCCTTTTTGCCCGTGGATTTGGATTTGACCGTTGCGGGTCAAGGCGATGACTTCGTTCTTGTCGTTCTTGACAGCGGTGATGCGGATCAACTTGACCGTGCCGCCGCGTTTGGCCTTGTGCTCCTTTTCTTCGACCTTTCGGCTGGAGACGCCGCCGATGTGGAAGGTGCGCATGGTGAGTTGCGTGCCGGGTTCGCCGATCGATTGGGCGGCGATGATGCCGACGGCCATGCCTTCCTCGACGAGCGAGCCGGTCGCCAGGTCCATGCCGTAGCAGAGTCGGCACACACCGAGCGAGGTTTCGCAGGTCATTGGGCTACGGACGACCACGTTGTCGATGCCGAGCTTCTCGATGAGGCGAGCCTTGTCCCATGCGATCATCTCATTTTCGTCGACGATGACGGTTTCTTGATCGTCCAGGCGCGCCGTGATGGCGTGCCGGCTGACTCGGCCACGGATCGTCTCACTCAAGGACCGCTCGATTTCCTCGCCCTTGTAGATGGCGCGTTTGGTGATGCCCTGCGTCGAGCCGCAATCGTGGCAAGTGATGACGACGTTCTGGGCCACGTCGGCGAGCTTGCGCGTCAAGTAACCGGAGTCAGCCGTCTTCAGCGCGGTGTCGGCCAAACCCTTACGGGCGCCGTGCGTGGACGAAAAATACTCAAGCACGCTCAGGCCTTCGCGGAAGTTGGCCTTGATCGGCGTCTCGATAATCTGCCCGGACGGCTTGGCCATGAGTCCGCGCATGCCGGCGAGCTGCCGAATCTGTTCGACGCCGCCACGGGCGCCGGAGTGGGCCATCAGGAAGATCGGATTCAAGTACGGCGTCCCTTCGCGAACGTCGTGCTTGAGTTCCTGCATCATCTGCCGCGTGATGTTATCGCGTGCGTCAGTCCACAGGTCGATGATCTTGTTGTAGCGCTCCGGCCCCGTGATAAAGCCACGCGAGTATTGCCTCTGCACCTTGTCGACTTCCTTTTCCGTCTCCTTGATGAAGTGCTCCTTGCTGATCGGCGTCTTGAGATCATCGGTCGAGAACGACAGGCCGCTGCGCGTCGACTCGCGGAAGCCTGTCTCCTTCATGCGATCCAAGAGTTCGATTGTCTCGCGCCGGCCGAGCTGTTGGTAGCAGTCGGCGATGATGCGGCTCAGGTGCTTGCCTGATAGCGCCAGGTCGTAGAACGGCATCAGGGGGTTGAGGATGTCGTTGAAGATCACGCGGCCCACGGTGGTCGGCACCAGCAAATTCTTCGGATCACGCGTAATTTCCTCGACGCGCGTCTTGTCCTTTTCCACCGATATTTCACTGATAACTTTCTTCTCGATCGGCAAGCGCACGCGGATGCGGGCGTGGATACCGACCTTCTTGAGAGCAAACGCCAGGAACACTTCGCCGGGGTTGGCAAACTTCATCCCTTCCCCACGGAGGTTCGCCGGCAAGTTCTTGCGATAGTCCTTGATCCGCTCGTCTATGACGCCGCCGGGCGAGATAAACGTTGAGAGCGGGTCGGCCGTCAGGTAGTAACAGCCCATGACGATGTCCTGGCTCGGCGTGATGATCGGATGGCCGTTCGACGGGCTGAAGATGTTGTTCGTCGACATCATCAGCACGGTGGCTTCAACCTGGGCTTCGATCGACAACGGCAGGTGCACCGCCATCTGATCGCCGTCGAAGTCGGCGTTGAATCCCTTGCAAACGAGCGGGTGAATGCGAATCGCGTTGCCTTCGATCAGCACCGGCTCGAACGCCTGGATGCCCATGCGGTGCAAGGTCGGCGCGCGATTCAATAGCACCGGGTGGTTCTTGATGACCTCTTCGAGAATATCCCACACTTCGTCGGCCTTGCGCTCGAGCAACTTCTTGGCCGACTTGATCGTGTCGGCGTGTCCGAGCTCTTTGAGCCGGCGGATAATGAACGGCTGGAACAACTCAAGTGCGATTTTCTTGGGCAGACCGCACTGGTGCAGTTTGAGCTCCGGGCCGACGACGATCACCGAACGCGCGGAGTAGTCGACGCGTTTGCCGAGCAGGTTCTCGCGGAAGCGGCCCTGCTTGCCCTTGATCATGTCGGTGAGCGACTTGAGCGGGCGGTTGGACGAGCCGAGCACGGGGCGCTTGCAGCGATTGTTGTCGAAGAGGGCATCGACCGATTGCTGCAGCATTCGCTTCTCGTTGCGGATGATCACCTCGGGCGCGTTGAGGTCGACCAGTTTCTTGAGGCGGTTATTGCGGTTGATGATGCGGCGATAGAGGTCGTTCAAGTCGCTGGTCGCGAAGTTGCCCGAATCGAGCAGCACGAGCGGGCGCAGATCGGGCGGAATGACCGGGATGCATTCGAGGACCATCCACTCGGGCTTGTTCGGAGGCCCCCCCATGCCGCTGTCGCGCAAGCTCTCGACGACCTTGAGGCGTTTGACCAGGTCGCGCTGCTTTTGCCGGGATGGCTTTTCTTTCAGCCCCAGCGTCGCCAGTTCGTCGCGTAACTGCTTGGAGAGATCGACGAGATTGAGCTTTTCCAAGAGTGCCTTGACGGCTTCGGCGCCCATGCCGGCCTTGAAACCTTCGCCGAACGCTTCGCGCGCTTTGCGATATTCGTCCTCGGTGAGTAGTTCGCGTTCACGGATTTTCTTCGTCGTGTTGGGTACGAGTTGATCGAGGCACTCGCCGGCGTCGGTGATGACGTAGTCCTGGAAATAGATGATCTTCTCGAGGGCATTGGTTTTCATTTCGAGAAGTGTGCCCAGCCGACTCGGCATCGCCTTGAAGAACCAGATGTGCACGACCGGAGCGGCCAATTCGATATGCCCCATGCGCTTGCGGCGCACGCGGCTATGGGTGACCTTGACGCCACAGCGGTCGCAGATCATGCCCTTGTACTTCATGCCGCGGTATTTGCCGCACGAGCACTCCCAGTCCTTTTCGGGGCCGAAGATGCGTTCGCAGAACAGACCGTCCTTTTCGGGGCGGTAGGTGCGATAATTGATGGTCTCCGGCTTCTTGACCTCGCCGAACGACCAGGAGCGAATGTCATGCGGGCTCGCAAGGCTGATGCGGACCGAGCCGTAGTCATTGATGCGATCATAATTGGCTTCACCGGCACTCATGAAACACCTCCCTAGGGGCGAAACTCGTGGAACGAGTTCATCGTCGAATTATTCCAACGTCATTGTTCGTCGTCGCCATCCTGCGGCACGGAAGCGTCCTTTGCTTCTTGAACCAGCCTGATGAATTCTCTGCCGCCTCCGTTCTTGACCATTTCACCGAGGCTAAACAGCACGTCGTCGGCAATTTCGTCACCGTGCGCCGCGACCATGCTTTCAAAATTCACCGCATCCTGGTGCTTTTTGATCTCGTTGCGGTGCGGCGAATCCACTGCGGCGAACTTGAGCGCCAACGCCATTTCCAAACTCGGCACTCGGTGCGTCTTGCCGACCTGGACGGCATAGTCGGCAACATTCTGGTGCAGGTCGGAATCCGGCTTCATCAAATCGATCACCGGACGGTCGGTGGCCGGATCGATGAACCGCGTCACGACCTCAGTATCCAACACGCGCAGGCCAGGAAACGCTCTGCGGATCGCCTGGACCGCCGTCTGGTGCTGGCATGGATAATTACCCCAACATCCTGGCTGGCTCTGGGATCGACAAGCCCGCCCGCGATGCCATGCGCGCCTACAAGCGTGAACCTAATTCGCGCCTTGTTGAGAATCTTGATGACCTCGCGAGGTTGAATGTCCACATTGGTGCGCCCTTGCAATTGGCGGAAGTTCCTCGTCACGTTGCTGCTGATGCGCAACGCCGCGCGATGATCAAGCATCATCGGACCGGATATCATCGCGCCCTCGCCTGAGCATCACAGCCGCTTCTTTTCCAGTTGCATGTTAAGGGCCAATCCACGAATTTCGTTCGTGAGCACATCAAAGCTCGCCGGCGTACCGGCTTCCAGCGTGTTCTCGCCCTTGACCATCGACTCGTAAATCTTGGTGCGACCCTCCACGTCGTCGCTTTTGACGGTAAGCAGCTCTTGCAGGATGTACGCGGCGCCGTAAGCTTCGAGGGCCCAGACTTCCATTTCGCCGAAGCGTTGGCCGCCGAAGCGCGCCTTGCCGCCCAAGGGTTGCTGGGTGATGAGCGAGTACGGCCCCGTCGCGCGGGCGTGGACCTTGTCGTCGACCAGATGGTGCAGCTTGAGCATGTAGATGTAGCCGACCGTGACTGGTTGCTCAAAGCGTTCGCCCGTGCGTCCGTCGAAAAGGTACGACTTGCCGCTCACGGGGATTTTGGCTTCGGTAAGAGCGCCGCGGATTTCCTCTTCGGTAGCGCCGTCGAAGACCGGGGTAATCGCCTTGAAGCCGAGCTTCGCCGCCGCGTAGCCCAGATGTGTTTCGAGAATCTGGCCGACGTTCATACGGCTTGGCACGCCTAGCGGGTTGAGCAAGATATCGACCGGCGTGCCGTCCTCCAGGAACGGCATGTCCTCTTCCGGCAGCACCTTGGAGATGACCCCCTTGTTGCCGTGTCGTCCGGCCATCTTGTCGCCGACGGAGATGACGCGCTTGGTGGCGACATAGACCTTGACCATCTGCTGCACGCCGCTGGGCAATTCGTCGCCGCGCTTGAGGTTATTGAGCTTGCGTTCCTTCTCGTCCAGAAGAAACTGAATGCGCTCATGGTGCTTCTGAAAGATTGCTTTGGCCTGCTTCGCTTTCTCCGGGGAGCGAATGTCGAGATTGTCCAAGTTGATGCTGGCCGCCAATTCCGCGATGCTCTTGTCTTCGCGTTCGCCGCCGAATTGTTTGAGGTCCTTTTTGTCGAGCACATCGCCGAGCTCCGCGATCAGGAAACGGTATTGATCGCCGATCGCCTTGTTGCTGGCGTCTTCGGTCTTCTTGTAATCCCGGTCGAATGCCTTCTTCTCGTCCTCCGACATGGCAGCACGGCGGCTGAACTTTTCGGCCGCGATGACAACGCCTTCGATGCCCGACGGCACTTCAAGGCTGTCGTTCTTCACGTCTTCGCCGGCCCGCCCGAAGATCGCGTGCAGCAACTTCTCTTCGGGCGTCAGTTCGCTCTTGGACTTAGGCGAAATCTTGCCGACCAGGATATCGCCGGGCTGGACGAAGGTGCCGACGCGAATGATGCCCGTCTCATCGAGATTGTTGAGCGCTTTCGGCGACACGTTGGGAATGTCGCGTGTAAACTCTTCGCGACCGAGCTTCGTTTCGCGAATTTCGATGTCGAACTCTTCGATGTGGATCGACGTATAGGTGTCGTTCTTGACGAGCCGTTCGCTGATGATGATAGCGTCTTCGAAGTTGTAGCCGTCCCACGACATGAACGCGACAAGGACGTTGCGCCCCAGCGCCAGTTCGCCCTGATGGGTGGCGGCGCTGTCCGTGAGGATTTGGCCTTTCTTGACCTTCTGCCCCATCTTGATCAACGGCTTCTGATTCAAGCAGGTGCGTTCGTTGAGACCGACGAATTTGCGCAGCTGATATTCACGCGAGCCCAGTTGCGCGCGGGCTTGGTCGAGGATCGACTTCTTGTCGGCTTCTTCGCCGGCTTCGCTCGGTGGCAGTTCCGGCAGTTTCTCCGGGCCGATCACAATGCGCTCGGCATCGACAAACGTGACAAAGCCTTCGTGCAGTGCTTTGACGACCATGCCGGAGTGCTTTGCGACCTCTTTTTCCAGGCCCGTGGACACCAGCGCCGGCTCGGTGATCAAGAGCGGAACGGCCTGGCGCTGCATGTTCGAACCCATGAGCGCGCGGTTGGCGTCATCGTGTTCGAGGAACGGAATGAGACCGGCTGACACGCCGACCATTTGCTTCGGTGAAATATCGATGTACTGCACTTGATCCGAGGGCGTCATTGTGAAATCGCCGCCGAAGCGCGCCGTCACGCGCTCGTGGGCGATCCGTTCTTTTTCTACCGGCGTGTCGGCGGGGGCAAGGTGTGCTTGCGATTCTTCATCGGCACGCAGCCAGAGCACCTCCGGCGCCAGCTTTCCCTTGTGGATCTTGCGGTACGGCGTGATCAAGAACCCGTACTCGTCGACGCCGGCGTAGATGCTGAGGCTCGAGATCAATCCGATGTTCGTGCCTTCCGGCGTCTCGATGGGGCAGATGCGGCCATAGTGCGAGATGTGCACATCGCGCACTTCGAAGCCGGCGCGTTTGCGGTTCAAGCCGCCGGGCCCGAGGGCCGACAGCCGGCGTTCGTGCGTGAGCTGTGCCAGCGGGTTCGTTTGGTCGACGACCTGCGACAACTCGCCGCGACCGAAGAAGTACTCGATCGCCGCCGAGATGCTCTTGGGATTGATGAGCGAGCGCGGCGTCATGTCCTGCTGATCGCGGATCGACATGCGTTCCTGCACGGTGCGGCGCAGTTTCAAGAAACCCTTGCGCAATTCGTCGGCCGCCAATTCATCGATCGTGCGCAGGCGGCGATTGCCAAGGTGGTCGATGTCGTCCACCGTGCCCGTCCCGTTGCGAAGCTGCAGAATATAGCGCACCGCGTTCAAAAAGTCGATCGCCCGCAGCGTCATTTCGGATTCGGGAATGTCCTGATTGAACTTGCGATTGATGCGGAACCGGCCGACTTTGCCGAGCCGATAGCGATTCGGATCCTGGAACTTCTCCTTGAATAGCTCTTTGGCCTTTTCGAGTTGCGGCGGGTTGCCCGGGCGCAGACGTTGGTAGATGCGCAGCAGGGCTTCCTCGTGCGTATTCGTCGGATCGTCTTTGAGCGAATTGATGATCAAGGGATCGACGTTCTTGCCTTGCGCGTCCTTGGAGGCGAGAATCGAAACCGACTTCACGCTGGAAGCGTAAACGCGATCGAGATGCTCCTTGGTGATGACCTCGCCGGAATCGACGTAGACTTCGCCGGTCTCGGGATCGATGACGTCGCCGACGGCGATGTTGCCTTCGAGCGTGGAGCGATTGGCGTCGGTGACTTTGACGTCTTTGGTTTCCAGGAACGCCTTGATGATCGCTTCGTCGCTGGAGTACTCCGGGTCCATGGCGCGCAAGAGCGTCATGGCCGAGAACTTGCCCGACTGGTCGATGCGGACGCCGAGCGCGTCCTTCTTGGTGACGTTGACTTCGATCCAGCTGCCGCGTTCGGGGATAATTCGGCAGCTATGGAGCTTCTTGTCCGCGCCTTCCGACTCGATGACATAATCGACGCCAGGCGAGCGATGGAGCTGGCTGACGACGACGCGTTCGGCGCCATTGATGATGAACTCGCCGCCGCCGATCATGATCGGCATGTCGCCGAGGTAGACTTCCTCCTCGACCGGCTGTTCCTTGTTGAGCCGAAGCCAAACCTTGAAAGGCCGGCCATAGGTCAAGCGAAGCTGCCGGCATTCGTCGGGGCCGTAGCGCGGCTTGCCCAGCTCGTACTTGATGTAGTCGAGGCTAAGCGTCTTGTCGTAGCTCTCGATGGGGAAGATCTCGCGCAACACCCCCTCGAGGCCGTGGTTGTCCCGTTTTTCGGGATCGACATCGAGCTGAAGAAAGCGATCATACGATTTGGTTTGCACTTCGGTCAGGCTGGGGACCTCGACGGCGTCGCCGAATCGTCCGAAGTTGCGTTCCTCGGTCGGCTTAATAATGCGATTGGCCGGGATGGGCATGGTTCAGGCTCCTCCCCGAAAAAAAAGAACGCCCGTCGCTTCGATGCGCGAAGCGATGCAGCGTGGATCGTACATGAGTTCGTAACGTCGCTGATGCCGCGTGACGCCTGCCGGCACGCCGCGGTCGGCGGTCGGCGGAATCGGCCTCACGGAGAGTGAGAAAGAAAAGACGCAGGAAGAGACCCTCGGCGACGAGGGGCTTCCGGTCCAATGGAACTGATGGATGCGCTTCACGCTGTGTCACCAAGGGACAACGTGATTGTCGCAAACGGAATGCAGGGGGACTTCCGCTGTCTGCCACCCGATCCGCTGCCATAGCCTCAACGGCGTTCCGGTTTGACAATACGGCCCGTTCACGCTTAGCACCCGCACGGCGCGAGCGCTAAACGCAAACGGAAAACTACATCGGCTTGACGGAGGCCTTCGCGCCGCCGTCTTCCAGTTGCTTGGCGATCTTGGCCGCATCTTCCTTGCTGACGCCTTCCTTCAGGGCCTTCGGAGCGCCCTCTACGGCGTCCTTGGCTTCCTTCAGGCCCAGGCCGGTGATCTCGCGGACGACCTTGATGACGTTGATCTTCTTGGCGGCGTCGAAGCTTTCCAAGATGACCTTGAACTCTGTCGGCTCAGCCGCAGCAGCCGGAGCGCCACCGCCGCCGCCCGCCGGCGCAACCATGACCGCGCCGCCGCCGGCCGCCGGCTTGATCTTGTGGACTTCTTCAAGATAGTCGCCGAGCTCGACGGCCTTGGCCACCGTCAAAGCGGCAATTTTGTCGCCGATGTCTTTGATGTCGGCTCCCCATTCACGAGACATTGCAGGGTTCCTTTCGTTTCGGTTGTCGTTCGTATCTATTATCAAGTGTGCTGCTTGAAGCAGAGCAGCATGCGTAATAGCCTATTCCCCGTTTAGCGCTCGCAATGTAGCGTCGATCGACCAGCGCCTCACTGCAAGAGCAAAACGAAATCATGCGGACGGCGCCGCGGGCGCCTCGTCCTTTTTCGAATCCTTGATCCCCTTGATTTGGCCGCACACCTGCGACGCCGGGCCGACGATCTGGCCCGCCACGCGCCGCGCCGGCGAAAGCGCCAACATCACCACACGGCCGATCGCCTCGGCCTTGGTCGGCATCTTAAGGGCAATGTCAAATGCGACTTCCTGTCCCTCGGCAACGGCCGTCTTGATCTTAATGGTCTTGTCGTTCTTCTTGGCGATTGCCTCGATCTCCTTGCTCAACTCAGCGACGCTGCCAGCGCCAAAAGCAATCGTCGTCGATCCTTCCCAGACCGATTTGATGTTGAAACCGAGGTCGCTGAAGACGCGGCGAGCCAGGCTGTTCTTCACCTGGTGCAAGCGGATGTCCTTCTTGCGCAGCCCGAGGCGAATTTGATTTTCTGCGATGGCGTCCAGGCCGACGATGCTCAAAAACACCATATCGCGGACTCCGGCGAAAGTCGCCTTGAGGGAGTCCATTTGCATTTGCTTGATGGCTTTACTCATTGACGGAATCCAAATCGTTAAGGTTCGCGCGGGCCAGCAGCTACTCTGTCGCTAGATGGCCAACTTGATGCCGGGGCCCATGGTGGACGAAAGGGTCACCGATTTCACGAAGTTCCCTTTGATGCCGGTCGGCTTGGCGGCGCGGATGGCTTCGACAAAGGAGGTCACGTTGGCGACAATTTTTTCGTCGTCAAAGCTCATCTTGCCGACGCCGGCATGCACGTTGCCTCCCTTGTCGGTGCGGAATTCGACCTTGCCTGCCTTGAAGTCCTTGACGGCCTGGGCGACGTCACCGGTAATGACGGTACCGGCCTTGGGCGTCGGCATCAGGCCGCGCGGGCCGAGTGTCTTGCCGAGCCGGCTGACTTTGCCCATCAGGTCTTGCGTGGCCAAGGCGACATCGAAATCGAGCCAGTTTTGCTTTTGAATCTTCTCGATCAGGTCGTCGCTGCCGGCGAAGTCCGCCCCGGCTTCCTTGGCTTTGCCGACATTATCCCCTTGGCAGAACACGACCACGCGCACGGTCTTGCCGACGCCATGGGGCAGCGGAACCGTTCCGCGCACGAGCTGCTCGCTCTGCGTCGTGTCGACGCCGAGCGACATGTGAATTTCAACGGTCTCGTCGAAGCGCTTCGCACTGGCTTTGCGATTTGCCAGCCGAGCCTGATTCGCCTGCTTGAGCATCGTGACGGCTTTCGGCAGCGGGACCGGTCCCTCCTTGGCAATTTTCTGATAGGTGGTCTTCAGCTGATTGCGCAACTTCTTCCCGCGCGCCGGCGCCACGCCAGCCCGTTTTTTCTTCTTGCCGGGTTCGGCGGGGGCCTTGGGGGCCTTCGGCGTCGGCGCGGCTTCCGCAGAGGTAGCGACTGCGGCTTGATCGCCGGCCGGTTGCTCCGCCGCGGGTTTCGCTTTGGGCGTCTTGGCTTTCTTTTCCTTCGCCTCGCCCTTGCCCTCGGGCTTCGCTTCCTTGGCCTCGCTTGCAGCCTCCGGCTTTTTTTGATCGGCGTCGGCGGTTTGTTTCTTGGCCATCAGGTGAGACTCGTTGATAAACAAAATGCAACGACAAAAAGAACCCTTACCCGTCTGATTAATCTATGTCAGACAGGCTTCGGTGTCCTCTTCTTCGCCACCATCTGAGGATATTTTTTTACGTCCTTTGTTCTCGCCGGCAAGGGCTTCGTCTTGGACTACCCTTCCACGGTGATTCCCATGCTGCGCGCGGTTCCCTCGATGATCCGCATGGCATGTTCTTCGTCGCGGGCATTCAGGTCGGCCATCTTACGTTTGGCGATGGCTTTCACATCCGCCTTGCTGACCTTGAAGCCCTTGTATTTTCCCGACTTCTTCTCCTTCTCCTCGGCCGGGAGAAGCTCGGAGCCTTTCTTTTTTTCTATCGGAATGCCGGCGGCTTGCTTTATCAACACCGCGGCGGGCGGGCTCTTGATCTCAAACGTAAAGCTGCGATCGCTGTAAACCGAGATGACGACCGGGATCATCATGCCGCGCTGATCCTTCGTCTTCTCGTTAAACTGGGACACGAATTGGCCGATGTTGACGCCGTGCTGCCCGAGCGCGGGACCGACGGGGGGAGCAGGCGTCGCCTGTCCTCCGGGGCATTGTAGCTTTACTTGGGCTGTCAGTTGTTTTGCCATGGTGACCGTTCGAACGTCTGATGTCGCAGCGATTCGGTGTGGCCGATCCCAGGCATTGCTGCGTTCACCTGGGGCTTGATAGTGTAGAACTCGAAGGCGAATCGTCAATCGTTCGGTCAAGCAAAATCGACCTGCCAGTATTCCAGTTCCACAGGAACCGGCCGGCCGAAGATGGTCAACTCGACGACGATCGCCCCCTTGGCTTCAAGGATCTGCTTGACGACGCCTTCCATGCCGGAGAACATGCCATCCTTGACTTTGACGCGATCGCCTTCGCTATAGGGAGAGACCTTGGTGTCGGTGACGGTGCTCGGCGTTTCGCCGGGAATCTTGATCCACTTCTTGATCTCGTTCTCGCTCATCGGGATCGGCTTTTTGTTCAAGCCGGCGCCGACGAAATCGCCGACGCCCGATGTTTCCCGGAACAGGTACAGCATGTGCTCGTTGAACTCGACCTGCACCATGAGATAGCCGGGCAGCAGCTTGCGTTCGCGGATGTAGCGCTTGCCCTTGCGCATCTCGCTGACTTTCTCTGTCGGTATGACGATTTGGCCGAACGATTCCTGCAACCCTTCAATCTTGACGCGTCGCTCGATCGATTCCTTGATCGACTCCTCGCGCCCGCTCTGAACCTTGACGACGTACCAATGCAAATTTGCATTGGGGGCGGCCTCGGCCGTCGCCACCGCTGAGGCGTCGGCGGGGGGGGTCGGCGATTCGCTCGGAGGCGTTGATTCAGGAAGTCCAGGTTCCGTGGTCATGACAGGCAAATCCGTAAACGAGAGGGATTACCACGCGGTGGTCGTCTTCTGTTCCGCGTCCGCTTTCTTCGGGTCGATCAGCAACACCTTGATGTAAGGAGCGCTCAGCACTTTGATCCAGATCACATCGACGACGAACAGGAACGACGTGAACAAGAAAACGGTCACTAGCACGACGATCGTGTCCTGCACCACGCGCTCGCGCGTCGTCCACGACACTTTGTTCATTTCAGCTTCCGTGGCGATCAGGAAATCGGCAAAGCCCGGGATGTTCACGCAGCGCCACGCCGCCCAAACCAAGAGCGCGGACAACACCAGCGGCATCATGATGTAGGAATGATACATAAGCGGAGCATAGGTAACTCGGTTGCCTTCCGTAAAGGGCACGATCCAGCGCAGATCCACGACATCGCCCCCGCCTGAGCCGAAGTATTTGTTTTGAACCATGGCGTAGATGCCGAACCCGCCGATAATCAGAAGCCCGACGATGCTTCCGCGGCGGACGCGCACGCCTTGGTTTCCCTTATAGGCGTAGGCGTGGAACCAGCCTTGCGTTTCGACGGCTTCAAGAAACCACATCCAGCCCGGAACCTGCAAGTACATGTAGCCGAAGCCGCCCAAGAGAACCATGGCGACCAAGGCCAGGATGCCCCAGCCGAATGCGGGATTATCCCGAAGGTCCTCCATCATGTTCCCGAGCCACGCGCACAACCAGAGCGTCAACACCGTGGCGAGAGCCATGAAGAACATGCCCGCCCGCGCCCCGAGCTGATTGACTTGCTGGAGCCCAAGGTAAGCGGCATAGGTCAATCCGCCGATGACGCCGAGGTCCAAGAGAACCAAAAGTGCGCCCGACAGAATGTCGTTGCGCAGCATATCCGGGCGATCGGCCCAGTAGGCGGCCCATCCGGAACCCCATAACGTCGGGAGGCCGCCGAAGACAAAATACAAGCCGGCCAACAACGCCGCGGCGCCCATCGCGCTGTTGATCGTAAGCTGCTGCTGAACGTCGGGTTCAGTTGACGCTGCTTCTTCGGGTTTTGGAGTTTCACCGGCCGACATGTTCCGTCCTTATGTCGAGAAAAATAACACTCGGGGCACAGCGAACAGGGGCGGAGCGAGTCGAACGCTCAACCTGCCGCTTTGGAGACGGCTGCTCTGCCAATTGAGCTACACCCCTTCATCAGGTGCTAGGGATCAGGGGTCAGAGGACAGGAAACACCGCTGATCTCGCCGCCGGCTCCTGGCCTCTGACTGCTGACTCCTGACTCCTATTTCTTACGTGATTCCTTGTGCGGCGTGTGCTTTCGTTCCTTGCGGCAGAACTTTTTCAGTTCGAGCCGATCGGCGCCGCGGGTTTCTTTTTGGGTGCGGTAGTTGCGGGCACTGCAAACGGTGCATTCCAGCCAAACGTATTCGCGCATGATGGTCTCTGATGAGATCGTTTAGCGCCCGCATGGGGCCACGCGGGCGCTAAACGAAGAAGGTTATGCGGTGATCTTGGTGACAACGCCGGAGCCGACGGTGCGGCCGCCTTCGCGGATCGCGAAGCGGAGCCCTTCGTCCATGGCGATGGGGCTGTCCGGCAGAAGTTCGACGGTGACTTTGATATTGTCGCCGGGCATGCACATTTCCGCCTTGTTGCCGTCGGCGCCGATCAGGGCGGTGATGGAGCCGGTGACATCGGTGGTGCGGAAATAGAACTGGGGACGGTAGCCCGGGAAGAACGGCGTGTGCCGGCCGCCTTCTTCCTTCGACAGCACGTAGACGTTGCCTTCGAACTTGGTATGCGGCGTGATCGATCCCGGCTTGGCGATGACTTGCCCGCGTTCGATTTCTTCGCGCTTCAGGCCGCGAACGAGGACGCCGACGTTGTCGCCCGCGATGCCTTTCTCGAGCGTCTTGTTGAACATTTCGACGCCGGTGATGGTCGTCTTCTTCGGCGCCTTCATGAGGCCGATGATCTCGACTTCATCGCCGACCTTGCAGACGCCACGTTCGATACGGCCCGTGGCGACCGTGCCACGGCCTTCGATCGAGAACACGTCTTCAACGCTCATGAGGAACGGCTTGTCCTCTTCACGCTTGGGCGTGGGGATGTAGTTGTCGAGGGCGGCCATCAGATCGTCGATGCACTTGCCGGCGGCATCGTCCTTGCCCTGCGTATCGAGGGCGGGCTTCGAGGAACCGCGAACGATGGGAACTTCGTCGCCGGGGAATTCGTACTTGGTCAGAAGATCGCGCATTTCCATTTCGACGAGGTCAAGGAGCTCGGGGTCATCAACCGTGTCGATCTTGTTGAGGAAGACAACGATGCGCGGCACGCCGACTTGACGGGCCAGGAGGAGGTGCTCCTTGGTCTGCGGCATCGGACCGTCGTTGGCAGCGACGACGAGGATCGCGCCATCCATTTGCGCGGCGCCGGTGATCATGTTCTTGATATAGTCGGCGTGGCCGGGGCAATCGATGTGGGCATAGTGCCGATTCGGAGTTTCATATTCGACGTGGGCGACGGCAATGGTCACTGTCTTGTTTTCATCGCGTACCGTGCCACCCTTGGCGATTTCGGCGTAACTCTTGATCTTTTGGACCTTGTTCTTATACGCCTGACGAGCGAGGATCGCCGCCGTCAGCGTGGTTTTCCCGTGGTCAATGTGGCCAATCGTGCCGACGTTGACGTGGGGTTTGGTCCGTTGAAAAGTTTCCTTAGCCATCGTGCCTCCGAAGAGTAACAAAAACTCCAGCCGTTTGGGCTGAAACCAGAAATTAGTAACACCATAAGGTAAAGCTGCTGATGGGAATCGGACCCATGACCTCGTCCTTACCAAGGACGCGCTCTACCAGCTGAGCTACAGCAGCAGTCGCCGCACTAGCCCGCAGCGCAAGCAAGGGATGGTTGCACGGCCCTTGCTAGCGCTGGGGGCTAGTGACAACCTCCAGAGCGGGTGATGGGAATCGAACCCACGTGGCCAGCTTGGAAGGCTGGGGCTTTACCATTAAGCTACACCCGCAACCATGCCAGTGGCGGCGTTGCAGAAGCTCTCGCCACGCCGCACGCGGCAATAATGGGCAGGGAGGGATTTGAACCCCCGTAGGACGTAGTCCGTCAGATTTACAGTCTGATGCCATTGGCCGCTCGGCCACCTGCCCGCATCCAGCCGCTTGCGGCGTGACAAGCGGCTCACGCAAGCTAGCGGAGGGACTTGAACCCACAACCACCGGTTTACAAAACCGGGGCTCTACCATTGAGCTACGCTAGCGAAGTCGCGCAAATGGTGAGTATAGAAAGTCCGCACAATCCCCGCAAGTTGTCTTTCCCTCGGCAGCGGGCCGGCGTCCGATCGAAAAACCCACCTTTATCTTACGGAAAGACAATCCTGTGGGGAATGAGGTTCGTTGCGGCCCCGCCCGTTTTTTCCGTCGTCCCAAAACAGAGGGGTTTGTTATACCGAGCGCATGCCGAACACCAAGATGCCCCAGAAAAACTTTTGCCCACGACCGAACTGCGTAGAATAGGGACATCAGCCCACGGTTCATACTTGCATGACTATCTCCCTTTTTACGGTCGCGGTGCTCTCGGCAAGCTTCTTCGTCGGCTTCCTTCCCGCCCTCATCGACGGCGCTCGTAAGGCGTTGCAGGAGAGGTTGAAACTGAACGATGGCGACGCCGACTGGTTCGCACGCGTTTTCTACCTCGTTTGGCTCCCAGCCATGCCCGTCGCCGGCTGGATGTTGGACGCCTTCCACAACAAAGAAATTCTGTTCTTTGGGCTTGTCGGCATGATTCTCAGCCTGGCCTGGTTGACCATGGCTGCAAATCTTCACACCCTTTATCTGAACGCAATCGTCCTGGGGCTTAGCTACTCGTGCGTCGTGACCGCGGCGATCAGCTTCATGCCGCGAGCCTTCTTTCCGGATTACGTTGATTCGTATCGGCTTAACATTGCGGCACTCAACGTCGGGTTCATCGCCGTCGGGATCGGCGCAGCCCTCGGCGCGTGGATAGCGCCACGGCTTCAAAACTGGTTCGGCCTTGGCCAGGGCATTCTCTATGTCAGCACGGCGCTCATCGCGCCGGCCGCGATGACGGCGTTGGTCGAACGCGACGCCTTTCCCCCGACGGTTGCCAATGTGACTTGGCCGGAGATGGTTGCTGGGCCACACCTGCTGCTCCTTGCCCTTGTACTGCTGGTTTATTTCGCTCTGGAGAACTGCCTCGACTACTGGCCCAAAACACTGCAAGAAACTCCGCCGGACGAAATCAAGCCGCACGAAGCCGATGTCGCACCAGCCGAAGCGCAGCCGGTTTTTTGGTTTTTGTTCATTGCCTCGCGTGGTCTGGCCGCCTGGCATTTCTACCATCACCCCAATCACGGAGCCGCCACGACCGTCGCTCTGGTCTTCGTCTCGACTCTGATTCTCTTCAACGTGGTGAGCGGCTTCGAATTCGGCGGCGAACGCCTTCTGCTCTGGATGGTCGGCCTCTGCTACGGTCCGCTTCTGCCCGGCTTTCTCGGCATGGCCCTGGACCTATATCTCAACGCACTCCCGTTGAGCGTCCTCGGCATTCTCCTGGCATTCAGCGGCATCGACACGTTGCTGGTTCGGCCCGCGATGACCTACTTCACGCTGAACCGAACGCCTCGATCGGTCCTGTGGGCGCCGCTCGGCCTGTCGCTAGTGCTGTGGATCCCGCTGGTTTTTTTCGTCATCGTTCGCGTGTAAGACGAGACGAAAACGACCGACTTCCACGATGACCGCGACTCACGCAAAAACGACTGTGACGACCGACCTGTCGCGGAATTCTACGGCGATGTCCCGCAGCGCCAACTCAAGCACACCCGTGGGCGAGCGATCCGCCACATCGAGCGCATACATCCCCGTGCTGCCCGTCATCGATTCATCGCCGCACCGGACCGCCACGACGTTGTCGTGAGGTGAAAGCGTAACCACGAGCTTCCAGGAATCGGTCAGGTATCGGTGCACATGGAGTTTCTTGCGCGGCCAACGTCCTTCGGCTTCACAGAGATCGTATAGTTCCGGGAGAGGTTTTTTCCCCTTGGCTGCCGCCGTGGCGCCGGCTGCCATCACGTCGCGTTGATACTTACGGGCCAGAGGCGACAACTCAATCGGAATCGTTTCGATGGGGGCCGAATTGGTTGAGTTGACCTGCTCGCGCTTCGCTCGTCGCCGAAGAGCGGCCCCGACTTCAATCGCGGCGCGGACCGCGTCCGCGGCGGCCGGCGACAGCTTCGCTCCCCGCGCGTATGCGCGCAGCTGCTGCAACGTCCAGTCGCCGCGATGGTACGACTCGATGGCAACCGTGAAATCGATTTGGGCCGGCGTCTTCGGCATTCGAATGCCTCAATCACAAGTCCGCACATGCCTCATGATTCCGAATCATGGGACTCGTCACACAATCGCCGAGCCCACACTCGACACGTATGCGGAATGTCCTTCATGCAGAGCAGCAGGCGCAGATGCGAATCTCGCAGCACGCGCCGCAACTCGGGCAGCGTGCAGTGTACTTTCAGTTTTTCAAGATGCCTGAGCACGCCCTCATTGGTGCGGACCGTGGATGTCCCGTACTTGCCATGCAATTTCCGAAGCGACTTCCGCCGGTAGGCAAGCGTGGTGGCCCGACGCAGGATCGCACTCACGTTTCGCCAATCCTCTTTTTTCCAAAACGCCCGGTGCGTCGATCGGCCGACCCGGACGACGCTCGTCAATCGCTCAGGCGCCACATGGCCGTGCTCCTTACAGCGATTCAAACCCCAGACAATGTCGTCATAATGCTCGTCCCCGTCCAACATCAACTCTGCAATTGAATTGACTGCCGTTTCTTTGCCGAGCACAGCCGCAAGCACGCGCGCCAATGTAAAAAGCCGGCTCCTCGCCTAGAGCAGGCGAACTTTCTGGTTTTTTCGCTCGCTGGGTTTGCCGCTGTCCTTGCACAGTTCATCGAGAATGGCGTGCGAGTCGTCCGCGTGACGAATGAGGATTCCGATAATCACGCGATGCTCTTCGGAAAGCAAGTCAATCGCTTCCGCCAGCAGGTCGTCGTAGAACCGGCGAATCTCAAGCTCCCGGGCATCTGTGTCTTCCGCTCTCCCGTCGTCGGACGAATCCTCGAAATCGCCTAACCAGACGGTCGAAATTGGCCGGGGCTCCCGCTGCTGCTTGCGCCAGCCATCGATCGCCCGGTTCTTGACGATTTGCCGAACGTATCGCTTCCGGCGGCCGACGCCGCTGAAGTCGGCGTCCTTGAGTTTGAGCCAGACGTCGACCAATACATCGTAAGCGGCATCGTGATCGCGCAGAATTTCTTGGGCACGCTTGTGCAACCAACTAAAGTCGTCGCCGTAGAATTCGTAGATATCCATGGGGGCGAATCCCTTGCCGTTTGTAGGGGAATGTATCATCCTGAAATCCACATCGGCAAGGGAATTCGTGCGGGCATTATGAATTATCCGATTATGGGTGTTCCATGCGAGTCGGCATTATCGCGTTGATGCAGGAATCGAACACGTTTATCGCCGCGCCGACGACGTTCGCGCATTTTGAAGATGACCTGCTCGTCGAAGGAGATGCCGTTCGCGCTCGCTTCGCCGATGCGCATCACGAGGTCGGCGGGTTCTTCGCGGGGCTGGCGCTGGAGAAGCTGGATGCCGTGCCGATCTTCGCGGCCCGAGCGTTGCCCTACGGCATCGTCGCGGCGGAAGCGTTCGACGCACTCTTGACACGGATGGACGCAGCCATTGATCATGCTGGCCCGTTGGACGCCTTGCTCGTGGCGCCGCACGGCGCCACCGTCGCCGCCAATCATCCCGATGCCGACGGCTATTGGCTGTCGCGTTTGCGGCGCCGGTTCGGCAAGCGATTTCCCATTATCGGCACGCTCGATCTGCATGCCAACGTCTCGGCGGCGATGACCTCGGCATGTGACGCATTGATCGCCTATCGGAGCAATCCGCATCTGGATCAACGGCAGCGCGGCATCGACGCTGCCCGGCTGATGGCACGCACGTTGCGCGGCGAAGTCCGCCCGACGATGGCCGCCGCATTCCTGCCGCTGGCTGTCAACATCGAACGCCAACTTTCCGCTGAATCGCCGTGCCGGGATGTCTACGACACCGCCGATCGGATGTTGGCCGTGCGCGGCGTGTTATCCAACAGCGTCGTGCTTGGCTTCCCCTACGCGGACGTTGCCGAGATGGGAGCATCGGCAATCGTCGTGACCGACAACGATTTCTCCCAGGCGGAGGCGTTGGTGACGGAGTTCGCGCAATATTGGTGGGATTGCCGCGAGCAGTTTGTCGGCAAGTTGATCTCGATCGACGACGCCATGCGCAAGGCTTCGACGCTGGAGGGGCCGATCACCCTGCTCGACATGGGGGACAACATCGGCGGCGGCTCACCCGCCGACGGGACCGAGCTGGCACATGCTCTCGCGCGCAATCCCGGCCTTGCGCCGGCGTTTGTCAGCCTGGCGGATCCTGACGCCGTTCGGCAAGCGGCCCAGGCCAGTGTCGGGGCATCGATACGCTTGGCCGTCGGTGGAAAGACGGACGATCGCCACGGTTCGCCATTCACGGCCGATTTCGTGGTTCGCGGCCTTTACGACGGCAAGTTCCAGGAATCGCAGCCTCGCCACGGCGGATTCTCGAGATTCGATCAGGGCCCGACCGCCGTCGTCGAAACCGCCGCCGGGTTGACGATCATGCTGACGACAAAACGCATGGTCCCGTTCAGCATCAAGCAGCTAACGAGTTGCGGCCTCGATCCGGCCCGATTTCGCGTTCTTGTGGCGAAGGGCGTACACGCTCCGGTCGCCGCGTATGCGCCGGTATCCAAGCACCTGATCCGCGTCGATACGCCAGGCGTCACAACCGCGGACCTGTCGCGGCTGGAATATCACCGTCGGCGTCGACCGATGTTTCCGTTCGAGGCGGATGCGGCGTGGTAGCGCGCGGACCCATTTTGAGTAGAACTCTCTGTTGACACTATATTGAGCTATTCTGATAATATCATCTACACAGATGATATTCGTGTCGTCAATGATTATTGCTCAAAATGGGACGTGGCATGGCCCGGAAGAAAAAACCGCGTGGACAAGCCGATAATCCGTTCAAGCCAGGCGCCGGCCATTCTCCGCCGTACTTGGCCGGGCGTGAAGACGAGCGGGACCAGTTCAAACGATTTCTGGCGCAGACGACGATCACGGACAACGTCGTATTGACCGGGTTGCGCGGCGTCGGCAAAACGGTGCTCATGGACGATGTCTACAAGCCGCTTGCCTTATCCGAAGGCTGGGTTTGGGTGGGCGCAGACTTCTCCGAGTCCGCTTTCGTGGATGAAGCGGCGTTATGCCGCCGAATCCTCACGGACTTGTCGGTCTATACCTCAGCACTGGAGGTTGAAACGGAGCGCACTGCCCGGATGGGGCTCACCTCGACGCGCACTGCACGCGAAGACGTTGATTACGAGTACCTTGGGGAGTTTTTCAATGCTCAGCCGGGCCTCAATTCGGACAAGCTGAAGGCGACGCTTGAGTGGACTTGGAACGCGGTCAAGGGCCTTGGAAAGAAAGGTATCCTTTTTGCGTACGACGAAGCGCAGGTTGTTCAGGACCGCAAGAAAAAGGAACAGTATCCCCTTGCCCTTCTGCTTGAAACCTTTCAATCGATTCAGCGCAAAGGGGTGAAAATGATGCTGCTATTGACTGGTTTGCCGACATTGTTTCCAAAACTCGTGGAGTCGCGGACGTATGCAGAGCGAATGTTCAAGATTCAAGAAATCGGCAAGCTTAATGAGATCGCCTCACGCAAGGCGATTACCGAGCCACTCAAAGGTAATGCGATCCAGTTCACCAAAGAATCGATCGACATGATTGTTCAAGAGACGTGCGGTTACCCGTACTTCATTCAGTTCATTTGCCGAGAAGCCTATGACATTTTCCAGTCCGCCGTGAGTTCTGGCATTACTCCGAGCATTCCCATAAAGACGCTTGTCAAGAAACTCGATTCCGACTTCTTCGCGGGTCGCTGGGCGCCCGTACCGGATCGTCAACGAGAGCTATTGTTCTGCATCGCCAACTTGGAGAACGCAGCGGACGAATTCACGGTCAACCAGATTGCGGATATTTCACATGCATTGCGGCGCAAAGATATCCGGCCGTTCAAATACGCGGACGTCAGTTCCATGATGCCAAAGCTGATCAACGCCGGTCTCGTTTACAAAAATCGTCATGGCAAGTATTCGTTGGCGGTGCCGCTCTTGCATGGCTTCGTAAAGCGCCAGTTCGAGGAGCCTGAGGTGATTCAGCTATCACTTTTTGATTGACGAATTTGACCGGAGTACGGCATACATCGAATGAACTGGCGGCGTCGACCTTGCCGATTTTGCCAACCAGAAAAAACGTGCCGGCTCTCAACTCGGCGCTTGCCTCGCGCCGATAGGCCTGTATACTAAAATGTTACCATTCACGTGGAATGGCAACCTCTCATATCTTGTTAGGGGATCCTCTATGAGTCATGGCGTAATGGAGATGGACCTGATCGAAGAGCTTCAGATGCGTCGCTGGGCGCGAGAGAACTACGTGCCTCCGGAACAGCGCGATGAAGGCTGGCATCCCGTCATCCAGGACGAAATGAAGAAGAAGGACAGCGAAAAGTACTCCCCCAACCAGCGGCGAAACAACAACTAATCCCCACGCCGCAATTAACCCTGACCCGAAGCGTCCCATCCTCGCGATGCGGTTGCTTCGGGTTCTTCATTTTAGCAAGCCCCAGGATGAGCGCAGCCATTCCTGGGGGCAAGCACAAAAGGCACAATGGGCTTCTTCACCGGACGATTGACCTGCATGCGCTTCCGCGTCGGCGGACGCGCGCCGCGCACTTTCGCGCAAGAACACCTCGACGCTCTCGCCGGCCACGCCATCGGCAAACAGCGCATCGCTGCCTCCGATGGCTCACTGGTAGGCTGGATAGCCGCGGATCATATCCTCGACACGTCGTTCGAGTTGGCCAAGAACATCGTGAATGACTCGCTGCACTTCGCCATGCGCATCGACGAAGTCAAGATGCCCGCCGACTTGCTGCGCGCCTACTATCAGGTCGAGCTGCAAGCGCTGGCCGCGACCAATCCGAGCGGGCATCCGAGTTCCCGGCAAAAGCGTCAGGCGCGCGAATACGCCAAGGATCGGCTCGAGAACGAAGCCAAGGACGGCCGCTACGTCCGCCGCAAGGCGATCCCAATTCTGTGGGACGCGCCGTCGAACGAATTGCTCGTCGGCACAACCTCCGTTACGTCCCTTGATCGCCTCGTCACGCTGTTTCACCAGACATTCGACCGCAAGTTCGAGTTGCTAGGCGCCGGACGTCAAGCGTTCAACCTCGCCGAGGTCACGAATCAGACACGCCATGTCGACGATGCCACACCGACTATCTTCGTCCCCGGCGGCCAGCTCACCGAGGTCGCCTGGATGCCCGATGAGAACAAACGCGACTTCCTCGGCAACGAGTTCCTCCTTTGGCTTTGGCACTTCCTGGAGAACGAAGGCGACGTGCTGAAGCTGTCCGATGATTCGGAAGCAACACTGATGATTACGAAGACGCTACAACTCGAATGCCCACGCGGGCAAACCGGCCGCGAGAGCATTTCGAGCGAGGGGCCGAGCAAGTTGCCTGAGGCGCATCGCGCGCTGCAAGCGGGCAAGCTGCCTCGAAAGATGGGGCTGACGGTCGTGCGCCACGAGTCGCAGTATGAACTGACGATGCAGGCCGAGTCGTTGGCCGTCGGCTCGGCGCGTCTGCCCGCGCCCGAGGCCGACGAAGATCGCGCTCGACTCGAGGAGCGCGTCACGCAGATTCGCCATCTTCTGGAAACGCTCGATCTGATCTACGCCGCCTTCATGCAGCGCCGATTGGGCGATGCCTGGACTAAAGAGGCAGCACGCATCAAAAAGTGGCTGCACCTCGAACGGCGACCGTCATCATGATGGCTTTCCAGCGTCGGCCGCAAAAAAACGCAAAAAGCGCAAAGGGAAACAGACAAAGCACTCAGAGATCACGATTGCTTGCATTCTTTGTGTTCTTTTGCGGCTATTCCGTTGATGCCGAGTGGAGCTAGCAGAGACTTTGCACGGCGATGGGCTTTTCCTACCATACCCAGCAAACCATCAAACACCGGGAGCCAAGTCATGCCGACCAATGAACCGTTGAATCGCAAACTGCGCATGGGACTCGTGGGCGGGGGCCAGGGCGCGTTCATCGGACGCGTGCACGCCACCGCGGCGATTCTCGACAATCGCGCGCTGCTTGTCGCCGGCGCCTTGTCGAGCGATGCCGCCAAGGCCAAGGCGTCGGCCCCCGATTACGACATCAAGCCCGAACGCGCCTATGGCTCGTACAAGGACATGATCGCGGCCGAGCTCAAGCTGCCCGTCGGCGAACGGATCGACTTCGTCGCCATCGCCACGCCGAACCACACCCACTTCGAGATCGCCAAGGCCTTCGCCGAGGCGGGGTTCAACGTGATGTGCGACAAACCGATGACGTTCGATCTGGCTCAAGCCGAAGAGTTGGCAAAGGTCGTCGCGAAATCAGGCGTCGTCTTCGGGCTCACGCACAACTACACGGGCTATCCGCTCGTGCGCCAGGCCCGCGACATGGTGCTCAGCGGCGAACTCGGCGAGATCAACGCCATCCGCGCTTTCTACATCCAGGGCTGGTTGCGCAGTCGGCTGGAGAAGGAAGGCCAAAAGCAGGCCGGCTGGCGCACCGATCCGAGTAAATCCGGCGCCGCCGGGTGCTTCGGCGACATCGGCACGCACGCCTACAACCTGGGCCGATATATCACCGGCCTGATTCCCGATCAGATTTCCTGCACGTTGAAGATCTTCAACGAAGGCCGGGCGCTCGACGACTACGGCAGCGCGATCGTCCGCTACACCAACGGCGGGCTCGGCACGGTCACCGCGTCGCAGATTTCGCATGGACGGGAGAACGACTTGTGGATCGAAGTCGATGGCACCAAGGGCGCGCTGGAATGGCATCAGGAAGAGCCGAACAAGATGCTGCTGCGGATCAACGGCAAGCCGCACCAGCTCTACACGCGCGCCGGCGGACCGTACCTGAGCGCGACGGCCGGCGCATCGCAGCGCATCCCCGCCGGCCATCCGGAGGCGTTCCTCGAAGCGTTCGCCAACATTTACACCGCCGCCTACGCCGACATGATCAAGCGCAGCGCCGGCCAAAAGTTCGACGGCCAGAACACGCTCTATCCTAACGTCGCCGACGGCGTGGACGGCATGAACTTCATCACCCAGTGCGTCGCCAGCAGCAAAGAGAGCGGCGCCTGGAAGACGCTCAAACACGCGTCGTGCCGAAAATAGAATTGCCAATCGCGCGCCGGCATGTACCTGTCGTGGTAGGATGAGAACATGAAGAAACAAACGAGCGGCCAATTTCTGGAACGTCTACTCGAACCCGTGAGTGCGTTGCTCGACGATGACGCCGGACGCAAGCTGGTCGAGTTGAAAGCGGATCGGCAAGCTCAATCGCGCATCGCAAAGCTAGCCGACAAGTGCAACCGCGGCGTCCTCAGCGACGAGGAGCGGCGGGATTACGAAACGTACGTCATGGTCGGCGAGTTCATCGCCATCCTGCAGGCGCAAGCCCGCGCCCGCCTGGTCCAGCGCGGTCAAGCGAAATGAAGCCGTTTCTGCGAGCGCTGGTCCGAAAACGCGCCAAGCGCCGCTGCGAGTATTGTCGGCTGCACGAAGATGACTTGCCCGCCTGGCCCTTTCATGTCGAGCACCTTATCCCCAAGAAACACGGCGGAACGGATGATCCAAAATCGCTCGCTTGGCCGTGTCACTATTGTAACCTGTGCAAATCCAGCAACCTGAGCGGTCGCAATTCGAAAACCGGACGGATCGTCACGCTTTTCAATCCCCGCCGAAGGCGCTGGTCGCGACCTTTCAGCTGGTGTGGACCAGAGCTTATCGGGCCTACGCCGTGTGGCCGAGCCACGATTGCAGTGCTGAATATCAACGCGGCGCATCGAGTAGCGCTACAGAAGCTATTGATCGAGGCGAATGTTTTTCCACCGGACTGATGGATCGGCGCCATGAAGGCAGCATGATCCCGTCGCTTTCGCTCCGTGCTGGTAGCCCGCTCTTGGAGTCCCCATGCAACCCAGCGAAACGCCCACTGCGAATCCGATGCGCGTTCGCTGGATCATCCTGGTCCTGCTTTGCTTGTCGAGCGGGCTGCTCTATCTTCATCGGTATTCGTGGGGCTTCGTTCGGCCCGACATTGCCCGCGAAAATCCTGAACTCACGCCCGTAGACCTCGGCTGGCTCGATTCCGCATTCCTGGCGACGTACGCGCTTGGCCAAATCCCCGGCGGCATGGCGGGCGATCGCTTTGGACCGCGCATCGTGTTGACGGTGCTAACGGTCGTCGGCACGCTGGCGGCGGTCGGCGTCGCGTGGACCGGTGGGTTTTGGCAACTCTTTGGCGCCCGCGCGGCTTTCGGGTTTGCACAGGCCGGCGTGTATCCTGTCTTGAGCAAGATGACGAAGTCGTGGTTTCCGCTGGCGTCACGCACCAGCGTGCAAGGCGCCGTCACCGCCATGGGACGCCTCGGCGCCGCCTTCGCGCCGATCATTATTGCCTTCCTGTTGGTCGGCACCCTCGGCTTGTCGTGGCGAGGCACGCTCTGGGTGTTGACGATTCCCGGCATCCTGCTGGCGGTCGGTTTCTGGATTGCGGTGCGCGATACGCCGAGCGAACATCCCTGGGCGAATGTGGCCGAGGCGGAGCTCGTACGCGATGCGCAGCCGACGCCGACGGAATCGGGTGGCGTCGATCCCCGGGGTTCGGAGTACCTCACCCCGGGGCTTCCGGTCTCGTCCACTGAAGCGAAGGGCGACCCGGATCCCCGGGGTGCGTCGGACCTCACGCCGGGGCTTCTCGGTGCGTGGTTCAGTTTGGCCATGCTGTTCGTGTATACCTTTGTGAGCACGTTTCAGGATCAGTTTTTTGTCAACTTGATGCCGACGTTTCTTGAGGAAGCCAAGGGACTGAGCAAGCAGGAACTGGGACTCTACGGAGCGCTGCCGCTTGTGGGTGGAGCGATCGGCGCCATACTCGGCGGAATATTGAACGACTGGTTGATCGAATCGCTCGGCAGTCGCCGGTGGGCGCGAAGTCTCGTGGCGTTCACGGGCAAGCTGCTCGCCGGCGCGTTGGTGCTATGCAGCATGCAGGTGGACGACGGACGGTGGGCGCTGGGAGTTTTGATGGGGGTGCGCATTTTCAGCGATTGGAGTCTGCCGACGCAGTGGGCCGCCGTCACCGACATGGGCGGCAAGGCCGGCGCGACGATGTTCGGCATCGTCAACACGGTCGGCGTTGCCGGCGGATTTGTCGCCGGGCCCGCGTTTGGCTGGCTGAAGCAACACTACGGCTGGGACGGAGTGCTTCTCAGCGTGGCAATCATGTGCCTCCTGGCGGCGTGTACGTGGCTCTTCATCGACTGCACCCGGCGCATCAGTAATGACTAATGCCCCGGGGCAATAGTCAGGTGTCCGTCGAGTATCGGCAATCGGCGCAGTAGTCGTTACAATAATGCCGTTGTCGTGCAGCCGTCGCTGTAGACTTTGGATGCAGGCTTTGTGCGAAAACACCGCCGGAAAATCGAAGGGAGGAATGCAATGACCTGGCTACGTCCTTTCGGAACTGTCGTGTTGACATTTGCACTCACCGTACTAGCTTCCCAGGCGAAGGCGCAATCCTGGGTCGGCAAATCGGTGCTGCACAACAAACCGACCAATCAGGTCAGGTTCACCGATCGCATCGATGACAAGGACGTGGTGTACCAGTTCTCCGGCACTTGGCCCTTTACCGTTCGCGCGGAGCGCGACGGCATGCTGCGCATTCACGATCGCCGAAACGAAGGCTGGGTGGACAAGAGCGACTTCGTCCTGCAGAGCGAAGCCGTCGAGTACTTCACGCGCAAGCTCCAGGCTAATCCCAAAGACACCTTCGCTCTCAACATGCGTGCCGCCGGGTATCAGGATCGCAAGGAATACGACAAGGCGATCGCCGACTACGATGCCGCCATCACCATCAATCCCAACGATCCGACCGCGTACAACAATCGCGGCGTCGTCTGGAAGGACAAGAAGGATTACGACAAGGCCATCGCCGACTACACTGAGGCGATTCGCATCAATCCGAAGGTCGCCGTCTACCACATCAATCGCGGCGTCGCCCACCGCATTAAGAACGAGTTCGACAAGGCCATCCTGGATTATGACGAAACGATCCGTTTGGAGCCTCGTTATGCCATGGCTTTCTACAGCCGCGGCATTTGCTGGTACCTCATGAAAGACTACGACAAGGCCATCAGCGATTACGATGAATCGATCCGGCTCGACCCAAAGTATGCGCCGGCGTACGTCGAACGCGGCATTACCTGGCGCATGAAGAACAACTACGCCAAAGCGATCACGAACTATGACGAAGCGATCCGGCTCGACCCCAAGCTCTCCAATGCCTACTACCACCGTGGCATTTCGCATCTGCTCAAAAAAGAGTATGCCGCATCGATCAAAGACCATGATGAAGCAATCCGGCTCAATCCGAAATACGCGTTTGCCTATCGGGAACGCGGCATCGCTCACAAATATTTGAAGGACTACGCCAAGTCGCTTGCCGACTTCGAATCCGCCGAACGTATTGACCCCAAGTATTCGACCGTGGTGGCGGATCATGCCTGGCTGCTGGCGACGTGTCCGGACGCGAAGTTCCGCGACGGCGCGAAAGCCGTGGTCCTAGCGAAGAAAGCATGCGAGTTGTCCAAATACAAGACTGCGTCGCAGCTCAGCGCTTTGGCCGCCGCCCATGCGGAAGCCGTCCATTGGCAGAAAAGGGTCATGGACGATACCGACTACATGCGCCAGTTCGGCGCCTTGGCCCGGCAACGGCTCAAGCTCTACGAAGCCGACATGCCCTACCGCGAAGGTACTGTGCAAAAAAAATGATCTTGTTTACGTTTAGCGCTCGCAGTATCTCGCGCGGGGACGAAGCGCCGCGGCGAGGGATACTGCGGGCACTAAACGAAGCTACCGGAAAGGATCTCCATGCGCACCCTCATCACCGGCGGCGCCGGGTTCATCGGCTCTCACCTGTGCGACCGCTTCATTGCGGAAGGACACGACGTCCTCTGTCTCGACAACTTCATCACCGGCAATCCGGTAAATATCCATCACCTCCATGACAACCCGCGCTTCACGTTGATACGCCACAACATCTCCAACCACATCGAGATCGACGGGCCGATCGATAACATCCTGCACTTCGCCTCGCCCGCCAGCCCCGTCGATTATCTGCGCCATCCAATCCCGACGCTCAAAGTCGGTTCGCTCGGCACACACAACTCGCTCGGTCTCGCCAAGGCCAAGAACGCTCGCTTCCTCCTTGCTTCTACCAGCGAGGTCTACGGCGATCCCGAGCGCCATCCGCAGCGCGAAGATTATTGGGGCAACGTCAACCCGATAGGCATCCGCGGCGTTTATGACGAAGCCAAACGCTTTGCCGAGGCCATGACGATGGCCTATCACCGCTCGCACGGCATCAACACCCACATCATCCGCATCTTCAACACCTACGGCCCGCGCATGCGGCTCGACGACGGCCGCGTCGTCCCCAATCTCATGGGCCAGGCGTTGCGCGGCGAATCGCTAACGGTTTACGGCGACGGCTCGCAAACACGCAGCTTCTGCTACGTCTCCGATCTCGTCGAAGGCATCTTTCGCCTGCTCTTCAAGGACTTTCACGAACCAGTCAACCTGGGCAATCCGAACGAAGTGAGCATCCTCGACTTCGCAAAGGAGATCGCTTCACTGTCCGGCCACGAATGCCGAATCGAGTTCAAGCCGTTGCCGCAGGACGACCCGAAGGTGCGCAAGCCCGACATTACGCGAGCCCGAACGCTCCTCGGCTGGGAGCCGAAGGTCGATCGCCAAGAAGGGATGCGGCAAACGCTGGAGTACTTCCGCGGAACCATGCGAGCGTGAATAATGTGCGGGATCAAGTGCAAATCGATCGCCTTGTCACCCAGGCCCGCATGTTGACGGCAGGCGTCCAGCAGCACCAGCTTTCGCTTCGCCTTGCTCTTGGCCAGGGCGGCGTACAGGTCGGCCAGTTTGATGAGCGTGGCGCCATTGTCCAGGTTTGCGTCGGTGGGGCAAAGATACGTTTCCAGCTCCCCCGAAGCACCATTCGCAACCGCGTGGCCGGCGAAGGCAAGGAGGACGCTATCTTCCTCTTCGAGCCCGGACAGTAGCAGGTCCAGTTCCTAGCGGATCTTCTTCGCCTCCGGGCGGAAGCGCTCCGGCTGTTTTTCATGGAACAACGTGATCCGGTTTCGCGGCACCCCGGCTTCACGCAAGAGCCTCGCCAAGTCCGTGACATCCGCACGCGACGCGGTGAGCGGCTTTAGCGTTGTGTAGTCCTGCACGCCGACAAGGAAGGCATAGAGCCGACCGTCGGATTGAGCGGCCGCGGGGCCCGCCAGGCTTGTGAGGCACAGGATTGCCAACCCTGAAACCCAAGGACCCACACCCGCTTGATGAAACATCGTCAACTCCTGGATGAAGCAACGAGACATGAACGCAGCACCTGGCATTGTTCCCAACGTACCTGCGAATGTCAAGAAAAAACTCGCACGATTGGGGCAGAAAAGGGCGCGGGACCGAATGGCATCAAGCGCGGCCGCAACTCCTTTGCGAGCATGGGATTGTTCGGTTGCACTTGGCTAAGAAATAACCTCCTGTTGAAGAACGTGAAGTTGCGCAACGGCTCTGCTGGTGAGCCACTGCACCATAGGGCACGTTGCCTTGCCACTTCGATTGATCGATGACGCGGGGTTGCTATGATGCCAGCAATGGACCAGGCCGAATATCCAGTGTACTTGAAGGAGATCTTTCCGCGTGCGGGGGCGGCCTTGTTGCGCCTTCTACACGGTGCGGCAGAGAACGCGTACTTTCTGCGGACCGATTTCTTCACGATCCGCGATTGGACCGAGCTTGCCGATCACCAGGGCGACGAGGCGCTGCATGCTTTGCTGTTGCTGCTTATGGTCGCGCTCGAAGAGGGGAGTCTGTGCATCGAGTTGGCCGACGCCTCCTTGCGGGCCCGCCTCGGCGATTTGGTGCCGGAGACGGAGGCAGCCGAATGGTCGCGGCGGATCTTGGCATCAGTCGATTCGCCCGCCACAACCCGCCTCGTCGGCGCCTCCGTGGAGGATCAGCGGCCGGTAATCGCCTTCGCGGCGCATGGACGACGCTTTCTTTATTTCCAAAAGCACTTGCAGGCCGAACTCGAATTTGGACGCGAGTTGAATCAGCGGCTGGAGCGCACAGGCAACCGATCGTCCGTGGACTGGACGGCGATTCTCGATGAGGTCGTGCGGACGCAACCGCTCACGCTCGATCCCGATCAGCGGAACGCAGTGCAGTCGGCACTGTCGAAGAATCTGACGATTATCTCCGGGGGACCTGGGACGGGCAAGACGTCCATCGTGCTGACGGTGCTTCGCTGCTTGTTGCGCGGCGGGGTCGATCCGGAACGGATCGCCCTGGCGGCGCCGACTGGCCGCGCGGCACAGCGCTTGACGGATGCAATGCGCGCAGGGCTCGATCGCTTCGGCCTAGCCTCTCCCCCTCTGCCTGCGGTACTCCGGGGGGAGAGGGCTGGGGGGAAAGGGGACAATGCCGATTGCAAAAACTCATCGATTCTGCAAGGGCCTGTCCCCTCGCCCCCGGCCCGCCTCCCCCTGAATACAGAGGGAGAGGAGGGAGCAAATTGCGACGCCAGGCTTCGCGAACTTGCGGGGACGACATTGCATCGTCTGCTTGGCTATCGTCCGCACTCGAATCTGTTCTCGCGCCATCGCGAGAATCCGATACCGGCCGATGTGGTCATCGTCGATGAAGTGTCGATGGTCGGTCTGGTGCTGATGTCGCAGCTTCTCGATGCGGTCGGCCCGAGTACCAAGCTGATCCTGCTGGGAGACAAGGATCAGTTGCCGTCGGTCGAGGCCGGCGCGGTGTTGGCGCACCTTGTTCCGGACGAAGGCGCTGCACACGCGAGCCTGCGTGATCATGTTGTGGTGCTCAAGACAAACCATCGCTCGGAGAAAGCGATTCGTGTGGCGGCCGACGCGATCAATCGGCAAGACGTGAGCATGGTCGATGCGCTGCCGAGGATGGAGCTTTCCGGCGAAACGACGCTCGACGGCCAATCGGGATGCTTCCTGCTTGAACAAAAGCAGCGAACGGCGAATGAGCTGCGCGGGTTTTTGCAACGGTGGGTGGACCAGGCGTATTTTCATGCGCGGCAGGGTGACCGATCGCTCGCAGAGCTCGTCGAGTCTGGCGACGACGCTGAGCTGCCTCGCGTTTTTTCGTTGATGGACCGTTTCCGTTTGTTGACGCTCGTGCGCGAGAGCGCGTGGGGGTGCGACGAGATCAATGCGTTCTTGGACAGTTATCTGCGGCCTCGGCTCGACGCGGACGGGCGAGGCGGTCTGTTCGCCGGCGCACCGGTGCTGATCACGGCCAACGACGCGAACCGAGGACTTTACAACGGCGACGTCGGGATCGCGTTGCGACGCCCATCCGGCGGCCTGCGCGTCGCCTTCCCGCGCTACGAAAAGCCGGCGTTGTTCCCGGCCGAATCGCTGCCGGCCCATCAACTCGGCTTCGCGCTCACAGTCCATAAGAGCCAAGGCTCCGAATACGCCAACATGATGCTGGTCCTACCGCCCAAGGGAGCAAAACGGCTGCTCACAAAGGAACTCATCTACACCGCCGTCACACGGGCCAAATCGTCGGCGATCATCTGTGCCGCCCCGGATGTGTTGCGGCAAGCAGTCGGCCGCCGCATCGAACGCGAGTCGGGGGTGTTGTCGGAGCCCAACGAGCCGGAAGCGTGAGCGACGGTCCATGGAGAATCCGTCGCTCACGCTCGTAACCCGTCACAAATCCGTTCGTCGATCGTCCCACCATACACGGCCAATTCGGCTGGAATATCCTTGGTACGAGCCGACGCGCCCGGTAAGATGAATCAACCAGCGACAAAGGAGAGTTTTCCATGCGTTCTGTTGCCCTGGCAATTCTCGTGGCGTTCGGCTTGACCACCGTCGGCGCGTCGATTGGCGCCGCCCAGGCCATGCCGGTCAAGATCGAGTATTGGGGACAATCGTTCTTCATCCTCACCACCAGCAAGGGCGTCCGTGTCGCGTTCGATCCGCACGCCATCCCGGCGTACTTCCGCGACCCGGACTCGATCGCGGAGGACGAACTGAAGACCGCCGACATCTGCACCATCAGTCATAATCACAACGACCACATTCGCACGCAGATATTCAAGAAGGAGAAGGGTAAACCACCGTTGGAGGTGCTGCGCGGCTTGAAGGGCCAGAACCTCAAGGCGGACTGGAATGTCTTCGAAAAAACCGTCGGCGACATCAAGTTCCGCACCGTGCCGACATACCACGACGACATGGAAGGACTCGCCCGCGGCAAGAACGCAGTGTTCATCGTCGAAGTCGATGGCTGGCGCATCGTCCACCTCGGCGACCTCGGTCATCTCCTCACGCCCAAGCAACTCAAGATGATCGGCCCCGTCGATGTGCTCATGGTCCCCGTCGGCGGCATCTACACGCTCAATGGGTCCGAGGCCTCCAAAGTAGTCGAGCAACTTCGGCCCAAGGAGTACATCTTCCCGATGCACTACGGGACGAAAATCTTCGAAGACATCCTCAGTGCTGAGGAGTTTCTCGACATCTTCGAGCGCAAGGACAAGAGCAAGGTCATTCGCCTCAGCGAGAGCGTCAGGGAAGCGGAACGCGAGCAATCGGTGCAGCTCAACCGCGACCCGCAGCGCCCGCGGCCATTGATCGTGCAACTGCACTATGCGCCAAAGCAAGAGAAGAAGAAAGAAGACAAGAAGAAGTGACGGGGACGCGAAGCCCAGAGATGAGCGCTCCGAACCCCTGGGATGGACACTTCAATCATTCCATCGGCGGGACGAATGCGGGCTGTTCGAAGAGCATCGTTCCGACATCCTCAGTTGCAACGCTGTCATCGGGCTTGACATCATCGGCGACGATCGGCGCTTCCGCGTGCGTTGGATCATCCGCCAAAACCTGCTCCCATTCATCAGCTTCGTCATGACGACCCGTGTCTCCGGCACCGAAGAGATCACTACGCACGATGCCAGCGTCATCATGGGTCATCGCCGACGGTAGCGGGACCGACACGAAAACGATTACGGTCGGTGGTTGCACCGGCGCTAGCAATGCCTCCGTCGCTGCGGGGGTCGCACGCACTTCCAGCGGCGTCACGCTGAGGTGAACAGACCGATGCACGCGGACGGTTCGCCACATGCGCCGCCAAAGTCCGACGATACTGTGCCACATGGCAACCTCCCTGTCTTGGGTAAATCTCGCATCTTGTATCGGCCATGCAAGTCAGTCAACTTGAAGAAATCCACGCAAACGTGGACTCTGCGCGGAGAGCGACATACCCTGAATTCGTGATCGCATAAATCTCAACCATTCATTTTTAGCGCTCGCATGGCGCATTGAGAGCGCTAAACGACAACCGGGGATTTGTAATGTCCGACAATCGCAAAAGTTTGACCACCACCGAAGGCATGGGCCGAGCGCCGAACCGCGCAATGTTGCGCGCCGTCGGCTTTCTTGATGACGATTTTTCTCGCCCGATGATCGGCGTTGCCAACCTGCACTCGGACATCACGCCGTGCAACGCGCATCTCAATCGGCTGGCGACCAAAGCGCTCGAAGGCATTCGCGCCGGCGGCGGCGTCGGGCAAGTGTTCGGCGCTCCGACCGCGTCCGACGGCATCATGATGGGTCATCAGGGCATGCGCTATTCGCTCGTGTCGCGCGAGGTCATTGCGGATTCGATCGAAGTCGTCGCCGGCGGCATGAATCACGACGGCGTCCTGGCCATCGGCGGCTGCGACAAGAACATGCCCGGCTGCCTCATGGCCATTGCTCGCCTCAATGTCCCGAGCATCTTCGTCTACGGGGGCTCGATCCTTCCCGGCACCGGCGAAGCAGGCAACGACATCGACATCGTCTCGATCTTCGAAGCCGTCGGGCAATATCAAGCGAACAAACTTACCGCCGAGGGGGTCCACAAAGTCGAATGCGAAGCATGTCCCGGCGCCGGGTCGTGCGGCGGCATGTACACGGCGAACACAATGAGCTCGGCCATCGAAGCGATGGGCATGTCGCTGCCGTACGACGCCAGCTATCCCGCCGTCTCCGCCGCCAAGGATCGGGAAACGTTCTTAGCGGGAAAACACCTGGTGGCGCTGAGCCAGCAAGGCATCCGGCCGCGCGACATCATCACCCGCAAGTCGCTGGAGAATGCTTACACCTTCGTCCTCGCCCTGGGCGGATCGACGAATGCCGTGCTGCACCTGATGGCGATCGCGCGCGAAGCCGAAGTGCCGTGGACCCTGGCCGATTTCGATCGGCTCGGCGACAAGGTTCCGGACTTGGCCGACTTGAAGCCTGCAGGCAAACACGTGATGTTCGATCTGCACAAGGCGGGCGGCACGCCGGCCGTCCTGCGCGCGCTGTTCGATGCCGGCTTCCTGCACGGCGATTGCATCACCGTCACCGGAAAGACGTTGGCGGAGAACCTCAAGAATGTGCCGAGCATTTATGCACGCGAGCAAAAAGTGATCAAGCCGATCAGCGCGCCCATGCATCCGACCGGGCACATCATTATTCTCAAGGGGAATCTGGCGCCGGACGGCGCGGTCGCCAAGGTCGCGGGGCTCAAGAAACGCAGCATCACGGGGCCGGCCAAAGTCTTCGACGGCGAGGAAGCGTGTTTCGCCGCGTTACAGGCGCGGCAGATCAAGCCGGGCGATATCGTGGTCGTGCGCGGCGAAGGGCCCGTCGGCGGGCCCGGCATGCGCGAGATGCTTTCCGTCACCGCCGCCCTCTCCGGTCAAGGGCTTGGTGAACACGTCGGCCTGATCACGGATGGCCGATTCTCCGGCGGCTCGCGCGGCCTGGTCGTCGGCCACGTCTGCCCCGAAGCCCACGTCGGCGGTCCTTTGGCGCTGCTCAAAGACGGCGACGCCGTCACCATCGACGCCGACAAAAAGGAAGTCTCTGTCGCCTCGAGCGAACAAGAGTTGGCCAAACGCAAAGCCGCCTGGAAGCAACCGCCCCCGCGCGAAAAACGCGGCGTGCTGGCGAAGTACGCGAAGACCGTGACGAGCGCGTCCGAAGGGGCGACGACGTCGTAGGCATGGCTCAGATTATTCTTCGGACCAATTGCGTTCCAGGAGAAACGTCGGCATGAGCAACCAACATTTTTCGGCTCCGGCCGCAAACGGTTCAGCAGAATCGCCGATGGACGAAGTGGTCGTTGTATGTCCTCACTGCTGCGAGCCGACAAACGATCTCAAGTCGTTGGACGTGCCGTATATCTTGTTTTTGTTCCTTTACATCGCGTGGACCAGGGACCGTGTTGTCGCTTGTCCGAACTGCATGCAGCAGACCTTGCTAAAACGGACACTTTTTTTCCGTGGCGCTGTCCAACGTTTTATTCCCGATCTCGGCACTCATTTATTGCTGCCAGTTCTTCGCGACATGGTCCAGCGGCCATTCAGACATCTCCATCGCCGAAGCTCATCGAATGAGCAGAGCAACAATCTCGGTTGGCTGCACTCGGTCCAAGGCTGAACGCGGCGCGCCGAGAATGGATCTACCTTACGATCCTTGTCATCCTTATCGCCGGCTTTTGGACGGTTTGGCTCAACTGGGAGTCTGAGCAATTGTTTGAAGGACGAAGCATGAAAGGGTGGATCGATAAACTAAACTCTATCCATGAAGCGGATCGAATGAAGGCGGCTCGCGTGCTTGGTGATGTCGGAGCTCGCGCGGAAGAAGCCGTCCCGGCGTTGCAAAACCTGGCCTGTCGAGATGCGAGCCAATGGGTGCGTCTCGAGGCCTACCGAGCCCTTCGGGCAATTGACCCACAGACCACAGACGGCATTCCGGTTCCTATATTGCGCCCGGAAGTGCCAGACTGATTTCGACGACACCCAACCTGTCACAAGATGCCACATCTTAGCCGTAGTGAGTCGCTACGCCAATGACTTTCACCGCTCACTCCTTCCGCTTTCCGCGCTTCGCTTCCCGCTTCGCGCGCAACTCCTCCATGCGCTTCTTGATCACCGCCTCGTAGCCGCGGTCGACCGGCTCATAATAACGGCGGTCCTCCGGTAGGTACGCTTGATCGACCCAGCCGTCTTCGAAGTCATGGCTGTACTGGTACTCTTCGCCGTGGCCAAACTCCTTCGCGCCCTGGTAATGGGCGTCGCGCAGGTGAACGGGGACCGGCAAGGTTCGGCCATTCTTGACGTCGGCGCGGGCTTTGCCGATGGCGAGAGTGCTGGCGTTGGACTTCGGCGCGGTGGCGATGTAGGCGACGGCTTGAGCGAGCGCGAGCTGGCATTCGGGCAGTCCGACGAACTCGGTCGCCTGCAAGGCCGCCGCCGCCACGACGAGCGCCTGCGGGTCGGCGTTGCCCACATCCTCTGACGCGCAGATGACGATGCGGCGGGCGATGAAACGCGGGTCCTCTCCGGCTTCGAGCATCCGGGCCAGCCAATAGATGGCCGCATCCGGATCGCTGCCGCGCATGCTCTTGATGAACGCGCTGGCGACGTCGTAATGAGCGTCGCCAGTCGGATCGAAGTCCATAACCTTGCGCTGAATCGAGTCCTTGGCGACATCGAGCGTGAAGCGGATTCTCCCCTCTCCCACCGGGAGAGGCGTCGGGGGTGAGGGGGCGCCTTCCATCGACAGCACGCCCACCTCCAGCGCACTCAACGCCCGCCGGGCATCGCCGTCGCAAATCTCGGCGAGGAACTCGAGCGCGTCATCGTCGGCTTGCACGTTCCTGCTGCCCAACCCACGCTCCGTGTCGGCAAGGGCTCGCAACAGCAACGTCTTGATCTGTCCTTTCGTCAACGGCTCGAATGTGAAGATTTGGCTGCGCGACAATAGCGGCGAGTTGATGGCGAAGAACGGGTTCTGCGTCGTCGCCCCAATCAGGATGATGCGCCCTTCCTCGACATCGGGCAAGAGCACGTCCTGTTGCGTCCGATTGAAGCGGTGCAACTCGTCGACAAACAGAATGGTGCGTCGGCCCGAGTCGGCCAACTCGGCACGCGCTTCTTCCAGAAGTTCGCGCACCTCCTTGATGCCGACCGCGACGGCGTTGACCTGGCGAAACATGCACTGCGTATGATGGGCGATGACATGCGCCAGCGCCGTTTTTCCGGACCCCGGCGGCCCGTAGAAGATAACCGACTGCAACCGATCCGCTTGCAACAGCCGGCGCAGCAATTTGCCTTCGCCGAGAAAATGCTCCTGCCCGACGAATTCGTCGAGCGTGCGTGGCCTCATCCGCGCCGCGAGTGGCTGCGCTTTCTTGAGATTGACTTCATGAGCTTGACGAAACAGGTCGATGGCCGTGCCTCCCGTGGGGGCTCACACTATTCTACGCGTCTTCGGCGCGGGCATCGGCAAATCGTCGCGTGTCGCTGGATTTGTTCTTTTGTGTTTCGATCTGGTCGCGCCGTGGCTGCGCGGGGATTGTCCGGCGTCAGCCCAGAACATCTGCCGGCACATCGTGGGCGATGCACGCGACGCAATCGCCTTGGGCTACCAGCGATGGGCCGCGCGTGCCGATCAGGACGCCGGCGCTGTTGGCGACAATGGCGATCGCCTCGCGTTCCGGGCGTTCCAGGAAGTGGATGAGACCGACTGCCTGCCCGGTGGCCACATCGACGCCGACGTCGACGAGGTTCTCATAGCTGCCCGACTCCGGCGCGAAGCGATAGTCCTCTCGATCGAGCGCCTGCACCCAGCGCACTGGCTTCGGCCTTGGTTTTTTCTCGCCTTTGAGTAGGCCGACGTGGACCAGCACGTTGCGCAGCCCGGACTGAGTGAGCTGATGCACCGATGCCGTCACGACTTCGCCGCCTCCCATCTCCGTGGTCACCACCGTCTTGCCTTGCCGTTCCGCCTCGACGGGCAAGAGTCCCGTCCCGGCGACATCGGCGTACATGAACGCAAGGTCCGAGTTCCACGCTTCGGTCGCCTCGATCATCTTGCGGCGTTGCGTCAGATCGGGCACGAGGTGCATGGTCGCGCATGGCGCGAAGTCCATACTGCGGCCGCCGGTGTGGATATCGATGACGACATCGGCGAGTGGAAACAGCACGGTCGTCAGATAATGTGCGAGCATCTCGGACACGGTGCCGTCGGCCTTGCCGGGAAAGACGCGGTTGAAGTTCTTGCCATCGAGCGGCGAGAGCCGGGTATTCGCTTTCGACGCCGGGACCGTCAGGCACGGAATGAGAATGAGCCGGCCGCGAATCTGATCGAGCGCCAGCTCCCGGCACAGACGCAGGATGGCGACCTGTCCGGGATATTCATCGCCGTGATTGCCCGCCATGGCCAGCACGGTGGGCCCGTCGCCGTTCGCGAAGGCGGCGACGGGGACCATGAGATTCGCCCAGCCGCCCAGGTTGTACGAGTACGGGATCATCAGATGCCCGTGCTGTTTGCCCGGCTTGGTCCAATCGACGCTGCAGTGGATTTGCGATTTTTCCATGATCGTTGTCCCAGGGTTGCGATTTAACGGAGACGAAAGAGCATATGATACCGTGAGCAGGTCACGAATCACGAGTGACGTCGGCGAAGAAATAGTGCGTGGCATCCTGCGATGCGCAAGCTTCTTCTGGCAACAGGCTGAATGTACCCGTTTCGCGATCGATGCGCTGCTTGCGCTTCCGCGTCGTCAAATCAACTCCCGAATCGGCACATGATTGTCCAAGAGGTGCATCGGCCGGCCGCTGTGGTTGGGGAACGTCGTGGTGGGATCGATGCCGAGGAAATGATAGATGGTTGCCAACAGGTTCTGCGGGGTGTAGGGGACACCGACTGGGTGATCGCCGCGCGGGTCGGTTCGGCCAACAACCTGGCCCATCCGCAGGCCGCCGCCGGAGACGAGGCTGAAGCCGGCGTAGGTCCAGTGGCCGCGGCCGTCGGGCGTGGCGCCGCAACCGCCTCGGCCCACCACGGGGAATCGGCCCATCTCGCCGCCGATCATCACCATGACATCGCGGTCCAGGCCACGCGCGTAGAGGTCGGTGACGAGTGCATGAATGGCGCGATCAAGGCGAGGCAGCTTCGCCCGCAAGCATGGGAAGCCATGATTGTGCGTGTCCCAGCTGGTGGCGCTGATGCTGTCGCCGTTGCAAACCGAATTGGGAACGACGCCGCCGAACGTCAACGTCACCACGGGGACGCCGGCCTCGACGAGGCGGCGTGCCTGTAGGAGCCGAATGGCCTCGCCGTCGCCATAGGCGCTGCGAAGCGCCTCCGGTTCGCGGCTGATATCGAACGCGTCTCGTGCGCGCGGATTGGTGACCATTTCCAGCGCCTGCGCATTGAACGAATCCATCCCCTCGACGACGCCGGTGGCATCGATATCGCGCCGGATCTGGTCGAAGGTTTGCCGCAGCTCATTACGCTCTTGCAGGCGATCGAGAGAGACGCCGCGCGGCAACGCCAGACTCTCAAGGTTAGCGCCGGGCACGAACGCCCGGTGAGCCAGGCCAAGATAGGCGGGGCCGTTGCGGAACTCGAACCCGGCGGTCCGGTCCAGAGCGATGTACGCGGGCAACTGCCGTGGGCCCGCGGCGCCGCGCAACTTGCTGACCACGGAGCCGAAGTCCGGGCGAACCGCGAAGCCCGCCTCCGTCGGCTTCTTGTAGCCGGAGAACAACTCGACCGGGTCGTGAAAGTTCGGATTGAAACGCAGGTTCCGCACCAGGGCCAACTTGTCGGCAATCTGAGCCTGCAGCGGCATGTATTCGCAGATGTCGAAGCCGGGCACGTTCGTGTGAATCGGATTGAACTCGCCGCGGATTTCGACCGGCGCATTGGGCTTCATGTCGTACGTGTCGATATGGCTTGGCCCGCCCCACAGATAGACATAAATCACCGCCTTCGCATTGCTGGCCGGCCTGCCGCCTTCGCTGGCCTGCGCACGACAGCGGAGCAGATCGGCCAACGACAAACCGCCCAGCCCAAGCGCCCCCGCTTGAAGAAAGTTGCGGCGCGTCAGTCCGCCACAGAATCGCAGGTTGCTTTCCCCGTGAAATGTGAGCATCGGAGTCTCTCTTGGCTGGTAGACGACTATCGGTTTTGGATTTTCGTCAAGTTGGGGTGGGATAATCATACCAGGATCAACGGCGGACGCAAATGAATTTGGTGGTGAAATGAGTCGAACAGGCGACCGTCTTTCGGTTCGTCGTCACCGCGGTTGACCAAAAACTGGGCGCGGCGGCGGAAGCTCTGTCGGCCGCTCGGCCTGGCGCGGCGCGGAAGGCGGGGTGCATTCATCGGTGCAGCGCAGACGCCAGCCGCCGCCAATCGCTCGGTACACCGCGATCAAGCCCTGGGCGATTTCTCCCTGTGCTTGTGCCAACGTGTCTTGCTGGTGCACCAGATTCTGCTGAATGAGGCTGAGGGTCGTGAAGTCGACGTTGTTGACCTTCCAAAGGCCCTTGCTGAACTTTTCGGCTTCCTTGGCCGACTCGACGCTTTCGCTCTGCAGTTTGTGGCGACGATGCGCGTTGGCAAATGTCACCAGGCCGTTCTCCACTTCTTGCTGGGCGACGAGGACCTTGTTGCGATACGCGGCGACAAGCTCCTGGAAGCGAGCGTCTTGCAGTCGCACATTGTTGACGATGCGGCCATAGTTGAGAATGTTCCAGCGGAACGACGGTCCGACGTTGCCGTTGAACGCGCCGGAGCGGAAGAGATCGGTGATCTGCTCGGCGGAGTAGCCAAAGGCGCCGGAGAGGAAGATCTGCGGGTAAAAGTCGGCTTTGGCGATGCCGATGCGTTCGGACTGAGCGGCAGCGAGGCGTTCGGCGCGGCGAAGGTCCGGCCTGCGCCGCAAGAGGTCGGCCGGGATGCCGACGGCGAGGTGCATCGGCGGCGTCGGAATTGCGCCGGCCTTCAGCTTGACGCGCAGGTCCTCCGGCGGAATGCCCAAAAGGACGCACAGTCGATTGTTCGTTTGCCGAAGGGCGATTTCCAGTTCGGGAATGCCGGCTTCGGTCTGCTTGAGGAGCGTCTTGGCCTGATCGACGGCGAGGGCACTGTTCTTGTCCACCTTGCGCCGGGCTTCCGCAATTTTCTTGGTGTCCGTTTGAATCTCGACGTTCACCTTGGCGTATTCGATGCGCTTCTCGATCGTTCGCAAGAGCACGTAGTCGCTGGCGACATCGCTCAGCAGCGTCACGAGGGCATCGTCGTAGTCGGCCACGGATGCATCGAGTTCGGCGCGTGCCGATTCGACCGACCGGCGATATCGGCCCCAGAAGTCAATCTCCCAGCTCATGCCCAGCCGAACGTTGTACTGGCTGAAAAACCGTTCGCGGCTGGTAAACGCGTTGGAGCCGAGCGACGATGCGCCGGTTCGTACATAGCTGCCGGTTGCGGATTGCGATTGGGGAAACAGTTCGCCGACTGCGATGCCGAGCTGGGCGCGTGCTTGCATGATGCGATAGCCGACCTGCTTAAGCGTGAGGTTCTGATTGTAGGCCGTGCAAATCAGATGGTCCAAGGCGGGATCCTTCAACGCCTTCCACCAGGATGTCAGATCGTCGGCGTCCTTTCGTTTGTCGATCGGGTCAATCCAGTCGGAGGCCGGGAATGCAGTAGGCGTCTGGTAATTCGGGCCGACCTTCAGTCCATTGTGCCAGTACTCCGAAAGCGTTGTGCAGCCGCACAGCAGGACCAAAAGGCACGGTAGGGACGAGCAAAGATAGTGGCGGATCGTGCTGGCCATGATCTTCCTCGTTCACCAGCCCGTAGCGCAAGCGACGGACGGACAGCCCATCGCTTGCGCTCCAGGCTGGTCCCACTCCGAAGCCAATAGACGAAGTTACACCTTGCTTCGCGCCGGTATAATCGACACATTAGTTAACATCGGCAATCTTTGCCCATTTGTTGAGTGCGGTCAGGCTTTCGAGCTTGACGAGGTAAAGAGACGGAACCCATGTCGCGCATCCTGCTCATTTTGCCTTTGACCCTGCTGGTTTTTGGCAGTGGATGCCAGCGAGGCGCGCCCAAGGTCACCTTGGCTGAGCCCGTGGCGTACCCGGTCGCCATGCCGATCGAACGCGAAGTAACCGATCATCTCGAGTACACAGGCCGAACGAATGCGAAGGACTCGGTGATTATTCAACCACGCGTTACGGGGTACCTCACGAAGATGCCCTTCCGTGAAGGCGCCGACGTGAAGAAGGAAGATGTTCTGTTCGAGATCGATGACCGTCCCTACCGAGCCCAGCTCACGGCGGCCGAGGCGGCGGTCGCTCAGAACAAAGCGGGCCTGGAATATGCCGTCGAGACGAACCTTCAGTTCAAGGCGATCAAGAAAGAACTGAAGGACGCGGTCACGCAGCGTGAGCTGAACCAATACGCGGCGCTTGAGCGGCAAGCAAAAGCCGGGCTCGATTTTGCCCAGGCTAATCTCGTGTCCGCCAAGCTGAACTTGGAATGGTGCGTGGTCACGTCGCCGATCGATGGCCGGATCAGCCGGTACTTCTTGACGGCGGGAAACTTGGTCAATCAAGATGTGACGCAACTGACGACGGTCGTGTCGATGAATCCGATTTACGTTTACTTTGACATGGACGAGCCGACGCTGCTGCGGATTCGCGAGGCGATCAGCCAGGGGAAAGTTGCGCCGCCTCGCTTCGCGCCATCGGGATTGCCGTTCCTGGCGACGAGCACGATCGGGCTCCTGTCGTCGCCGGCGGGATACGCCCCTCAAGTGGCAGCGAGCGCCTCCGTCGCCGGCTCCGACGCTCCCGTCGAGATGGGACTCCAAGGCGACTCCGGCTACCCCTATCGCGGATTCGTCAACTTCATCGACAACCAGGTCAACCCCGGCACCGGCAGCATCTCCGTCCGCGGCGAATTCCAGAACCCCAAGCTCGGCGGCGGCACCTACCTCCTCACCCCCGGCATGTTCGTCCGCGTTCGACTGCCCGTCGGTCAGCCGCAGATGCAGCTCCTCATCATCGACCGAGCGGTCGTTTCGCAGCAAGGCCGCAAACAGGTGTTCGTCGTCAACGCGGACGGCAAAGTCGAAGCCCGCGCCGTCGCCGTCGGCGCCTTGCAGGACGACGGCCTTCGCGTTATCACATCAGGACTTCGGAAAGACGACCGCGTCCTTATTGGCGGCATGCAGCAAGTGCAGGAAGGAATGACCATTCAAACCCAGGCCACCACCATGCCCACTGTTAATCAGCCTGCGACGCCGCTGGAGAAGGCTGTGCCAAAAAAGGGCACAAAAAAGTAGCTCCCCGGTCGACGCGCCAGCGATGGACGCCGCGCATCGGGCGTGCCGAATTCCGGGTTGCTCGGACCGTGCGCGCTGCTAGAATTCCTCCAGACAATGATTCCTGTCCTCGCCGCACGACCTACCTACGCCGGGCCTATAGCTCAACGGCAGAGCAGGGGACTCATAATCCCTTGGTTGCAGGTTCGAATCCTGCTGGGCCCAGTTGCCAGAGCTCAGAGATCAGAGAGGTCAGAAGGTTCCGACCACCGGCTTCCGAAGGGTGCACGACATGGTCTGCGTGGCCTGCTTTGGGAGGGCGAGGCTCCTGCCGAGCCGGAAGCGACAGGATACTCGTCCGAAATCGAGTACCTCGCGGGCTCGCGGCTCGGCAGGAGCCTCGCCCTCCCGTGCCGTTTGCAAACCATGTCGTGCACCGGCTTCCGAATTGCCGAGAAATTGCTCTTGACCCAGATTGCGAAGTTTGGTTCTCTTTACACTTCCTCAACAGCTGGCTTGCGGTGTGGCCGTGGGTTTGGATCGGCGCGCGACGCGAGCAGGTAACATTTCACCTGACCAAGGAGGGTCACCATGAATTACCAGACGGAAGCGAAACCTCAATGCTGGCGGGCCGTGGCGGTTTTTGACGATCGCCCGGAGATGCTGCTGTATTTGAATCGTTCGTCGCCGACGGTGCGGGCCGGGTACAAGGCTGCGTTTGCCGATCTCCTGACGGAGGAAGAGCGTGCCCACGTGCAGTCGATCTCGATGCAGCGCTGGCAAGGCGCGCCGGACTCGGGCCGCTGGGTGCATCAATCCGATTTGCCGGTGCCTATGAAGGAAAAAGTGGCGATGGCGGCATAGCCGTCATCTTTGTTTAGCGCTCGAGGAGCGCCCTGCGAACGCGCGGCGCTCAGCGAGCACTAAACGAAGAGCCTTGCTTACCACTTGCATTTCGCGGCCCTCTCTCCAACAATGAAAGTAGCTGCTGGCATGAGAGGAGACCGCTGCCATGACGCCGTACAGTTCCTTGTGCGATGACTTTGGGGTTTACGCCTACGTCAACACCAAGATGGAGTTGCCGTCGGGCCGCGAAACCGTTCTTCACTTCTTCAACAGCCTTCAAAAAACTTTTCCGACGATGACCGACTTTGATTGCCGAAGCGGCACCGATTATGTCCTTGAAGAGGACCGCGAACAGGGAAGCTATCGCTGGATCGGTCTGGAGGCGAAGCGATTCGCCTCGGGATTCGTCAATCCGTCAAGCATCGAAGTCGCCGACACCCAGCACGAACGGGTGCTGGAGATCGCGCCGTACCATCTCGATTTCGGCTCGCTTGATTGCGAGTCGCTTGACGTGCTTTTCTCGTTCGATTTTTTGTACCCGGGAAACCACGACGAGGTCGTAGCGGAGGCGTTGGGGCTGAATACGACGCTCGAATCACTGATGCAGATGCCGGGGACCAAGGTGCTCGGCTACGAGCCGGCGTTGATGCTGGCGCTGGATGAAACGTGCCGCCTGCAATGCCGGCTCAACATCGAAACGCGCACGAACGCCTACCAGATTCGCACGAATCAGTTCCCCGAAGCGCCGATCACCGTGTACTTCACCGTGCGGCAATACTGGGCTCGGCAGACGGGCAAGACGTTTGTCGAGGGATATCAGAATCAACGCCGCGTCTGCCAGGAGTTGGTCGACAATCACATCATCCCGGCGGTGATCAAGCCGCTGAGCCAAACGATCGAGAACAAGCGATGATCTTTCGGAGCCTGAAGCGTCAGCGAAGGGCGCAAGCCAGGCGCCCGCGCTGGCGGGCCTTCTCGCTCAACGTTTCCCTTTTCCTTTTCCCTTGGCGCCCTTGTAGAGATCTTGTCCCTTGTGTTGCCCCTTCTGAGCTGCCGCCAGCACTTTGGCTTGCGCTTGCGGCGGGACAACTTGAAGCGCTTTGTTGATGCCTCTGTCGGCCTGCGAGGGTTTTCCCTGGGCGCTGGCCGATCCATCCACGAAGGCGAATAGGCACGCGAGGAACATCACGGATACGCCAAGCATTCGAATACTCATAGGATTCTCCAGTTCGTGGATTAGCCTGGTGCGGGAACGAAGAGGTTCGCAGAGCGCCTCGGGTGAACGGCTACTCAAACCCCATGACCTTCGCCAGGCCTTGCCAGGTGGCTTTGCGGGCCTTGTGATACTGCTCCGCATCATCCGCCTCGCCGGTCGCCCAGTAAGTGCGGAGGGAATCGACTTGTAAACGGAGGAGGGCATTGACTGTTTGAATCTGCTGGATCGAATCTTGATCCACTTTCTCGAGGCCGGAATCGGAAACTTTCGCCAGTTGACCATCGACCATTTTCATCAGCTCGACCACGGACTTGAGGTTCTTTTCGCCGTCCTCGACTGAGTACGTATCGCTTTCGACGGCGTCGGCCAGCAGACCGATATTGAGATGGCTTTGATAAAGGTGCGTCGCGCTCAAACCGCCGAGGGCTTCGAGGAAGCTGGCTCGATGGCCGTGACCTGGCTTCACATCGGCGCCGCCTGGCTCGGACTTGACGGCAACGGAGGGGAGAACGGTCGGCGCGGGCTTCACGGTCGCAGTGGCCATGATCGGCGCCGTCGATGGGACTTGCGTGGCCACTGCCGGGTTTCGAGGAGTGATCGGCGTCGGCTCGCTGATCGTCGGCGTCGCTTCCGCAGTCGGAGCGAGCGAGCCGAGGACCGACGGGTATTTTGCGATCAGCGAGATGCCGCCGATAACGATGATTGCCAGGACCGCATAGCCGGCGATGAGGCGATAGGTCCAGCGCACGAGTTCCGCGGATTGCTCTTCGAGCTTTTCCTCGCGTTCATCGAGCCGGCCGGCGCGGGCCGCAAGCTCTTCGGATTGCTTGTTCAATCGGCTGGTTTTCTCGGCCAGCTCTTCGGGCGAGTGGAACGGCGTTGCCTTCGGGTACGGAGACTTTGCGGTAGTCGCCATGGCGAACTCCTTTGCAAAAATGGCGCTTACGGCCTCGGTGGTTTTCGAGGCCGCAAGCGGAACAAAGTTACTTGCGTCGCAGGACATTGAAGCCGCCTGGGGCAGGCCTCGCCATGGGCATGGTGCGCTGGGTGGAGTTCACCAGCAGCGGCGCTCGGTTGCCCGTCAGGAGCTGGAACGCACCCTGATTGCCGTTCTTGACGTTGCTGCCCGGTTGACGGACGGAAACATTAGGCATTCGGCCGGTGTTTTTGGCGCCGGGAAGATTGCCGATCATGTTTTTGTTGGAGGCAAAGCTGTTCTTGACGTTTGGCCCCTGATTGCCGCGATTGATCGGCATCTGCTTCGCGATGGCGTTGGGCCCATTCTTCGGGAACGCGGCGAGATTGCCCGATCCCTGCTTGGCGTTGCCTGCGGCAGCTTTGCCGACGGGCGAGCCTTGCTTGGGAACAAGGTTGCTGTTGATACCGGACTTGGCGACTGGGAAGTTCGACAGGTTTCCGCCGGGCTTGGCATTGGCGGGTGTTGCCTTGAAGCCGCCGGAGCCTTGTTTCGCCAGCACGCTGCCTGTGCCGGGGCCGGCCGCGGCATTCTTGGCGATGCCTGGGCCTGGATTCGAAGAGCGGTTGTTCTTTTGGCCCACCATGCACCCTGGGGCGTTGCCTTTGGACGCCTTGGCTGTGGCCTGCTTGAAGTTCGTGGGTGGGTTTTTCTTGGCGAGCGCGGGCGGTTGCTTGGGCTCGCGGGGCATGACCACGGGCTGCGGACACGTTTTGTTCGCGGCGCGCGGCCCGGCCTGTTGCTGGCCCGCCTGCTTGGCGCCGGCGAAGTTCTTCCCAGCAGGCCCGGCTTTCACATGGCCGCAGTGCTGCTGAGCTTGGTTCTTGCCGGCGGATTTGACCTGGGAAGCCCCCTGTTTGTCGCACGCTTTTTGGCCAACAAAGTTGCCGGGCGCCGATTGTTTGGCGTTCTGCGGGGCTTTCTTCCTCGAATCACCGCTTTTATTGACGAGCTTTCCGGGTCCGTCGGCGAGATTGCAGAGGCACTGCTGCGCCGACGATTTACCCTTCGGCGACATTTGTACTTTCTGCTTGCCTGCGGATGCCGACCCAGGCGCGTTGATGCGCGTCGGTTGGAACTCGCGCGAACTGCCATGCGGCCCCTTCATGCCCGCGGACATCGCTCCGGAGCCGTGCTGGCCATGGTTCGAATGGACATGTATATGTTCGTGATGGTTCCAATGGTGCATGCCATGACTGAAATGGCCGTGATGCCGGTGGGCGTGCTGGTGTTCCAGCACCTTGAGCAGTTCGTGAAGAGCGCGATCGAGGCCGCGCATCTCGGAGCCGGAGTGATGCCGCTTGGCAGCCATGCCGATGAGATCGACGAGTTCGTGGCTCGCGCGGGTCAACCCGCTGGCGAAGGACCCGGCCCCATGCGAACCACGGTGCATCGGGGACTTTGCCATGCCGCCGTCGCGATCGCTGATTGCGAGATAGCGCGCCCCGTGCGCGAAGCGGCCGTGGTGATGATGATGGTGATCGACATGGTCGTAGATGCGTAGAAGTTCGTGCAGAGCGCGATCGAGCCGATGCATCTCCGAGCGAGGACGATGGCGATCAACGCTCATGTCAATCAGGTCGGTGACGTCGTGGATGGCCGACTTCAGACCGGCCGAGAAGCTGCCTTGTGCTGACACACTTGGCGGGGCCAAAGTCATGCTGGCGCCGGCGAGCAACAAGCTCGCCCACAGCGCGCAGCGGTAGCGACGCGGACTCATGCGGGCCTCCTTCAGTTAGAGGATTTTCTTAGAACGGATCCAAGTAAGTCAGGCTTTCTGGCCTGACGGGCCACCCGAAACGTGAGGCTGCAAAGCCTGACCTACGGGTTTTGCTTTTGATTCCTTTGGTCGTCGGCACTTGGGTCTCTTTTGGAGCGAATCTCAATAATCGTGCGTCGATCATCGGAGAGGCGCAACTGCCATTCGCTCCCCGAAAGAGCGCCGATTTTTGACGAATTGACCATGAACGCTATCAGTTCGCCGGGCGCCGCATAAGTGACGTCGACGTCTCGGCCCTGAATGCGAGCGGTGATGGAAATCGTGCCGTTCGCAGCATCGATTCGCTTAATGCTACCCTGGATTTCCCGCGGTCCCTTGCCTTCCTTCATCTGGAACGCTTTGCCTTTGCCTTTTGAGAAACTCTTGCTCTTCTCGAACCCCTTCTTGCTTGCTTCGATGGCTTTTTCCCACGCCGGCCGCGCCTCGGCCGGGGCCGACTCCAGTTTCTTCTCCATTTCAGCCAGGGCTTGGCCGGCGAACTCGAAGATGCGCTCGGTCTCTTGCTTGACCGGAGGCGTCGGATGTTTGGCGGCGACGGATTCCAGCGGCGCGTACACCCCGAACTGAATCAACTGCCCGAACTGCTGGCCCATGTCCGCTCGGTGCGGCACGCTCTCCTCGGCCAAATACAACTGCATCGCCGGCATCAAGCGCTGCACGTAGTCGGCGCAAACGTCCGCCTTGGCCACCGGATCGGATTCGCCGCTCACCGTGATGGCGAACTGCACCAGCGCCGCGGTCGGCGCAATCGCTTCGTGCCGGGCGGGCTTGCGCGCCTTGCTCGCAAGCGTCGGTTGCTCAGGACGATCGACGTTCTCGATCGCTTCGTGCGTGGCGTGCTGCAGAGCATCCCTCTGATCGGCCAAAACGCGAGGCAGCGACGGTGAACCAGCCGCCACGGTCGTCATCTTCTCCAGCCGCGCACGCGCCTCCGTCTGTAGCGCCACGCGGTCCCCCGCCGGCGCTTGCGCTACTTGCACCAAGACACCGTCACGCAGCAACTGGCGATACAGCCCAACCGTCAGCGGCAACGCATCGCGAGGGCCTTGCTCGATCAGCGTTAGCGCATGCAGCCGGCAGTCGTCCGCCATGTCCAATAGCGTGCCCAGACGCTCCAGCGATTGCGAGGCCTGCACAAGCCGAGCGTTGTGCTTCAATAGAGAACTAAAAAGCCCGCGATCGGCTTGGGACTGTACCGTCACCATCTTGTCGCGAATGACTTCCACGGTCTTATCACGAAACTCAACGACCGTGCGAACCCTCTCCACGGGATCGAGTACTTCTGGCACCTCGCCGTAGCGACCGAGAAGGAACCCGAAGACCAACAATGCCGCGGCGCCGAGAAAGTACGCCCCGACCCACCAGCCGTTCCACGTCGGCGTGCGCGCCGGGGCAGGAGTCGCGGCATCGTTCACCGGAGCGGCGACCTGCGGCGTTTCCGCCACGCGCTGCATCAGCCGTTCCTTGGCACCGGGATTGGCCGGAGTATCCGTCAACGTGTCGACGCCGGCATCGATCTGCTTTAGCTTGGCGTTGAGCTTTTGGCACTTCGGGCAGTCCTGAATGTGCACAACAAGGTCGGCCGGCCAGGTCGCATTGCGCCGGAACGTCAAGAGCCAATGTTGTGCTTCACGGCATTTCATGGATTGTCACACGGTTCTTGCATCTCGGTTGGCGGCCGCAGAGCGCCATGCGAACGCTAAACGAAGACCGGTATCACATCGCCTGCAAGTACGGCGTCATCGCCTGCACCAGGTTCTGCCTTGCCTTGCACACACGCCAGCGCGCCGTCTCTTCGGTGATGCCCAGGATCTCGGCAATTTCCGCGTACGGCAGCTCTTCCTGCGTCCAGAGTAGATACGCCGCTCGATACTTGGACGGCAGTATGGCCAGGGCCAACTCCAGTTGCTCATGCGCCTCTTCGCCGATGATCTCGCTCAACGGGCCGGTCCCGCTTCCCGGCAGCTCTTCGGGCAGTGCGACATTCGGGTGAGCGTTGGACCGTCGCCGGGCGTCCGACCAGCAGTGCTTGGCGATCTTGAACAGCCAGACGCGAAAGGTCGCAGCTTCGCGCAGAGTCGGCAGATTGGTCCACGCTCGTAGGAATGCCTCTTGCGCCGCGTCCTCGGCCAAGTGCTGCTTCCCGGTCAGGCCGAATAGCCAGCGGCGCACCTTGTCCCAGTACAGGTCCACGAGGCGCGCAAAGGCATCACGGTCCCCTTGCGCCGCCTGCCGAACCCAAGTACTTTCGTCGGGTGCACGCACGTTGATCACTTCCTCTTCCACAGAGACAGACGCGGGTGAAGTCGAATTGTTGGCGAAAAAAAGAAAAAAGATCGTGATTCGACCCGCGCCACATATCCTACTGAATATCTGTTCCTTTTGCCGCTAGCTCCGTGGGGCACGTTTTCAACGTGCCTCAGGATTTCATGGCACGTCGAGAACGTGCCCCACGGTTCGTTTGGAGATTTAAGAACAATGGCAACCCTCAGTCAGTTCGCTCGAGGCCTTTCCACCGAAACCGCGTTCGACGTGCTCGCCGTCGCCAAGAAGCTCAAGGCTCAGGGCAAGGACGTAATCGAACTGCAGATCGGCGACAGCCCGTACCCGAGTGCCGCCCATGCGATTGAATCGGGCATCCAGGCGATCCGCGACGGCCAAACGCACTACTGTCCATCAATGGGCCTGATGAGCTTTCGCGATGCCGTCGCCGCCAATTATCGCAAAGAGTACGGCATCGCGATTGGGCCAGAGAACGTGGTGGTCGGTCCCGGCGCCAAAGTGTTCGAGCAGTTTTTCTGCGAGGCATTCGTCGATCCGGGCGACGAGGTGCTCGTCTTCAGCCCCGCGTTTCCGACCTACGCCCCGAACATCGATCGTCGCGGCGGCGTCATCGTCACCTCGCACCTCAAGCAAGAGCACGCGTTTCGCCCCAGTCTGCACGACATCGAGGACTTCGTCAAACGCCCCAAGGCCAAAGCCATCTTCCTCAATTCGCCGCACAACCCGACCGGCGGCGTCGCCACCGAGGGGGATCTCAGAGCCATCGCAGACCTCGTGCGCGGCAAGAACATCGCGATCTTCTCCGATGAACCCTACAACCACATGGTCTGGACCGGCAAGCACTTCCCGATGCTCGCGCAGCCTGGCATCCTCGACCAGACCGTCGCCTGCTACACCTTCAGCAAGTCGTACAGCATGTCCGGCTGGCGGCTTGGTTACGCCATCTCCAGCCCGCGCGTCATCGACACCATTGGCAAAATGATCAACACTTCCCTCTCCTGCGTTCCCCCGATCGTGCAACTGGCCGGCGAGGCTGCTCTGAAGAACGATGACGCCGAACGCGACGAGGTGATGCAGCGATTCAAGAAGAAAGTCGAACTGCTGGTCGCGCACCTAAAGAAAATTCACGGCATCAACGTCATCATGCCGGCCGGCACGTTTTACGTTTTCCCCAACGTCGCAGCGATTTGCATGAAGCTCGGCATCAGTTCGCACGGCCTGGCCATGTTCCTTCTCGAAGCCGCCGACGACAAGCTCGGCGTCGCCTGCCTGGGGGGCGAGTGCTTCGGCCCGGCGGGCAAAGGCTTCTTGCGTTTCAGTTGCGCCGAGCCCGACGACCGCCTCATCGCCGCCGTCGCGTTCCTGAAAGAAGCGATCAAGCGCACCGACCGCGTCGAGGCTTATCTCGAGTCGCACCCGAAGTATCGGCTACAATAGCTGAGTGGTGAATGGTGAGTGGAAGCCCAGGGGTGAGCGCAGCAAACCCCTGGGATGAGTGCATGCTCCCATGAAAAACATCGTTTTCGCAGAACACCTGACGTTCCCTGATTCCGTGCAGGACCACGAAACGTTTCGCCGCTGGGTGACGGCCGACGACTTTCCCGAAAAAGC
>VGZI01000014.1 GCA_016872605.1 Planctomycetota bacterium
CGATGGGGCGATTCGCCACGGAACCGAGCACGATATCGCCAGGCAGCAGGGAGGCAAAGCCCGGGCTATCGATTCGGCTCTCGTCGACACGCGTTTCGAAGTCAGCGATCATCTCCAAGCCCTTCGGCGCCGGCGCTGCTTCGATTTTCCAGCGTTGCAGGATCGGGGCCAGCACTTCGTCCGCGGGGCGATTGCGATTGGCGGCGACCTGGGCGAACGCGTAGAGCGGCGACGTCTCGTCCTTTGCCGCCACGGCGAGGGCGGACTTCCAGCGTTTGAGCAATTCTGGGTTCAGCTTGGCCGCATGATCCTCGATACCGGCCGCCGTGAGTAGATACTCATGCATTGCGTTGACGGTCGGCTCGGCCTCCGCGGCGATGAAGCGCTGCAGGTCGCGGCGTGCATCGTTGCGAAGGCGCCACATCTCTTGCGCAATCTTGCGATGTTGCGTGATCGTGTCGAATCGTGCGAGCCGATAACTGCTGCTCTCGAGAATGCCGAATAAGGCGTAATAATCCTTCGTCGAGATGGCGTCGAATTTGTGATCGTGGCACCGGGCACAGGCGACGGTCAGGCCGAGAAAGGTCTTGGTCATCACGTCGATGCGATTGTCGAAGCGGTCGGCCTGATCGAGGCGGATATCGACGGGTGAATGGCATTCTTCGCCGAGGAACCAGAACGCGGTGCCAAGGATCGATTCGTTGAATGCGGTGGCTTGGGAACTCATGCGCGGGTTTTTCAGCACGTCGCCAGCAATGTGTTCCATCACGAACTGGTTGTAGGGCACGTCGGCGTTGAACGCCCGAATGACGTAATCGCGATATTGATAGGCGTTCGGGATCGTGAAGTCGAACTCGTGCCCGCGACTTTCCGCGTAGCGGACCAGGTCAAGCCAATGCCGGCCCCAACGCTCGCCGAAGTGCGGCGACGCGAGCAACCGATCGACGGCATCCTCCAGCACCTTCCCCCGTTTAGCGCCCGCCGCATCCCACGCTTTGACAAAATCGTCCACGTCACTCCGCGTCGGCGGTAGCCCAATGATGTCGAAGTGCAAACGGCGCAGAAGCGTCCGCGGGTCGGCCGGCGGCGCCGGCTTGATCCCCTTCGCCTCCAGTTTTGCCAGGAGAAATCGATCGATGTCGTTCGTCGGCCAAGCGGTGTCCTGAACCTTCGGCGCCGGCCTGGCCTGGATCGGCTGCCAGCACCAGTGGTCCTTCTTGCGCTGGAGTAGGTTAAAATCTTTATACGTGCTTTTCTTAATCAACTTGTCGTTCGGCCAGGGCGCGCCCATCTTGACCCACGTCGTCAGGTCGGCAATGACCGCGTGGGGAAGCTTGCCCTTGCGCGGCATCTTCAGATCGACATTGGTGTAGCGAATCGCCTCGATCAGCCGGCTCTTGTCCGGTTCGCCCGGCACAAGCGCCGGCCCGTTCTCGCCACCCTGCAGCATTGCCGCTCGACTGTCAAGCAACAGCCCCGCCTTCACCTTCTTCGCCGTCGCGGAGTGGCATTCGTAACAATGCTGCACGAGCACCGGCCGCACGCGCTTCTCGAAGAACTCGGCCTGCTCGGGCGTGACGGCTTTGTCCTGGGCCACGGCCGCCGCGGGAAGTAGGCAAACGAGTAGCGTCAGGAATCGTATCATGAAAACACGAAAGCGAAAGAGAGTATTTGGCGGGAAATATTCTTTACTGTCTGATCTATCCGATACGGACACGTTCGCCAACGCGGCGCCTCGAAATATCCGGGCCTAACACAACTCCAGCGAAATCTCGTCCTTGCCGTTGCGCACGCGCGTCTCCGTCACCTTGACGCGGACTTGCTGGCCCGTGCGGTAATCGGTGGGCGAGCGGCCGTGGCGCTTTAATCGCGAGATGTGGACCAGGCCGTCGCGGTGGTCGTCGAGCTTGACGAAGATGCCGAAGTCCTTGATGCCGACGACGACGCCTTGATAGATGTTGCCGAGGTACGTGCCGAGCTCAGGGCGCGGGGCGTCGTAGTAGGTTTCGTCGTGCCAGCCGAGCGCGATTTCGGTGATGTGTTCGCTGCGAACGCGTTCGACATCGCTCTGCCCCGCCAGGCGAATGGCGATCTCTTGAGGCAGAAGCAGGTATTCGCAGCGGGCGACGCCGGTCGCATCGGTCCACGAAACGGTCGGCGAGTGGAAGAATCCGAACAGGTAGCTGCGCGGTATCGAAACCTGAATGAGCGAAGCGTCGCGCCGCCGCAGCGCCTGGCTGCCGACGAGCTGAATCTCCGGCTTCACCAGGTCGCCTTTGAGGATGCGGCCCCCGTACAGGGTGATGCGATCCCACGTCGGCAAGCGATCGAGGGCGCGCACCACCGGACTCGGATCGTCGATGGCGTGCGGGAGTGTCTGCTCGATGCCGAGCAGGCGCTTGAAGCTCGACCACCATCCCGACGGGTTTGGATGCAGCAACGGCGTAAGCATCGACGCCAACGTCGGCAGCGGCACGACGTCCGGATGCCGCGCCAGGTTCGGGCCGAGCAATACCTTCGGATTCGTGAATACGACGCGCCGATGAATCGCACGGGCGGCGACGGTCACCTTGTTCACATCCTGCACATAAGTCCGCACGGCATCCATTTTCTTGCCGAGGAGTTCGACCGGATCGTCATGTTCGACTTCGGCGCCGACGCTGTTGACTTGATGCCAGCGTCCCGGCCGGCCGAGTTCGACGCGCCCACCCCAGTGTTTGATCTCCAGACCGAGCAAGCCGTTCGGCCCAAGCAGCAAGAGGTCGATCTCGAATTTGCCCTTGGCATCGGGTCGCGGCACGCGCAACGATGGATACACCCGGCATTCGCGAGCTTGCGAGCTGACCCAATCTTGGATGAACGTCAGGGCGGCGAGTTCACCTTCATCTCCCGCCACGTCGCCGGCGAGCGGTTCATGCAGTGTGCGTGCGGTTCGGATCAGGTCCAGTCGGTCGGTGAGCCACATGGTAGACGCTTGGAAAAGTTGCGTTAGCGCAAACAATTTCGAGTTGAAATGAATGATAGGGCTGCGGGATGAAGTGCACAAGGCGAAAGCGAAGTGCGAAGGGCCGGTGATTTTTCGAGCGTTTGCGCAACCTCGGTGAACCTTGCGGGCTGCTCAACCTTTGCCGAGGCTGTGCATTTTCCTCGACCCCTGTCATCGTTACGACCGGACCCTCGGTTTTGCAAAATTCCTTGATTTCACTCAATTTTGCTGGCGAGTGGCGTTAGGATGACCTAGATAGCGTATAGGCGATGAGCACCGCGCACACGCCGGCCCGAAACCTCGCTTGCGAGGCTGTGGCACCAACCGACGAGGACAACGTGAAAATAGCCAAGACGCTCAAGGGGTTCGTCAAGTCGTGCTGTTTGGTCGCCTCCAACGCTCGCTATCCGGCGTTGGATCTCTACCTGACCTACGTGAACTGGTGTATCAATCGCCGGGTCACGGTGTACGATCAGTTCTACTTTCTCGACATGCTGCAAGAGCAGGGCTTCGCATACAACGCGTTGCCCGGAAAGTCCTATTTCGAAGGCATCACCGTGCTGCCGGTGTATCGCGTTGTGTGATCGATCATTGGCGAGCCGAGCCCCGTGAGGGGCCAGTAGATTCTATCACACATCATCAACCGGCCGCTAACGCGGCTCGGCTCGTCGGTTCTCACATATTGCAACCCGTGCTACATAGAATGATCCTCGAAACCGCGTCCCGAATTCGAGGATCGCATGGACAAATCTACCGACATTCGCGTCGATGACGTTCGCTTCTCCTACGAGGATTTTCGCTATCGTACGCCGATCAAGTTCGGCGGCACGGCCCTCGACCGGGTCACGATTCTGAACGTTGACGTCGCCGTTCGTACGCGCGCGGGTAAGACGGCGCGCGGGTTCGGCTCGATGCCGTTGGGTAATGTCTGGTCGTTTCCCTCCAAGACGTTGACGTACGATCAAACGCTCGCCGCGATGAAAGCCGTGGTTGAACGCATCGCCGACATCCTGCGGTCAAGTACGGAAGTCGGGCATCCGATCGATTTGACGTGGAATCTCGAACACCAATTTCTCAAGGCGGCCAGCGAGATTTCTCTCCCCCCTCCCCACCGGGGGAGAGGGGTCGGGGGTGAGGAGGCAGCCCCACGCGCTGAAACGGTCCCCGCACTTTGCACCCTTGTCTGTGCTAGCCCCTTTGACGCCGCCCTACATGACGCCTTCGGCAAAGTCCATGGGCTCAATTGCTATTACACATACGGTCCCGATTTCATGAGCCATGACGTGGGCCATTACCTTGGCAAGGATTTCAAGGGTGAATCGCTGGACCGCTACGTGAGCAAGACGCCCAAGGCGCAGATGCCGTTGTATCACCTTGTCGGCGCACTCGATCCCTTGGAGGAAAAAGACCTCGTCAAACGCATCGACGACGGGTTGCCCGAAACGCTCGGCGAGTGGATTCACGCCGACGGCCTAACGCACCTGAAGATCAAGCTCAACGGCGATAACCTCGACTGGGACGTGCAGCGCGTCGTGTCTGTCGATCGCGTGGCGACGCAGGTTCAGCAGGAGCGGGGGATTGCCAAATGGTATTATTCGCTCGACTTCAACGAGAAATGCCCAAACGTCGCGTATCTGCTCGAGTTCTTGCGTCAAGTTCAAAGCCATCGACCGGACGGCTTCGAACGCATTCAATACATCGAGCAGCCGACGGCTCGCGATCTCAAGGCGAATCGGCAGAACGTCATGCATGAGGCGTCCAAGATTCGGCCCGTGGTCATCGACGAATCGCTCATCGATCTGGAAAGCTTGCTGTTAGCACGCGAGATGGGCTACACCGGCGCGGCCTTGAAGGCGTGCAAAGGGCAGACGCAATCGCTATTGATGGCAGTGGCGGCGCAAAAGTACGGCATGTTCCTGTGCGTGCAGGATTTGACCTGCGTCGGCGCCAGCCTCATCCACTCGGCAGGGCTGGCAGCCCAGGTCCCCGGCGTGGCGGCCATCGAATCGAATGGGCGGCAGTACTGCCCCGCTGCCAATGAGCCGTGGGCGAAGAGCCATCCCGGCATCATGCGGATCCAGACGGGCACGATGGCGACCGAGACGTTAACCGGACTCGGCCTTGGCGCGACGCCGGCATGATCGGCGCGGGACCTCGTTGCAGGCAAAGGAATCCTATGGGCTGGCGCGACGACGATCTGAACGATGACGACGATTTCAACGTGCGAAAACCCAGCGCCGAGGCACCGCAGGGTCAAGGCGCACTGCTCGGCATCACGTCGCTCGTCTTGGGCGTCATCAGCGCTGTCCTCTGGGCCGGCACGCTGATCGTGTTTTTCACCAGGCCAGGCATTGCCGCGGGCGCCGCCAATCGCGATGGCCTTTTTATCGCGTTGGCCATTGCGGCAGTGACCATACCGGGAATCTCTTTCGTCGGCTTGGTGCTTGGGGTCCTGGGCGCCTTCTCGCAAGATCAGCGCGGCTGGGTGTGCGGCATCTTTGGAATCGTGCTCAACGGCATCGTTATGGTCTCGTCGATCGTACTCACGTGCCTCGGAATCGGCATGGTTGGATTTTGGTGTATTTTATGTGCTGCGCTCGTCGGGGCCGCAAATCAACAAAACCGGCGAGCAGGACAATAGTCCAAAAGCCACGATCACCGAGAAATTGAAATGGATCGGGACTCTGGGGAGAATGGAGTTACTCCGTTTTCCTTCCGTCACCGCTGATCATCGCGAACATCCTATTTGTCCCAATTTGCGTAAGCTGTGAACACGTTCGAGTGTCGCTGCACTTGCTCTTTTGTGCACCCGTCGTTATAAGATCCTCATAGCGGCTACGTGGAAATGCAGCATTGCCAGCCGGTTGGCGAGCGAAATGCTTGCCGCCTCGACAAAGGAACCACTCGGCACCGATAGGGGATAGGATGTCCGCGCTCGCGACGCAAACAATCGCAAAAACCGTCCGTACAGGCTCGACGCCTGCACACCTAGCTCCCATCCTCCACAAGTTCGGTGTCGAACCGACGCTGCAAAAAGCGCGGCGCTGCCTGTTGTCGCTGCAAAATCCCGACGGCCATTGGCGTGGCGAGCTGCAAGGCGACACGATTCTCGAATCCGAATACATCCTACTAATGGCCTTTCTTGGGCGCGCGGGCGAATCCAAGGTGCACAAGGCCGCCGCCTATCTGGTTCAACAGCAACGCCCGGACGGGGCATGGGCCAACCACCCGGGCGGTCCCGTCGACCTGAATGTTTCCGTTAAAGCGTACTTCGCGCTCAAGCTCACCGGCCATCCCGCGGACGCCGGTTACATGGTCCGCGCTCGCGAATTGATTCGCCAAGGCGGCGGGGCGGAAGCGTGCAACAGCTATACGAAGTTCTACCTGGCGCTCTTGGGCCAATTCCCGTACGAGAACTGCGCGGCGGTGCCACCCGAGATGATCTTTCTGCCCAAGTGGATGTACTTCAACATCTACGCCATGTCGGCCTGGACGCGGACGATCATCATTCCGCTCAGCCTGTTCTACGCCCATAAGCCGATGCGCAAAGTACCGTCCGAGGAAGGCGTGGCGGAGTTGTTTCTCGACGATCCCCATACACCGCGCTGGCCGCACCCGCCGACCAAGCGATTGTTGACGTGGACGAACTTCTTTCTCGCGGCCGACTGGATCATCAAGTTTCTCGAAGTGTGGGGCCCGCAGTTCATTCGGAAAAAGGCAATCGAACGGGCTGCCGAGTGGATGCTCGATCATTTCCAGGATTCCGACGGCGTCGGCGCCATCTTCCCGCCGATCATCTACACGATCATCAGCCTGCACTGCCTTGGCCACGGCGCCGATTCGCCCGAGATGCAATACGCTCTCAAGCAACTCGACGACCTGATGCTCGAAGAAGCCGATACCTTGCGCGTGCAGCCGTGCTTTTCGCCGGTGTGGGATACCGCCCTGTCGGTCAACGCGCTGGCAATGGCCGGTGCGCATCCGCACGATCCGGCGATTACGCACGCCGCTCGCTGGCTGATCGAACGCGAAGTGCGTCGGCCGGGCGATTGGAGCCTGATGAACCCCGGCGCCGAACCGGCCGGGTGGTTCTTCGAATACAACAACGGCTTCTATCCCGACATCGACGATACCGCGATGGTCCTCATGGGCCTCGCCCGCAGCGGCAAGGCGTGGCACTCGACCGCGCTTGCGCCATCGCGCTCGCAGATGGCATCCAGGGAGGGCGATGCCACTAGCGCCGATCCGCTCCAGGACGACAACCTCATTCCCGCCGTACGCCGTGGCCTCAATTGGCTGTTGCAAATGCAAAACCAAGATGGCGGTTGGGCGGCGTTCGATCGCGACATCAATCACGAAATCCTGACCAAGGTCCCCTTCGCCGATCACAACGCCATGCTCGACCCAAGTTGCCCCGACATCACTGCCCGCGTTCTGGAGGCGCTAGGGCAGTATGGCATGGGCGTCGGACATTCCCAGGTCGACCGTGGCCTCGAATTTATCGCCAAGACCCAAGATCCGCGCGGTTGCTGGATCGGCCGATGGGGCGTCAACTACATCTATGGCACCTGGCAAGTTCTCATCGGCCTGGAAGCGGCCGGATTCGACATGACGCAACCGATGGTCCGGCGGGCGGTCGCCTGGCTTAAGTCAGCACAGCAACCTAGCGGCGGCTGGGGCGAGACGTGCCAAAGCTACAACGATCCGTCGCTAGCAGGCCAAGGTACCGTGACCGCGTCGCAAACTGCCTGGGCCTTGCTCGGGCTGATCGCTGCCGGTGAAGCCGACTCCGACAGCGTGCATCGCGGCATTCAGTCGCTTATCGCCAGCCAGCAACCCGATGGCAATTGGGAGGAAGACCAATTCACCGGCACCGGCTTCCCCAAGGTCTTTTATCTGAAGTACCACATGTACCGCCTCTATTTCCCGCTCATGGCCCTGGCGCGCTACAAAAACGCCATGGCCCGCGCGAGGTCAAGCGGTGAGGAAGAAGCATCGATCGGCTATGATTGGCCGGCGGTGTTGCCGATGGCGAAGTGATTGCAAGGCGGGCGGGACCAATTTTCCGTAGAGTGCGTGAAACACACCGATCGCTGAAAGGTGCGTTTCACGCACCGCTACTACGGTAAATTGTCTCAATTGGGCGAGGCGAGGTTCTGCCAATCGCGGTATTCTAGGCGTTTCTGAAACTCGGCGCCGATGCAGAATCGCCCATCTTCCATCTTGACGATCCAGCGCACCGAAGCCATGCGCTTGATCGGCCGATTCATGCCGTAACCGTTGATGATCAACTCCACCTCGTCCAGCCGAGCGAGTTCGTCGACGATGATGAGTCGGGCCCCGGTGTCCGATACGTCGAGCAACTCCGAGGACAGGTTGGCACCAAGCCCCAACGAGCCCTTGCGGCACTCGATCTTGACGGTGCGGCGCGGTTTGCGGCGTTCCGATCTCCGGCGATTGATCTGCTTCTGTATAGTCGCTTGCATAGGCTCCTCCAACTAACCGTAGCTCAAGCTCGGGCCAAAAGCAAATTGACAGCACATCTTTGGAGTGCGACGGCCCGTTGTCGCACAGAACTCGTTCCCAGGCTCTGCCGGGTAACGCACGGCCCGGCAGGCTCTGCCTGCCGTTGTGTTCAGAAGCGATGCATGTGTTTCCTAAATCAATGTGCGCGAATGTGCAGCGACCGATCGTAGACATCACGCTCCGCGTGATGGTCGGACAGTGGGTGTCGGTTGAGCGTGACGGTTATCAGGCTGCCTTCATCACGCGGGTGGTGATGTCTACGATCTTGCAGCCGAATCGCACACAGTCATTTAGCACACCATGCGATCCCAGGCGGCGCCTGGGAACGAGTTCTCTCTTTTTGCCTAATTCCTCTGGATTCCGTGGTCGAAGGAGGCAATAATGAAATCCACTGGATGCCGGCGCCCCGTGGCGGCGAATTCCGGTTGACAGATTCCGTTTGCTCGGCATACTCCGCGGCTCATTGTGAGGGAGATCGTATACTCCGACATGCCCGCGGAGTGTGATTCGGGGAACTGCGGCGAATGCGGCGCCAGCTGCGGCATTCGCCCGTGGAGGAATCACGGGGTGGGGGATCAACCATGAACACTGTCGGCAAGATACTCGTGATCTTGAATTTCATCTTTGCCATGGCCGTCGGCGGATTCCTGGTATTCGATTTCGCTCTCCGCACGCAATGGAAGGAACGCTACCACGCCTTGAACACCGAGGCGAATGCCCTGAAGCAAAGCCGCGATGTCACCGAATCGATGATGGCCAAGGTGACTGCCGATTACCGGCAGGTGAAAGAAGAGTTGGAAAAGGAAAAGCAAAAACAAAAAGACCTCGAAGTCGCCAAGATCGCCAAAGAACTAGAGTTCGACACCCGCATGAACGAGATGAAGGCGCAACTCGATGACAAAGGGCTGTCCGAAACGCAGGCCAAAGAACTCGCCAAACGTCTCGCCGGCGAGGTCGACATCCTCAAGGTAACGATCCGCGACCGTGAAGGCTCAATCGTCGGCTTGGAACAAAAAGTGAGGGAGATTCGCACGGCCGTCGCAACTTTCGAGGCCTTGGCGCGCACGCGGCAAATTCAAAACGAGAATCTCTTGCAGCAAGTCCGCGACCTCACCAAGGAAGTCGCACGCCTGGAAGCCGGCATCACATCGGATCGGGCGCCAACGTCGGTCAGCAACCCGAACGAGGCTCGGCCGCCGGTGCTCATGCTCAACGGCAAGATCGAACGCGTCGAGGGGCAATTCGTCCAGCTCTCCCTCGGCACCGACCAAGGGCTCAAGGAAAACAACACGCTCGAAGTCTACCGCCTGTATCCTTCGCCGAAGTATCTTGGCATGATCCGTGTCATCGACGCCAAGGCGCATAGCTCCGTGGCGAGGCTCGTCCTGACAAGCACCGCGACGCCGCCGGTCCTGCGCGAAGGCGACCTGGTTACCAGCAAGCTCAGCAAATAACGAGAAGCCAAGCACGAGGAGCCGCGTGTTTCGTTGCGGCCCCGCTGGAGCAAAGAGTTATGGCCAAGAAGCGAAAAGACGACGACGAGGAGATCATTGAAGAAGGCGAACCGTCCGGTGGTTCGATTCCGACCAATGATGCCTGGACGGGGATGCTGGCAATCTCGCTGTTGGCGCTCGCCGCCGGCACGGGTTTTTTGGCCTACGACTACTACCAGTACAACGACGAGAAGTTGCCGACGGTTCCAAAGTTTGTCGGTTCCTCGCCCGGCACGCCGGCGAAAATGGAGCCGCCGAAGCAGGAACAGCCACCGCCTCCCAAGGATAAGGAGCCGGACAAGAAGGACCCTGAAAAGAACATGTAAACACCAAGGCCGACCATCATGGTCGGCCTTGTGCGTTGTCCATCCGCCGCACCCTAAGAAACTTGGCCAAACCTTAGTAGGTGTTGCCGTACCGGACCTTGCCGCCCAAAATTCGTTGCAGGATGCCGACGCTCTCGTCGGTGAGCTTGGTGAAGCGAATGTCGAGCCAATCGAGTTTCTCGAGCGCCGGCGACATGAGGCAGCGCCGGATGGCGTCGTCGTGGATCGGGTTTTCGTTGAGGTACAGCTCGCGAAGTTGCGTCAGGAACGGCGACGCGAACAGGCTGACCAGTCCGTCGTCGCTGAGGCCGACGTTGCTCACGTTGAGCCCGTGCACATGCGCGAGCATCGGGGCATCGGCGAGGCGTTTGATGCGGTCATCGCCGAGTCGTTGCGACGACAAATCCAGAAAGAACGTGGCCCGCGCATCGTCCAGGGCCGGCAAGGCATGCAGCCGGTTTCCGTCGTTGGACAGATGCACGTCGCGAATCGGCGCCTGCGCGAACAGATCGCGCGCATGCCGGATCAACTGCAGATCGCTCAGCGCTACTTCCTCGATGAATCCGCGGCGAAAGCTGCACCAACGCACGCAGTCGGCCAGCGCGGCCGACCATTCGCCTCGGTGCTCAGCCAAAAGCTCCTGCTCGCGGCGTTCGCGGGAGCGATCCGGATTGCACTGCAATCGAATGAACTCGCCAAGCGGGTTGCGATTGCCCTCCAGCCAGTCGGCATAGCAGAGACGAGGTGAATCCTCGTTGGGCTGCTCCAAAATCGTCTGTATGAATCGCGTTGGGTGCGTCATGATCCTTCTCTCCCGCGCGACAAGGTTCCTCCAGCTGCAACCATAGAGAATAATTTCTATTTGTGAAATGTCAAGAAAAAAGTGAAAATGCGCAAGAGGAAAAGTTTGGCGAACCACGGAAGCCCTCACGCGGAGCGTGCGGACTACGATTTTCATCGCGTGCTCGCTTGATTGGCGACCGGCGTGACGCGAAACTCCAGCGATCGGCTGGTGCGGCGAATCCGAGCCGGATCGGTTTCGTCGGCAACGTACAAGGTCAAGCGGTACGTTCCCGCTGGTATGGCCGGCGCGAAGAAAATGTAGCGGGCGTGAAAATCATTCAATCGCATCCGCCTTAGCAGCGTCGTTTCTCGACCTTCGACCCGCTTCTGCCAAACTTGCTTGCCCGTCGAATCGGTTAGCTCCAGTGAGCACGTCAGCCGGGTGAGGAAGTCCCCATCCTTCGTCGGCTCACTGGCGAAGTTCTTGAGTTCGATGTACAACTGCACCTTCTCGCCGATGCGGTCCGCCAGTCCGCCGAGAAACGGATAATGGTCCGGCAGTGCATCGTAGTTGGCGAACCCGCGCACTTCCTTGCAATAACACATCTTGCTGATTTGCAACTCACAGCGAGGACGCAGATCGTCGAGCATGGCCGTGAACTGCTTGTGCAGCACCGCGACCTCCTCGGCGGTCAGGTCCTGAATGCGTTTCTTGACGAGCGTCGTCAGCGGCGGCAGAAGGCGAAGGAACAACTCCTGTTTTTCGTTGTCATAGGCGCTGAGGTGCTTGATCGCGTCGGGATGTCGGCCTTCGAGCATGCATTGCCACGCCTTGACGACCGGCTCGAAATCGGTGGCCTTGTCGAGCATCGGCAAAGGCTGATGGGCCGGAAACACATGCGAATCGGCGGCCCGGCGCGGTTCGAGCGTGACGATGCCGCTGATCCCGTCGGGCGTTTTTTTCTTGACGTCGGTGCCAACGGGCGATGACCCCGCATCATAAGGAGGGTCCGAATTGCGCAGCTTCGCCGGCTTATCGGGATCGCGCAGGTCGACCGCCGAGACCGATTGCAGTTGCCGCGCCACGGGTTTGCCGGTCAACGGATCGATGGGGTCAGCTTGGGCATTGTGTTCACTCTTGACCGGTGGCGGACCTTCGGACGGATAGTCGGCGGGAGGGAAAAGCCGACAGCCTGGCAAAAAGAGCAGGTGCAGGAAAAACAAGAGACCTGAGCGCATCGTCCGTGTCATTCCCACTTCGCCCTCCAATGAGCCAAGGCCTGATACCGGAACGCTCAAGCGCGGTCAAGCGGACTCGTCCGACCGGCATCGTCGCGCGTCGCGCTTGCTCGACGGTTTCGCGCCCACCCGCGCCGGATACACTAATTGGACAGCGCCACTTTTGAAGCTCTGCTACCCCTGCTTGTGGCGAACGCGCGTTGCTCACACTGGTTCCCGCTTTCGTTGCATTTCGGGAGGGGGGTGTGCGGGTGTGTGCGTGCAACGAATGCGCGTACGAGCTGGTTTCTAAAGGAGTTACGTACAAGAAATGCATTGCAAGGTGTTGACCAAGTTGAAAAAGCGGCGCTGTCCAATTACCATCCAACGTGAACTCGATTTTGTTCTTGGAGACTCCTACGTGCAATCGCGACGAAACCTTTATCGCATCGTGTTTCTCTTGGCAGGCGCCTACAACATTTGCTGGGGCCTACACGCGGCGTGGGATCCGCAATGGTCCTTCCGCTTCGGCGGCATGCCCGAATTGAACCATCCGCAAATCTACGCATGCCTGGGAATGGTAATCGGACTGTACGGCGTGCTTTATCTTGAGATCGCTCGGGCGCCGGAGAAAGGGTTCATTCTCGGCGCCGTGGGCATGTTCGGCAAAGTCGCCGGACCGATCGGCATGGTCGCGCTGGTCGCCAATGGTGAATGGCCGGCGCGGATGCTCGTAACGTCGATCCCCAACGACTTCATCTGGTGGATTCCGTTTGGGATGTACCTGTACGACGCGTGGCCGAGCTTCTGGCGCGACTTCCAACTCTGGCCCGCCGCGCCGGACGAACCCAAGCCAACGTGAAAGGACCATGTGACCACCTTGACGTTCGTCGCCTGGCTCAATGTCGTGCTGCATGGCATCGGGTTGGCGTTCGCGGCAATTGGCATGCGTCCGGGCACGCCCGCGGTTCCGCTGGCTGAGCGGGTCGACTATCTGGCTGCGTCGCCGCTCGGATGGATGCTTGGCTGGGCCGTCTGGATGCTTTGCGTGCCGGCGGTGGTGGCGTTCTTCGCGATCGCGGCCCAGCGATTAGGTGAATCCGCCTGGTTGGGGCGATTGGCATGCAGCGTCGTCTTGGCGGCCGGGGCGATCGACCTGTGCTGCGATACCGTCTTCCTCATCGCGCTGCCGCGTCTCGCAGCGGAGCGGCCCCTTCCGGAGAGCCTCTTCTTGACCGTGGAACGTGCGACAGGGGCGATCAGCCTGATCGTTGCCAATGGTCTGTACACGATGGGCACGCTCCTGATGACGATCACGCTGCACCAGCGACCGCGTGTCTCGACGTGGTTGTTGGCGGCTGGTTATGGTGTAACGTTGTTTGGAGCACTTCTGGCAGCCGCCGGTTGCACCGGAATTGCGTGGCATGTCGAATGGGCGACCGGGCCAACGCTCGGGCTGTTTTGCATCTTCACACTTCTCGTCGCGCACGAACTTAGTGCGGCGGAGGTGGAGTCGTGACCGCGGTTCTCGTCGTCGGCGGGTACGGAACCTTCGGCGTCCATGTATGCCGGGAGTTGGCCAAGCTCGGCATTCCGGTCGTTGTGGCGGGGCGCGACGGTGTTCAGGCTCGCAAGCTGGCGGAACAACTGGGGCCCGGCCATCGAGGGCGCGAGGTCGACGTCAAGCAGGCCGACTCGTGCCGATCGGCGTTTCAGGATTGCCGGGTTGCCATCAACTGCGCTGGGCCCTTCCAGTCGCTTGGTTCGGGTTTGCTCGATGCCTGCCTTGCCGCGCGATGCCATTACATCGACATCGCGGACGACCGCCGCTATGCGACTATGGTGCGCGGCTATGCCGCCCAGTATCGGGATGCAGAATTGGCGGCGGTCTACGGCTGTTCGAGCTTGCCGGGCATCTCCGCGGCGCTCGGATTGATCGCGCAACACGGCGCAACGACGATGCCGGAGCGAGCGCGGGTGACGCTGTTCATCGGCAACGACAATCCAAAAGGGCAAGCGGCGATGCAGTCGCTTTTGGGCGCACTCGGACAACCGATTGCCTCCCCGCAAGGAACGCTGCTCGGTTTTCGCGATCGGGAGGTAGTCGAATTGCCGCCGCCGTTCGGTTCGCGCGGCGTCTTCAACTTCGATAGTCCCGATTACGACGTGCTGCCGACGCTGCTCGGCGTGCGCGCTGTCTCTGTGAAAGTCGGTTTCGAACTGCGCCTCGCCACTTACGGCATCGCGTTCCTTGCCTGGCTTGGCATCCCGCTGGGACCCGGTTCGGCATGGCTCCTGGAATTGCCTTCGCGGCTGTTGCGCGGGATCGGCACTTCGGGCGGCGCCGTGATGACCGAGTTGTTCTATCCCGATGGCCGCAAGCGAACGGCAGCGATTGTGGCAGGCAAAAACGGTCAACGCATGGCGGCGCTACCCGCCGTCTTTGTCGCCCGGAAGTTGCTCGCGGCGCCGTCGGCCTTTCATGGCGTCGGCATCGCCCACGATGTTCTCGGCGCCAAGGAATTGATCGAAGCTCTGGTCGAACAGGGATATGACTTTGAGTGCCATCCGCATCATTGAAATTGCATAACATGTCCTTGACACTTTTCTTGCGAACGGCTTGTGTATCCGTCACAAATCGACGGGTACGCCATTCAATTCATGGGGAGACGTATCCATGCACCGCCGACTCTATGTCAGCGCTGCGATTCTCTTCGGCACCTTGGTTGGAGCCGCTCCCGTTTTTGGCTGGAACGGGTTCGGCCATCGCGCCGTCGCCAGGATCGCCTGCTTGGAGATCACGGATGGCCAGCAAAGGGCGGTCTTCGATCTCTTGAAGAATCACCCGCACTTTGTCGCCATCAAGGACTTTCCCAAAATCGGCGATAGCACTGAGTTTTTCAAGCAACGGCAGCCGGCAGGCGTGAGCGACGTGGAGTGGGCCATCTTGCAATCGGGAACCTGGCCCGATTTCGTCCGCACGCCCAGGTTCAGCAAGCTCAGCAAGGAGAAAATCGCGGCTCACCCGGTTTACAAGTATCATCGAAAATTCGATCACTTCTTCGACATGCCCCTGGTCGATCCGAGCTTCAAACTACCGGTCAAGCTCGACAACCCAGGGACATTGCTCGAGGCCCTGGCGAAGGCCGAGGCCGATCTGAAGGACCCGAAGGTCTCGGCGGAAGCGAAGGCCATCGCGTTTTGCTGGCTGGCCCATCTCGTCGGCGACATCCACCAGCCGCTGCACTGCACGAGCTATTTCTCGAAAGACTATCCCAAAGGGGACGCGGGAGGCAATCTGTTCCTCATCGGAAAGACCAATCTCCATTCGTTCTGGGATGACGTCCTCGGCACCGACAAATCGAGCTTCGCCCATTTCGACGCGATTGTGCACGGGATTCATCGGGCGCCGCAGCTTCAGAAGAACAAGATGCACGAGTTCAAGAAAAATGAAACGTACAAGTCCTGGGCCGACGAAAGCCACGGGATCGCGGCGTCGTTCGCATATAAGGATGGCAAGAAGGCGTTGAAGGGAGGCCACGCCAGCACCGAACGTGACGACGTGCCGATCGCAATCCCGGACTTCCCGGCCCACTACAAGGCCGACGCCCGCAGCATCGCCGAGCGCCGCGTCGCATTGGCGGGATACCGCTTGGCAGCCAAGATCGACGCGATCTTTCCGAAGTGACGAGGCATACGTTCTGATGGCGTTCTTAGAGCACCGCAGGCTCGCGGCGGTCACGACGACCTGCGAACGCCGGCGAAACTACCGCGCCGGCGGAAAGAGCACGCGGCCAGGCGTGGCGGTGCGGATGCTGTAGAGCGTGCCGCCGCCGGTAATGTACAGCGTTCTTAGATCGTCGCCTCCGAACGCGCAGTTCGTGACTTCATCGCGAGGCACGTGCAGGAACGTCAGCAGCTTGCCGTCGGGCGTGAAGACGTAGACGCCGCCTTTCTTGTCCTTGGCCGGCTCGAAGGGCGGGTTCGGGTTGGTCAATCCACCCGCCACGTACAGACGCCCTTTGACATCCTGCTTCAGTCCATCCGGACCGCGGCCCAAACCCCAGTCGTACAGCAGCTTCTTGCTTGCGAAGTCGACCGTCCCGTTCGCTCTCAAGTCAAAACGCCAGAGTTTGCGCGCGCCGGTCAGCGAATTGTTGTTGTTGTCGGCCACGAACAAATACTTTTCATCCGCGGAGACGAGCAAGCCATTGGGACGGTCGAGCTCTCGGCCGATGATGCGCGTGACGGTGCTGTCTGGATCGATACGATAGACGCCCTCGATGGTTTGGCCCTTTTCGTCGCGAATTTCCATGCCGTTGCGGCTGCCATAGCGCGGATCGGAGAAATAGATGCGCCCCTTGGAATCGATGGTGAGATCGTTGGGATTGTTGTAGCGCTTGCCTTGATATCCCGCAGTGAGGATCGTGACCTTGCCGGTGTCGAGATCGGTTCGGGAGACGCGACGGGCTTCGGAATCGCAGGAGATGAGAAATCCCTTGCTGTCAAAGAGCAGGCCGTTGGTGCCTGCTTTTTTCTTGTGGACGCGTTGTTTGCCGTCCACGCCGAGAAGATGCATGTTGCCGTCGAGCCCGGAGGTGAAGACGCCGAACTTTGGATGCCAGGCGGGTCCTTCGCCGCCGCCTTGGCCCATGGCTTCGATCTTCAGCTTGGCGTCGGGTTCGAAGATGTCGGCGTCCTGGGCGGTGGCCGTCGCTGCTATCGCCATCACCACAATAATCGACCAATTGCGCATGTTTGCTCCTTCGCCGCTTGCGGCTTAGCACACGGATGGTCTTGCTACGCCATAAGAGGCGGTCACGGCATTTCGTTGACAACCTGAATCTTGCTCGCCTCCGACACGATAATCTCGGGTCGATCGTTATAAATCTTCAACAGGCCGACGACGCGAATCGCTTTCCCTTCGAAGTGCGTTCGCGGTAGCGGGATTCCCGCTTTGGCGAGGCTCGCCTGACCGTCCTTGTTGAGCACGATTATGAAGTTATTCTCGCTCTTACGATCGGCGTCGGCGTTAAGGAAGATCAGGTCCCCCTTTTTGGTGGCGCCGGTGGCGACGACCTTCATCTCCACGGTCACTTCCTTCATCAGGAGCGACTTGACGATCTCTGGCGTCATGACCATGCCGTTGAGCCGCACCACGCCGGCGACGATTTTGCTCTTGATCGCGCCCGGTTGCAACAAACTGAGCGGCAATTTCTCTTGAATCGTTACCTCGCCGTCGCCGTCGCGGATTTGGAGCCGAATGAGCGGGTCGGCCTTGCTCCAGTCGATGGTAATGAGGCCGAAGTTGTTGCCCCAGTTCATGGTGGCGACGCGATGGCGATTGGTTTCGAGCCTGCGCCATTTTTGCGAAGCCTCCGTCAGGCCGCTGGAGGTGAGGTCGTAGAGCGGATAGCCGATGCCGGCGTCCATCATCGACAGCTCGGCGAGATGGCGATCGCCGCTGACGCAGACGAGTCCGGATGCCTTGGCGTCCTTGAGCAGTTTGTAGAGGCGTTCGCGTTCATGCGGGAAGTTGTGCCATTTTTCCCAGCCGTGATCCTGTGCGACGAGCTGGATGCTGGAAACGAGGATGCGAACTTTCGCCGGGACTTTGAGTTGCGTTTCAAGCCATTGCCATTGTTTTTCGCCGAGCATGGTCGCTTTCGTGTCGGGGCTGGGCTCGTAGGGCCCTTCGCCGAAGGGGACCTTGCCTGCCTTCTTTTTCAGCGGGCTGCGGAAGTAGCGGGTATCGAGCACAATGACTTGCACGCGTTTATCGGTCGGGCCGAACACCTCGGAGTGATAGATCCCTTTCTGCGCGCGGCGCGGCGAGTCCTTGGGAATGCCGAAGAAGTCCAGAAACAACTGCTGCGAGTCGTCCTTTCTTGGATACTCCGCGCCGCCGTCGTTGACGCCATAATCGTGATCGTCCCAGGTCGCCAGAATCGGACACGTCTGCTTGAGCTTCTTCCAACCGGGTATGGCGGCGAGTAGATCGTACTTTTTCTTCATGACTGCCATATCTTCGGTGTCGCCGTAGATGTTGTCGCCGAGTGAGAGAAAGAGCTCGGGCTTCGTCGCAACGACAGCGTCCCAGATCGGCTGCGGTTTGTCTTGCCGAGCGCACGATCCGAAGGCGATGCGATGCAGCACGAGTTTTTCGTCGGCCGACGCGGTGTTTGCCAGGAAGAACGCGATCCACGCTGCCGAAAGGATGCGCATCGACGTCATGAGAGCCTCCGATTTTCGAGTTCGGCGTGTTGGGAGATTGTAAAACAAACCCGGTGCATCGGCAGGGGCAACTAGCCCGCAGCGCAAGCCAGGAAGGGCCCTTGCTTGCGCTGCGGGCTAATCAACGGAGTGCAACATGTCCGACGACATCGACGACGATTTTCTCGATGAACGCCTCGAAAGCCTGTTGCGCCGGGCCGAGACGTTTCGTGAACTGCTGCGCGAAGGGGACGAGATTACCATAGGCCTATTTGACGGCGAGGTGCATGTCGCGGAATCCTACCGGTCAAAATTCGAGCGCAAGCACGCCAAGCTGTTCGGGCGCTTGCTCAGTATCGATGCCCAGTTGGAGCCGGGTTGGACTGCTTACATGGCTTGTATGGTCGTGGCGGCAACCCTCATCATCGGCATTCATTTGCGCTGGTTTGACAGCCTGTTCGGCGAAGCGCTTGGCGAACTGCTGCAGACCTGGTGGTTCTACGCTCCGCTTGCCATCGCGATGATTTACCTGGCTCGGCAGGCGAATAGTTGGTACTCCTCCTTCACCTATCGTTGGCATCGTCAGGATTTGATCGACATAATGCTGGTCGCCAATTTGGATCGCGACTTGTTGCTTGTCATGCTGCGCGACGAAGAGGAGCTCGACAACGTCATCCACCAGCTAAAGCTGGACGCTGGCCCGTTTCCGACGCAGGCGGGGATCCCGTGAAATCACGCTTCTTGCGGCAAAGCCGGATCGTGTGTTACGCCGCAAGCGGCAAAGGGGACTTCTTCTTTTTCTTCTTCTTCGGCTTTTCGTCTTCGTCGTCATCATCGTCGTCGTCATCGTCGCCGCTCAGAAGCGTTTCGCGAATCATGCGTTCGGCTTCGTCGAGGTTCTTGATGCCGAGGAAGCCGTAATAGGTGGTGCTGGATGACGTGCTGGTCCCGTGGCGCCGGCTGTAGGTGGTCGTGATGGTGGTAACTGAGCGGAAGACGAGGTCGCCGGCGTTTGCACCGAAGAACCAGCTCTGCATTCGGTTCATCTGGGCGAGCAGATCGGGGTAGAAGCTCTCTTGATCGGGGCTGCCGAACCAGCCGGCCTGGTAGACGATGCAGCGCTTCGTCGTGATGACGTAGGCGGTGTTGCGCGCCGCTTTGCTGTCAAGAAAAAAGGCGGCAACAAACATGATGGGAACGAGGATCAACCAAAGGACCACGGCCGCAATGCCCACGAGCCACCCAAATCCTTCGATGGCCATTCCGCCGGCGCCGCCGAGAACGACGCAAATGATCGTGACGACGAACGCACCGATGAATCCCTTGATGCTGGACTTGATACGGGCCATTCTCAGATCGGGCTGCCCGACCCAGACGCCGGACTCGCGCAGGCCGAGTTCGCCCTTGATCATACTCTTGGTTTCTTCGGGGAGCTCGGTTGCCTCGAGCATTTCTTCGAATTTTTCGTCGACGTCCTTGTCGTCCTTGTCATCTTCGTCCTCGTCATCGTCGTCCTTGGCTTTGCTCTTGGCTTTTCCTTTGGGCGCATCGTCATCGTCGTCGTCGTCATCCTTGGATTGCTTTTTCTTGTTCTCCCAGGGAGACGATTTTTTTCCTTGTCGTCGTCGCCGTCGTCTTCGTCGTCCCAGGCGGCAGCCGGGGGCTTCTTGGGCGCAGGTGCGGCGGCCTTGACGGGCGCAACCGCGGCATCCCCGGCCGCGGCAACCTTGAAGACCTTGGCGCACTTGGGACACTTGATCGATTTGCCAAGCAACTCGTCCTTGACCTTGGCGGAGCATGCAGTGCACGCAGTGACAATCGGCATGGCAAGCAACCTTGATAGTGCGAGTCAAGCCACGAGGCAAGCGCGGTAGGCCTCGCGGGAGCGGTTTTATCCGAACGGGCGTTTCTCTTTGTCTTTTTTCTTCTTCTTTTTCCTGCCCTTGTCGTCCATCGTGTCCAACACGGGCTGAACCAGGATTTCGTTAATCATCTGCCGAACGAGCTTTAGCTTCTGGATGGCGAGAAATCCGACGGGCGTGCTTGGCTGAGCGCCGGGTCCGTGGGCTCGTTGGGCGGTCTCCTTGTCGACCTGAACGCCGGCGTCTCCCATGAGATCATAGGCGAAGATCAGGTCGCCGGCTCCGGGAAAGCCCGACGCCTCTTGCGATTTCATCTCGACGAGTTGCTCGGGCGAAAACGCCCGAACGTGGTGCGAGCCGTCGTAAATGTACGCGCGTTTGTTGGTGAGAACGTAACAGGCGGCGGCGTTGCCTCCCAAGCTCTTACGGAAGATAATCGCCACAGCGCCGACACCGCCGAACATCAAGAACGCCGCCGCGGCAAAACCGCCGACGATGAGCTTGACCATCATCTCCGCGCTTGACAAGAGAGCGAATGCCGATCCACCCCCACATGCGCCCAACGCAACAAGGAGCGCAATCGGCCCGACCACCAAGCCGATCCAGGCGCTGCTCTCGATGATCTTCGGGTCGGGGCGCCCTGCCCAGAGGGCCTTTTCCTTTTTGATGAACGATTTTTCGATCGCCTCGCGAGCATCGTCGGGAACGCCGCCTTCCTCGAAGACGTCCTCGACATCGAGAAATCCCAGCTTCGCCAGCGCGGAATCCTTTGCGGCTTCCGTTTCCTCGTCGGCTTCCGACTCATCGTCTTCATCGTGATCCGCGGCTTCGTTGACTTCGAACTCTTCTTCCTTCTCCTCGACGGCTTCGTTGACCTCGAACTCCTCTTCCGGCGGCGGACTCGGCGGTTTTGGCTTGGGCTTGGCGGCCTCCGGCGGCGATGACGGTTTCTTCGGCGCCGCCAGCGGAACTGCGCCCTTACACTTCGGACAGCGCAGCGCCTTGGCGGTCGTATTCTCCGGAACTTTCAGCTTTGTCTGGCAGGCAGCGCAAACGACAATCGCGGACATAGACGATATTCCAAGGAAACGCACAAACGACCGGTTCACTTAACATCCGTCGCATGCGCGTCCGGCTAACGTGCGGTTGAAAAAATGGCTCTGCGTGGGTTTCCGACAGTTTATTGAGTTTACCAGACCATGAACGGGATTCCCAGCAGCAAAAGATAAATAAAATGCAAGCTCGAACCGACCGGGGCGCGAGCATCACGTCGCAATCGTCAAGCGTGTCACGGCGATGTTGCCGGCGAAGCAGACATCGACATCGCTTCCGGAAACGCGTGGCCGAGCGTGGTAGTTGCCGTCGTAGTGCAATCCCTCGTCGGCTTCACGAAAACTCAGAGGCAGCGGGCCCGATTCGAGCGGGCAATGAACGACGCATGGCTCCGGCTCGTCGGGCAACAGGCTTGGGAAATTCACGTTCCAGAACGAACCGGGCGGGCCCGGGTCGGCAAGCAAGTCAGGCAGCATCAGCGCCATCCAGCGCCGGGCGCGGTCCCAGTCGATTTCTACGCCGCGTTTGCGATAGTGCGAGAAAGCGATCGCAGGCAAGCCATGCAACGCGGCTTCGCGTACGGCGGCGACGGTGCCGGAAATGTAAACGTCGGCGCCGAGATTCCCACCGTGATTCATGCCGGACAGGACCCACATGGTTTCGGGCGCCAGCTTGGCCAGCGCGACGCGAACGCAGTCGGCCGGCGTTCCTTCGATGGCCCAGCGGTGCTCCATTTTCCGCTTGAGGCGAATCGGCCCGTCGGTCGTAACGCGATGACCGCACCCCGACAAATGTGTGTGCGGCGCGACGCAGGTGACCGTGCCATGGCCGGCCGCAATCTCCGCCAGCGCCGCAAGTCCCAGTGCGTCGATGCCGTCGTCGTTCGTTACTAACAGCTTCATATGTTGCGACCTCCTACATTATCATCATACCTATGGAAGCCCAAGGATGAGCGCAGCGAATCTTTGGGATGGGACGCCTGTAATCCCTGGGGCTCGCTGCGTTCGCCTTGGGGCTTCATGGAATGGATATGCAACCCTGGATCCTGGCCGAGCAGACACACGAATTTGTGCGCAGGCACGAGTGGGAAGTCGCGGTTCTGCCGTTCGGCGCCACCGAACCGCACAATTTGCACATGCCGTACGGAACCGACAATTATCAAGTCGAGGAGATCGGCAAACGGGCGTGCGGCAAGGCTTACGAGGCCGGCGCCAAGGTGCTACTTCTGCCGACGATGCCGTTTGGCGTCAACACGAATCACCTGCAGATACCCGGCGGGTTGGCGTTGAGCGTGACGCCGACGACGCTGTTGCACGTCATCACCGACATCGTCGAATCGCTGGAAGCGCAGGGCGTTCACAAGCTGGTGCTGCTCAATGGGCATGGAGGCAATGAACTGAAGCCGTGGACGCGCGAACTGCACCATCGCACCAGTGTTTTTCTCTGCGTGTGCGATTGGTTCCGCATGGCGGCGGACGAGTACCCGAAGATATTTGCTAATCCCGGCGAGCATGCCGACGAAGTGGAAACAAGCCTTGGGCTGGCGTTTTTTCCCGATTTGCTCAAGCCCGGGCAAGCCGATGCGGGCAGCGCCCGGCCGACGCGATTCGAGGCGATCAATCGCGGCTGGGTGACGATCACACGCCCCTGGCATTTGGCAACGACCAACACGGGCCTGGGCGACCCATCCGCCGCCAGTGCCGAGAAGGGGCATGCTCTGATGAACCTCGTCGTCGACCGGCTGTCCGAGTTCCTGGTCCAGCTTGCCGCTGAGCCGATGGACGTTGAGTTTCCGTACTGATGTCGCGGCTTGGGCTATTTGAGCTCGAGAAGTTTTTGCCGATCGATGGTTTTGTAGATAGTATGCAAGAACTCCGGCTGGATTCCGTCGCCGCGCACGGTGATGAGGAATCGCTTGCCGACGAGGATGACTAACTCACCGGCCTGGTTCGCCTTGGTGTAGTTCTCCAACCCGATGTCGTTGCCGTTGGCGAAGGTCCGAGCATGACCGGTCGTGGAGTCGATTTTTTTTACGTGGAGGCGTGTCGTTGCGAAACCTCGATAAAGCTCTGGGATGTGAGCCGTGTCCTGAATCGTGATTGAGAGATGGTGATCCCCTTTACGATAAGATCGCTCGGCCTGGCTATGTTTGAACTCCCCAAGGTCGATGGTAGTCCCCTGCGGCTCCTCACCCGTGTACCCTTTCGGCGCCGCGGGCAGGAACGGCAGCAACTTCTGGAAGGGAACGGGATCGATCGGCTTGAGCGCCTGGGCCTCTTTTTCGATCTCAGCCATTTGATCCAAGAGCTTGGAGGCAGGGTCGCCTCCCTTGTCAGGACTCTCGCCGTTCGGTTGGCCATCGTCTTTGGCCACCTTCTTGGCGTTGTCCGCGGTTTCCACACCGCTTTTGCATCCTGCCAGGAAGACAAAGCTCAAAACAAGAACGAAAATGCGCATAGTGGATCCTGAGAAAAATGACTCCTGATTACACCGGTTAGACGCCTCACGGTGCCTTTGCTTTCTTCTGCGTTTTCAGTTTTTCCAGCAGCGGGCGGACGGCTTCGCTGGGGATGGCGTAGCTTTCGGTGCGGCCGGCGCGGGCGATGTTGATGCCAATGACCTGGCCGTCGAGATTGCACAAGGGGCCCCCGCAATCGTTGGGGCGCAGGACGGAGTCGTGCTGAAGGATGATCGGGAAACCGCTGCGGCGTTCACTGAGCTTGCTGCCCATGTTGTTCTGGATGTCGCCGCGCGATTTCCCCGCTTTGGCGCCGGGCGGCGTTGTGAGCTTGGCGGTGAGTTCCTTCTCTTTTTCATCGCGGACGATCTTGAGCTTCACGTCGTCGCCGGGCTTGTTGCGCGACAAAAGGGCACGGAATTCATCGACGCCTTCGACGGCTTCGCCGTTTAGCGCGATGATTTGATCGCCGACCTTCAGGCCCGCCTTCTGGGCGGCGTTGTTGGGAAAGACCTCCTCAACCTTGACACCGGCGAAGTTGAGATCGAGCGCCACGCCGAGATACCCGCCCCCCGTCGCCGGCTTGATCAGCTTCTTGGCCCCCTTGATTTCCCGCGCCAGCACGCTGACGACGCCGACCGCGACCGGATCCATCTCCGTCCCCGGCGACGCCACCCAATGGCCCACCTTCGATATCTTGCTCTCGGCAAAGACGATCGGCGTCAGGCCCTTGGCGTCGATTTTTAGCATGGCGAGATCGCACGGCTCATCGAAGCCGACGAGCTTCGCGTCGTGCGTGGCCCCGCCGGGAAGTTTGCAGACCAACTCGCCCTTGAGTTCGCTGTGCTTGGTGAGAATCCAGCCGTCGGGGCTGATAACGACGCCGAGCGCCGCTTCCTTGCCGTCCGCCAATACGCGAACCGTCGATTGGCTCGGCTTGGCGACTACCGGGCGAAACGCCTGCAGGATTTGCGGGTTCTTGCCCTGCTGGCCATGCACTGGGTTAACAGCAAAAACGACTAAGCAAAGGAAAAACACAACGCGTTTCATGGGTGAGTGTCTCCGAAGTGTTTACGCTTAGCGTTCACATGGCGCCAGGCGCGCGCTAAACGTAAACGGCAAAAAATCATCGCTTGCCGATCTCCACTTTTAATTTCAGCGTCTCATCGCCGCGGCGAACTTCGAGCACGATCGTGTCTCCGGCTTTCCTCATGCGGATCAAATCCGCGATAGTGACGCTATCGTTTAGCTCCTTGTCGCCGAACTTCTTGATGATGTCGTTGACCTTCAGACCCGCTTTGTCGGCCGGCGAATTCGGCGTGACGGCGGTGATGTGGCATCCGTCCGCCTTGGCGTCGCTCTGAACGCCGAGGAATGGGCCCCCCTTGCCGAATCCGCCGACGCCGAACTTGTTGCCGCCGAACACTTCGGCCTTGGCGATCTTGTCCCAGTGTTCACGATACGGATTGACCGGCACATGCATGTTGGCGGCGAGCGATTGGCCGATCCGGCTATTGATGCCGATAACCCGGCCATGCATGTCGAAGAGCGGTCCGCCTGAATCGCCGCCGACCAGAGCGCAGTCGGTCGTCAGCGTGCTGTCGGTTTTGTTGAGCAGTCGGCCCAGGCGAACCGGCGGGGTGCGGCCCGGCTTGAAGCCGCCCGGATGGGCGCAGACCATGCACCAGTCGCCTTTCTTCAGTTGCTGGCAATCGCCCATTTCAGCGAAGGGGAACTCGCCGCCCGAGACGATCTTGATCATGCCGCTGTCGATGCCGTGGTTCCCGCCGAGCGTTTTTCCTTTGGCGGTCTTGCCTCCGTGGAAATAGACGGCGACATCGCGATTGGGCGCGCCGGAGACATGGCCCGCGGTGAGGATGTAACCGTCTTTGGTGACGATGACGCCGCTGCCGAAGCTGGCGCCGACGCGGACTGAGACGACGGCAGGGCTGATCTTCTCGACAAGCTGCGCGACGTGCTCCTGCATCGCTTTCAGTTCCTCGACGCCTTCCGGGGCCGCCTTGTAAAAAGCGCCCGGCAGTTTCTCCGTCAACGGCTTCAGCGGAGGCGCGATGAACTTGGGCTTCACTTCCTGGGCCGATCGGCTGAAGTCGATCAGCGACTGCCACCAGGACGGCGCCTTTGCCTCCTGGGCCGATGCCCCAGAGAGTGCCAGGAGAACGGCCGCGATGGTTGCGATGACGACGCGGCTTGACTGACGAATCGATTGCATGGTGATCTTGCCCCGCGAAGAGTCCTCGTGCGGCCGGTCATTCCGACCGAGCCGCGATCAGCAACTGGATGGTTGTGGCGATGACTCCATGTATTTTGCCTGATCCAGGCAGCGGAGTCGATAACTTTGTTTGAAAAAAATGATTCCGCGCAGAAATTCATGGAATAATGGCCAGGAAAATCACGCGGGAGGGGCGTTTCGACGTGGACCGAACGGCCGCCGTAGGGCACGTTTTCAACGTGCCAGAGAACCGAACAGTATCAGATTTCCTCCGACGACTCGGCGGCGTGCTCTTCGACCCATAACGCCAACTCCTCGCTGGTGAGCCGGTTGGGGACGACGCATTCGTGCAGGAAGCCGCCGTCGTCGTCCGGCACTACCCACATTACGCGCACCAAAAGTGTCTTGGCGCCACACTCGTGCAGCGGCTCGATCGCCAGCAGCGTTTGCTCGGGCAAGCTGCATTCGAGCTTCAGACATAGGCCGCTGGCAGAAATGTCGCGAACCCGAGCGAATGCGTCAAGGTCGTCAGCTTCCACTTCCTGGCGAACACGGGCCGGCAGATCACAGAGAATGCGAGCGGTCGCGCGGCGTTCGACTACTTTGCCCTCCGCGAGCTCCACCTCCAGTTCCGAATCGCACAACACCTGGTGCACGATCCGATCCTTGCCCGCTTTCTTCGCTTGGTACATCAGCTGATCGACGCGGCGGACCATGGCGTCCACGTCGCGCACCGGCTGCGGAAAAGTCGTGGCGCCAATGCTGATCGTCACGGGCCAATTCCGCTCCTGCATCTCCCGGGTGAACGATTCGCGAATGCGCTCCAGGATGGCTCGGGCGTCGTCCTCGTTGCATTCAGGCAACAGGAGCGCAAACTCATCGCCGCCCAGACGCGCCAGCACATCGGTTGCCCGGATCGAGCTTTGAATCGCCACGACTAATGAACACAACGCCTCATCGCCGGCGGCATGGCCGAGCTTGTCGTTGAGCCATTTGAAGTTGTCAAGGTCCAGGTACGCCAGCGTCAGCGGCTGCTCGTTGCGCAAGGATCGCTCGACTTCCAGTGTCACGCTTTCGTAGAAGGTGCGGCCGTTGGCGGCGCCGGTGAGCGGGTCGGATCGTGCCAGCCTCTTTTCCAGATACAGGCTAACCCGCAATCGCGATAGCAAGCTCGAGGTGATCACAAAGATGCCAAAGCGCGCCGTCCCGTTCCATAGATGGATGACGCCGCTCGCTGTCGAGCCCTCGGCAACTTCAACGACCTGCCAGCTGACAGCACAGGCCATTGCCAGCAAGATGCCCTGCGCGAATCCACCCCACCAGGCGCCCAACGCGATCGGCACGAGATAGAAGATCGCGAAGGACAAATCTGGCCCTGTCAGGTAATCCAGAACGCCAATGACGCCGACCAATGCCAATCCGCCCAGCGCCAGGAGCAGACCGTGCCAGCCGTCAATGAAGACGCGGCCGGGGAGTTCCGACCGATCGGTCCCTAGTACCATCTGGGACAAAGAAGTGCGGCTAACAGGTTCCGCGGTGAGTGTGTGCGTGCTCGTGGCCATGCAGGGAATCCATGCGGGGTTTTTGGGGACTCGTCCTGCTGAACCATAACATTTTTTTTCGGCACGTCGGGGTTTACGGAAAAAGTGTCGCCAGAACTTTTGATTGCGATACACTCGTTCAAGTCCTGGAAACGATGAATACGCTAACACGTTAATATTTACTAAAATGATAATATAAGTGAACTTCTCGATATGGAGCGCGCTTGGTTTTCCAGCCCATTGAAGATGAACGCAACACCTTGTAGCTATTTGCGTTGTGATTGTCTATCCGGCAAGCTACCGGGGGCACGTTTTTAACGTGCCAGAACCCAGAAAAACACGGGACGTGGCACGTTGAAAACGTGAGCCACGGGTCTTCCCGGATAGACTCTGAGAAAAAGCCATCATAATTCTAGCTTCGCCGCCAGCACCTTGTCGGCTTGTTCTTTCCGGAAATCCTTCAATCGGCCGGCCAAGGCGGGATCGGAGGTCGCGAGCATGGCAGCCGCCAGAAGCCCGGCGTTGGACGCTCCCGCGTTGCCGATCGCCAGCGTGCCGACCGGAATGCCCGCGGGCATCTGCACGATGGACAGAAGCGAATCGAGCCCTTGCAACGCCTTCGATTGAATCGGCACGCCCAGAACCGGCAGTGTTGTCTTCGCCGCGACTACCCCCGCCAGGTGCGCCGCCCCGCCGGCGCCGGCGATGATCACCTTCAGTCCCCGGCCTTCCGCGCTCGCCGAGTAGTCCAGCACTACATCGGGCGTGCGGTGGGCCGACATCACGCGTGCTTCGAACGGCACATCCAGTTTTTGCAGCATGTAGGCCGCGTTCTTCATGGTGTCCCAGTCGGACTGGCTTCCCATGATGATGCCGACGAGCGGTGTTCCTGCCATGATTCACTTTCCTTTCGTTGCGAGTGCAGTTGTCACGATGATTATACATTCCTGGCATGGCTCTGACGACGATCCATCGGTCGTGTAAGCACTTGTCTTGCCTTCGACGCGGTTGTACGATGATTGGGTGCGACGGGTTCTCCCGTCGCTTGCGCTCCGGGCTGGTAGATCGGATTCATGCCTACGATTGCAATGAGCATTGACAGTATTTCACGGCTTGCTGCCGCTGTGCTTGCTATTGCCATCGCCGCTGAACCGCGCTGACCCGGGGACATTTATTCGGTCGAGATTCACGAACCCCGGGCCAAATCGCCTGGGGTTTTTTGTTTTTACGAAAGAGGAATATCGCATGACCGTGCCGCTCGAATTATCCACGCGGGCTCATCAGACCGAGGAGCCGCCGATCAGTTATTTCATTCAGCAAGCGGTGGAGAATCCGAACCTCATCAGCCTGGCGGCCGGGCTGGTCGATCCCGATTCGACGCCGATTGACGAGGTAAAAGAGGCTCTCGAGTCGATGTTGCGCGATCCGCAAGCCGCCAAGGACGCGCTGCAATACGGGACCACGCAGGGCTATGGGCCATTGCGAGAGAAGATCCTGCGGCACGTCCTGGCGCTCGATCAGCTATCGCCGAACGATGTCGCATTCAGCGCCGACGATGTCGTGATCACGACCGGATCACAGCAACTGCTGTACTTGATCGGCGAAATCCTGCTCAACCCGGGCGATATCGTCATTACCGAGGCCCCGTCGTACTTCGTCTATCACGGCATCCTGGGCAGCCTTGGCATCCGCACGCTGACCGTGCCGATGGACGAACAAGGCATGAAGACCGATGAACTGGAATCGCTGTTGACCCGCCTGGAGCAATCGGGCGAGTTGGCTCGGGTAAAGTTGATCTACACGGTAGATTATTTTCAGAATCCGACGGGCTTGACGCTATCGATGCCGCGGCGTCAAGAACTGCTCGCTCTCGTGCAGCGATTCAGCAAGTCGCAACGAATCCTGATCCTGGAAGACGCGGCCTATCGCGAGTTGCGATTCGACGGCGTGGATGTGCCGAGCCTCAAGAGCCTCGATCGGGGCAACGAGTGGGTGATTCTCGGTCTGACGTTTTCGAAGCCGCTTGCGCCTGGATTGAAGACGGGCTACGGGATATTGCCACGGGAGTTGATGGCGCCGCTCTTGCGCATCAAGGGGAACCATGATTTCGGCTCCAACAACTTCACGCAACATCTCATCGACCGAATGCTCAGAGGCGACTTGTACCAGGGCCACGTCGAGCGCTTGCGGATGTCGTACCGGGCCAAGCGGAATACGCTCGTGAATGCGCTGGCGATGGAGTTTCCACGCGCGCTCTCGCCAATCCGCTGGACGACCCCTGAAGGCGGCATGTACGTCTGGCTGCGTTTTCCGCCTGAAATCGAGACGGGACCGGGCAGCCGATTCATGGAAGCGGCATTGCGCGAGGGAGTGTTGTACGTGCCCGGCGCGTTTTGCTACGCCAAGGGCGGACCGGTGCCGAATCACGAAGCTCGGCTCTGCTACGGCGACGCATCGCATGACGAACTGCGAGAGGCCGTTCGCCGGCTCGGCAAAGCAGCCCGCGAGGTGTTGCCGATGGAGAAGATCACCATTCGGCGTTTCGGAGGGTGCGGGTGAGAGAAAGGGGTTTCCCGTGAGGCACGTTTCCAACGTGCCATACCTCAAGAAATGCGCGAAGCGTGGCACGTTGAAAACGTGCCCCACGGAGGTTGGGATCACTTTTTCTGCAACACCCTTAACGCCCTCGCCACGAGCGCCGGCGCCATGTGGAAGCGCCGGGCGATCTCGTCGATCAGTTGGTCGGGCGGCACCTCGGTCGTGATCGTCTGATCCTTGCCGCGGACCAAGAGATGCTTTTTCTGCAAGTAGAGCTGCTGGTCCCCCACCACGCGCGACAGTACCGGGTAGCGCATCATCTCCGCGTCGAACGAAATATCCCAGGCACGCAAGAACTCCCCCGCGTCGACGGGCTTCGGCTTGAAGGTGAGGCGATACGTCGTCCGACCGTCCTGCACGGTGTGCAGTTCGACCGCGGCGCCACCGTGCGTGGGCCGCAGAATGAGTTCATTGAACGGCGTCGGCACAACGACATCGGTATCCGTCGGGATCGGCAACGGATTGACGATCAGGTACCCCGGGTCGAGCAAGTGCGGTTTGCCATCGATCCAAACTAGAAGACCGCTGTGTGTGTCGGCCCCGTAGCGACGGTCGGCGAGGATCGGCTCCGCGTCGAAGCCCAGCGCGCGCACAAGGTGCAGCAGCGTCGCGGTCAGTGCGAAGCAGGTGCCGCCGGCGCCGTACACGGCATGGTCGGAGAGCACTTCCGCGGGCGGGCGCCTCGCTTCTTCCGCCCTGCCCGCTTCCGCTTCCTTGATGATCTTCGTCAGATTCTCGAACGGCAACCTCGCGAAGGCGCAGGCGACATCGACGAGCAACGCCTGGCGCTCTTGCGCAGGATCGATCTGATTGGCGCGCAAGTATTCATGCAGAAGCCGCGAGTCGCCTAGCGGCGGGAGTAGTGGATTGTCAAACATAGTTCAGCAAATGTCTACCGGCACGGAGCGCAAGCGAAGGGCAGCGCGACCCGTCGCGTGCGTTCCGGGCTAGTCCAGCCGTGCCCCGATTTCGCACAACAAGCGCACCACGTCGTCGACGTCCGCGGCCGTCGTGCGCCAGCTGACGAAACACAGCCGCAATGTACTTTGGCCGTTCAGACGCGTTGTAGACAGAAACGCGCGGCCCGTCCGCGTCAGTTCCTCCGCGATCGCCGGTTGCAGATCTTCTTTTTCTCTCCTTCTCTCTTTCTCCCCTTCTCCCTTTCTCTCCCTCGGAAGATACCGAAAACACACAATGCTCAGCTTGCGCGGGCTGGTGATCTCGAATCGCCCGGTTTGTTCGAGCAACCCTTGCGTGTACTCGGCCAGGGCGATGCTGTGCTCGATCAGTCGGCGGAACCAGCCGATGCCGAGGAGTTTGACGGAGAACCAAATCTTGAGCGCGCGAAAACGGCGTGTCAGGGCGATCCCGTGATCGCAGAAGTTAATCTCGTCGTGATTGGGCACGACGTCCTGCATGTATTCCGGGCGCATCATGAAGGCCTGGGTGAGCAACTCGCCGCGGCGCACGAGGAGACAGCCGGCTTCGAAGGGCTGGGCAAACCACTTGTGCGGGTCGACCGTGATGGAGTCGGCTCGCTCGATGCCTGAGAGCAATTGCCGCCCGCTCGTGGTCAAACTCATCGGCCAACCGTAGGCGGCATCGACGTGCAGCCAGAGCTTCTCGCGTTTGCAGAAGTCGGCGATCGCCGGCAACGGATCGACGCTTCCTGTGTTCGTTGTCCCCGCATTGGCCAGGACGAGCCAGGGCAATCGTCCTGCCTGGCGATCCGATGCAACTGCCTCATGCAGCGTGTCAATGCGAACGCGAAAGTCCGCGTCGCATGCCAAAGGCCGAATTTGGTCAGGCCGCAACCCGACGATCTTGGCGGCCCGGTCGATCGACCAATGGCGATGTTCGGATGCGTAGAGCACGATTTTTCCGCGCTCGTCGAACGGGATTTTTTCACGTGCCACGACGAGGGCCGTGAGGTTGGCTTCCGAGCCGCCGCCGGTCAGAATGCCGCGCGTCTCGGGCGGATAGCCGAGGATTTGCCTGAACCAATCGAGGACGACCAGTTCAACCTGGGCGGCCCCGGACGCTTCCTTCCATACGCCGGCGAAAATGTTGGCGTTGCTGGCCAGGCAATCGGCGAGGATTGAAGGAAACGTCGGCGCGCCCGGGATGAACGCGAGGAAGCGCGGATGGGTCGTGCGAAAACAGTGAGGCACGATCGTTTCGCGGACGATGCCGAGCAGGCGCTCGAACGGAATTCCCATCTCCGGCGGCGGCTCGCCCAGCAGCGCCTCCATCTGGTCGCGCGAGCCGGTCTGACCGACGCCGCGCTCGCCGAGGCTCACAAAGTCGTCGATCATCGCGTCCAAGGTCTGTGCGCCGGCGTCGCGCATCCACTCAGGCGAAGGATGCGGTAGCGATTCCGCACAAGCGGCACGCAAAGCGTCAAGTGAGGGCATCGTGTGAGTCAATGATCGTGATCGTGGTGGTGAGCGGAGTGGTGGTGTTCGTCGGCCTTCTCGGGGGTGATGTGCCAGCCGCAGTCGTCGCAGGGCGGGGCCTTTTCGAAGCAGGGATCGCACAAGAGGGGCCCGCCCTTGAAGTACTGCTCGAGCCGATGCTGATCTTCGCTGGACAGATCGCCGGGATCGCGCGGCAGCGTGAGCTTGTCGCCGCAGCCGTCGCATTGGCGCAGGTTCCAGTCGGCGATCACCGGAGCGTAATGATCGTGGGCCCAACGGCTGACCTGGCCGGTCCCGTTGCACAAGGGGCATGCCGTGCTCATCTGGGCGGCAATGGCCTTGCGAATGAAGGCGCTTTTGTTGGGCAGCTTGTTGAGGAACTCCGCCAGCTCCGGCTCGACCTTGAAGGCGACGACTTCCGTTTTCTGATTCTTCTGCGCCATGATCGACCTCGGCGGCAATGCCTGGATGAATTCTGCTTGCGTAATAGTAGTTTATCTGCAACGCTGGAAGTTCGCAAGTAGGATCGTCAAGATGCGACTATCACTCAGGATTATCGCTGTCTCGCTGGTGTGGGCCTTGGCCTCGACGGCCTTCACTCAGCCCGGAGCGCCGACGCGGCTGGGCGATCTGCCCAAGCAGTCGGCCGACTGGCCCCCGGCATGGGCGGCCCTGGTGCGCGATCTGTCGGCCGGCGGCGCCGATTTGGAAGGCAAAGCGCTGACGCGTGTCGACGCTCTGCTCAAAGATGAATCGTCAGGAAAGAAGAGCCATGATCTGGCGGAGATCGTACTGTCGGCGACACTGCGGCATCACCGATCGATGCGCATGGCGCCGCCGCTGGGCGCACCTTCGCATCGAAGCCTGGAGCGCGAGCTGGAATCGAAACTGAATCAAGTGCGAAAGGATTGGCTTGAAGAGCTGCGCGGCAACAAGCCAGCCGAGGCGCTGAAGCGATGCGAGCAATGGCTGGCCGCCGCAGTAGATGATGCCCCGCTGCGCTCCGCCATCGTCGCGGTCTGGGTCGAGCAAGCGAACGCCGCCATCAAAACGGGTGACTTTGCCGGTGCTCGTGGGTGGTACGATCGGCTCGAAACGCACTTCGCCGGCGACGCGCCGATCGATTCCGTGCGAAAGGCGTTGCACGAGCAGGCGCAGACGCGGTGGAAAACGTCAGGCCAAACGCTTCGCGTCGGCGTGCGCAGCCCTCTCGAACGCTTCTCGCCGGCGACCGCCTGGACCGAGGTCGAGAAGCAAGTGTTAGAGCTTTTATTTGATCGCCTGTTTGATGTGGAAGCGAAACCAGGCGGACCACGGCGATATGTTCCGCGGCTGGCGACTTCGGCGCCGATCATTGCCACCAGCGCGACGCTGACACTTCGCCGCGACGTGTACTGGTCGACCGGCGATCGCATGACGGCGGCCGACCTTGACCATACCATTCGCCTGCTGTCCAAGCCTGGATGGCGCGGCCGATCAAGCCTTTGGCATGACTTTGTCGAAGCGCCTCGACAGGAAGGCCATCCGTTTCGCTTCTCCGTCGGCTATCACCAGGGGCTCTTCGACCCCGTTGCGCCGCTCGATTTCTGGGTGTTGCCGCGTGTTCATCGCAAGCAGGCGCTGGCCAGTGCCGATGACGCCGAGTTTGCTCGGATGCCGACGGGGAGCGGTCCGTTTCAGCGTGTGATCGACGAAGAAGCCGGGAAGACCGTCCGGCTCAAACGCAACGTGCACGATCTGCGTTACGGCCCGTTTGCGGTCGAGGAGATTCAATTTGCCCCAATCGCCGACGTCGGCAAGGACGGTCATCTCATTGTGGATCCTCCGACGCACCAGCTGGCATCGTTCGAAAAACGTCAGTATGTCGACAAAAGCACTCTCGGAGTGGGCCGATTGCACGTACTGGCGGTCAATCATGCCAGGCCGATGCTCGCGGCGGCGGCCGTGCGCCGGGCCATTGCTCATGCCATCGATCGCAGCACGCTACTGGATCGCCATTATCGCGGCGGCATCAAGAAATATCACGCGCCGGCGAACGGCCTGTTTCCGCGCGACTCCTGGGCCAACGCCCCGACAACGCAGATCGGCGATCTGTTTCACGCGGAGAAAGCCAAGGCGTTCGCGGCCAAGATCGCGAAATCGAAATCGCCCATCACGTTGACGCTCAAACATCCCAATGACCCTCATGTTCAGGCCGCTTGTGACGATATCGCTGCCGCCGTGACGAAACTCTTTCGCGAGGCGCAAGCGCCGATAGATGTCCACGCGATTGCGCTACCGCCACACGAGCTGCAGGCGGCCTTGCACATGCGCGATTACGATTTGCTCTACATGACCGTCGACGACCTGGACGATCCCGTGCGGCTTGCGTTGTTCTTCGATCGGGCGGCCGACGCTCGAAATGCGGGCGGCAGCAATGTCCTCGGCTATGACGACGACAAGTTGCAGAGCCTCGTGGGCAGTGTCTTGCAGCGTCGGCAGTTCGCCGTCGTGCAGGAGAACATGCAAGCGATCCATGCGTACCTGGATGAGACGATGCCGGCAATCCCGCTATGGCATCTCGACGTCCACGTGCTGGTGCATCGTACGCTCGCGGCACCCGCCATCGACCCGCGCGCCATCTTCGCCAAGGCCCGCGTCTGGAACATCGTGCCGTGAATGAATCGTCGCCGCTTGCGGCGCAGCAGTGTCAACGAGGGGGAAAACTCATGCGCTTACTCGGTTGGCCATTCATCGCCATTCTCATCATCACATCGAACGTGGCTGCGCAGCCTGCCGCGAAGATTCCGATTCTGCTCGATTTCGACATCGCCGAAGACATCGACGACACCTTCGCGCTCGCCACGGTTTTGGCTAGCCCCGAGCTTGACCTGCGCGGCGTGACGACGGTCGGCGCGGACGCGTACAAACGCGCTCAGATCACCTGTCGATTCCTCACGGCATGCGGGCGGAAAGAGATCCCGGTCGCCGCCGGGTTGCCGGAGAAGACGACGAAGCCGCTCCCGTACTGGCAGGTGCAGTACGGCAATCACGCGTCGGTTTACTTCCGCGACCCGAAGCCGGCCGCCGAGAAAAAGAAGATGGTCGTCGACGGCAAGGAAAAAATCGTGAGTGTGCCGATTCTGGCGCCCGATTTCCTTTATCGGCACCTCAAGCAGAGCCCCGGCGAGTTGACGATCGTCGCCATCGGCCCATTGACGAACATTGCGGCGCTGTTGACGAAACACCCCGACAGCAAAGCGATGATCAAACGCATCGTTTTGATGGGCGGCTCGATTCGCCGGGGGTACGACGACGGCTCAAAGCCGCAGGCCGAGTACAACATTGCCGCTGACGCCAAGGCTGCTCAGATCGTGTTCACGTCCGGCGTGCCGATCGTGATGGCGCCGCTCGACGCCACGGCCATGGTTCGGCTCGACGCGGCCAGGCAAAAGAAACTCTTCGACGCCGGGTCGATCCTCACGCTCTCCGTCCAAGCAATAACCGAGCTCTGGCGCGAGAAGAACGATCCCATTCTCTACGATCCTGTCGCTGTTACGCTCGTGTTCACAGAGAAATTCTGTAGGATGGAGGCCCTGTCTATCGGAGTCGATGACAAGGGCTTCACCAAGATCGCCAAGGACGGCAAACCCAACACCCGCGTCGCCACGGCGATCAAGACCAAGGACTTTCTCGACTGGCTCGTCGATCGCCTGGCCAAGGCGTACCCGCCGTCGCTGCCAACCGGCCGCATCGTCAACGAAACGAAGATGGTACCGCGTGGCAATCTACCGAACCGTGTGCATGCGTTCGAGGACTTTGAGACCGACATCGAAAAACGCTGGTGGCTGTCCGGCCGGCTCGAAGCCGCCAATGTGCCGTCCGGAAGCAGCCGTGCTTGCCGGGCCATGTTGACGCAGGACTTCGACGATCGTCAGGGGGAGATGAAGACGCTCTACCGCGCCGTCGTGTTCAACCCGGTCCCCGGGCCGCCGATGGGTAAAAAACCGCACTTGAGCTTCCGCTACTACCTCAACGGCACCGACGAGTTGCGCGTACAAATCTACAGCCTTAGCAACGGCTATCATCGCTGCTTGATGTTGAAGGGGTTGCCGCAGGGCAAATGGATGGAAGGCAACGTGGATATGCGCGATGCGCGAAAGCCCGATGGAACCGGCGGCCCGCTCTCGGAGAACGAACGCATTGACGACATTCAGTTCTACTGCGACCCGCGCGCCGAACTGCTGATCGACGACATCGTCCTCTACGACGCCGCCGACGAAACCGAGAAACGGCCGTTTCCGAATCGCTTCCTGTTCACCGGCTGGTTCGACAGCGGCAAGCAGGGCAAGGAATGGCCCGGCATGTTCGACATCGCGCCGAAAGAGGGCTTCTTCTGGCATGCCGCCAAGTCGGTCCTGCATCCCGACGACAAAAAGCAGGCCTGGATCAAGGTCGGACTGCGCGGCGATCGCCCCATCAATCCCGGCACGAACCTCTTCTTCCGCTACAAGCTCGAAGGCGCACGGCACATCACGGTCGATTTTGAATCGCCGCAACTTGGCAAGTTCATCGTCGTGCAGAGAGAGTTGAAAGCCAACGCTTGGGCGGAAACGACCGTCGAGCTGGACATCTTGCCGCCGGCGCACGTGAAAGGACAAACCACGGTCCGATCGGTCGGCTTCCGCGTCCCGGCCGCGGCGCGCTTGTGGATCGATGACCTGATGCTGTACGAGTGTACGAAGAAATAGCATTGAGGTTACGGGCCGAAAGCGTCAGCGACGATTCACACAGTTTCCGTCGCTGACGCTTCCGGCTCGTAACATACGCCAAAGTCGAGAATTCAACCATGCGTGTGGCTCATTTCGATTGTTTCAGCGGCATCTCCGGCGACATGACGCTGGCCGCCCTTTTCGACGTTGGCGTTCCGACCGAACTCGTATGCGCCGGCATCGCGTCGCTGGGCTTGCCGGTGCGCGTCGATTTCGAATCGGTGCAGAAGGGTGGTTTCGCGGCCACCGAGGTCTACGTCCACGCGCCCGAAGAGGACGAGCACCGCCACCTGAGCGACATCGAAGCGATCATCGCCAAGGGAGGTCTCACGCCGAAGCAGCGCGACCTGGCTCTCAAGATCTTTCGCCGACTTGCGCAAGCCGAAGCCGTTGCGCACGGCATCGACGTCAACGACGTCCACTTTCATGAGGTCGGTGCGCTCGACAGCATCGCCGACATCGTCGGGTCCGCCATCGCGCTCGATTTGCTCGGCGTCGAGAAATTTACGTCAAGCCCTGTTGCGGTCGGCAGCGGCACCGTCATGTGTGCTCACGGCGTCATGCCTGTGCCGACGCCGGCGACCGCGGAGTTGCTCAAAGGCGTGCCGCTGCGCTCGGCGCCGGTGAAGACGGAGTTGACCACGCCGACCGGGGCCGCGATCCTCACCAGCATCGTCAGTGAATATGTCGATACGCCGGCGATGATCGTTGAAGAAGTCGGCCACGGCGCCGGCAGCAAGGATTTTCTCGAACAGCCGAATTTGTTGCGTATTTTTGTCGGCAACGCCAACAGCCGACAGGCTGTGGGATCGGGCGCCGCCGGCGTCCCATCCCACGGCCTTTCGGCCGTGGGCGTTCATGGTGTTGACAGTGATGAAGTCTGGGTCCTCGAAACCAACCTCGACGACGTGCCGGGCGAAATCGTCGGCTACACGATCGAACGCCTCTTCGCCGCCGGCGCTCTCGATGTCTGGACGTTGCCCATCCAGATGAAGAAGGCCCGTCCCGGCATCCTGCTCAGCGTCATCGCCGACGATGCGAACCTGGCGGCGTTGGAAACCATCCTCTTCCACGAGACGATGACCTTCGGCATCCGCCGCCATCGGGCCCAGCGGAGCAAGCTCGAGCGCAAGGCGATCACGGTCGAGACGCCGTGGGGCCCGATCAAGGCAAAGAAGGGCTGGCGCGACGGGGTGGGCGCGATCGTGACGCCGGAGTATGAGGATTGCGCCCGGGTTGCCCGTGAACACAACCTGCCTCTCCGGACGGTCTACGAACAAATCACAAAATCATGCGACACAAAATGATAAAACATGATTTTGTGACCCATGATCTTGTGAGTAACGACGATGCCAACCGCCAATGAAATTCGCCAGCAGTTTGTCGACTTCTTCTGCAGGAAGCACGGGCATACGTTCGTGCCATCGTCGTCGGTGGTGCCGCTCGACGATCCAACGCTGCTGTTCACCAACGCCGGCATGAATCAGTTCAAGCCGTACTTCCTCGGCACCGAGAAGCCTCCCTACAAGCGCGTCGCCAACACCCAAAAGTGCATCCGCGCCGGCGGCAAGCACAATGATCTGGATGACGTCGGCAAGGACACCTATCATCACACCTTCTTCGAAATGCTCGGCAACTGGTCCTTCGGAGACTACTTCAAGAAGGAAGCCATCGCCTGGGCCTGGGAGCTTCTCACCGACGTCTGGAAGCTCGACAAGTCCCGGCTGCACGTGACCGTCTTCGAAGGCGATCCGCAAAACAACATCCCGCGCGACGACGAAGCTGCCGGCTATTGGCGCGCCGTCGGCGTTCCCGATGCGCAGATTCATCTGGGCAACAAAAAGGACAACTTCTGGGAAATGGGCAACACCGGACCCTGCGGTCCGTGCACCGAGGTTCATTACGACCGCACGGCCGACAAGACCGGCGCCACGCTCGTCAACAAAGGCAGTCCCGAAGTCATCGAGATCTGGAATCTCGTCTTCATCCAGTTCAACCGCAACGAGGACCAGACTCTGACGCCGCTGCCGGCGCAGCACGTCGATACGGGGATGGGATTCGAACGCATCACGGCGGTGTTGCAAGGCAAGACCAGCAACTACGACACCGATGTCTTCATGCCGATCTTCGCTGCCATCCAAAAGATCACCGGCGCCCCGGCCTACACCGGTAAGCTCGACGATTTGAAGGACACCGCTTACCGCGTTATTGCCGACCACATTCGCACGCTAACATTCGCATTGACGGACGGCGCGATGCTCGGCAACGATGGCCGCAACTACGTGCTCAAACGCATCCTGCGCCGCGCCGAACGCTATGGGCGACACTATCTTCTCGCCCAGAAGCCATTCCTGTGCGAACTCGTTAGCTCCGTCGTCGAAGCGATGGGCGGGTTCTTTCCGGAGCTCAAGAGCAACCCGACAAAAATCGCGCGTGCCATCGAAGACGAAGAAATACAGTTCATCCGCACACTCGATCGTGGCATCAAGCTGTTTCAACGCGTCAGCCAGCGTGCGCGAACCACCGGCGCAAACATAATTAATGGCGTTGATGCATTCCAACTGCACGATACCTATGGCATCTATATCGACATCACCCAGCAAATGGCCCAAGAAGACGGATTGGCAGTCGATCTCACCGGATACGCCGACGAGCTTCACCGCGCCAAGCAGCGCAGCCGCGCGGGGCAGAAAAAACACGTCGTCACAGCCGTGCAGGGCGACCTGCCCGCGACCGACGACAGTGCGAAGTACTCGGTACTGAGTACTGAGTACTCAGTACTAATCCTCGCCTGGGTCAAGGACAACGTCGTGCACACCGAAGCGGGCGCGTTGACGCCCGGCGAGGAAGCGGGGCTCGTCTTCGATGAGACCAACTTCTATGCCGAGCAGGGCGGGCAGGTTGGCGACACCGGATGGGTCAAAACCGCATCCGGGCAGTTCGAGGTCGAGGATACGCAACGGCTCGGTGACGCCGTCATCCACTGGGGCAAAGTCGCATCCGGCACGATCCGCACCGGCGAGACGGCGACGCTCGAAGTCAGCCCGGTGCGCTTCGACACCATGCGCAACCACACCGCGACGCACCTCCTCAACTGGGCGCTGCGCGAAGTCCTGGGCGATCATGTCGATCAGAAGGGCTCGCTCGTCGATGCGGAGCACACGCGCTTCGACTTCACGCACGACAAGCCGATGACGCACGATGAGATCGCGGAGGTCGCACGGCTCGTCAACGATAAGATTTTGGCCGACGAGCCGGTGACGCCGATAGTGATGCAGTTGGCGGAGGCGAAGAAGATCGCCGGCGTTCGCGCGGTGTTCGGCGAAAAGTATCCGGACCCGGTGCGCGTGGTGGTGATCGGCAGTCTCCCCTCTCCTTCCGGGAGAGGGGTTGGGGGTGAGGGCGGAACCACGCGAGCACCCTCACCCCCGGCCCCTCTCCCGGGGGGAGAGGGGAGCTCGGTCGAATTCTGCGGCGGCACGCACCTGGAGCGCACCAGCCAGGCGTGTCTGTTCAAGATCATCAGCCAGGAGGGCGTCGCCAAGGGCGTGCGGCGCATCACCGCGGTTACAGGGCCGAAGGCGGTCGAGTACGATCGCCAACTCGGCGGAATCATCGCCGACTTGACGGAGCGCTTCCACTGTCGGCCCGAAGAATTGCCGGCACGCATCGAATCGATGCACGACGAGATCAAGAAGCTGCAACAGCAACTCAAGAAAGGGGCGGCGAGCGATCTGGCAGGCACATTCGACAAGCTGCTGGCGTCGGCGGCAAAGGTGGGCAACGTGGCGGTCGTCATCGGCGAGATTCCAGCGGGACCCGACGACGCGATCCGCACGCAGGTCGATCGCGTCAAGCAGAAGGCCGGCTCCTGCGTCGTCGTCGTTGGCTGGGCGGACGACGGAAAAGCCGGGTTGTTGGCGGCAGTGTCGGATGACGTTGTCAAGCGTGGCGTCAAGGCCGGCGATCTCATCAAACACATCGCGCCGATCGTGGGCGGCGGCGGCGGCGGACGGCCCAATATGGCCCAGGCCGGCGGCAAAGACCCCAGCAAACTCGGAGATGCTCTCTCCCACGCCAAACGCCTGATCGAATCGGCTCTGGCGAAATGAGCGCCGAACGAACCGGGTAACGGAGAACCGAGGACCGAAAACGGAGAACGGGCTTACGCCGTGTGCCGTTACGGTTGTAACGATCGTGCCGACGATACCGCTTCTGCTCCAATCCACAGGGTCAATTCTCATCTCTTTCGGCTCAAGCCAGGCGTCTGCCCTTTGTGCGGTGGTTATGATGGAGCGGGGAGCAATACGCTCCGAGGTGATGCGCCATCATGACCGAAAAAGACACGACACGCGTGGACATGCTTGCCTGGCTGCTGCTCGTCTGTGGCCTGGCAGTTGCTCTGTGCGTGCTGACCGACGAGCCCGCGAGCGCGGCCAACGTGCTCGGCGTGCCCGGTCATGCCCTGGCGTCTGAACTCCATTCGGCTATCGGATGTGCGGTCCATGTGCTTCTGGCGGCCTGGTTTGTTCTGGTCTTGCTGCTGTTCCTGCGGAAGAACTGGCTGGTGTGGACGGCCCGGCTGTTCGGTTGGCTGTTGCTCCTGCCGTGCTGTGCGATCGCCGCCGATTATCTGGGCCACGACTGGCTTCCCGGCCCGATCACGGGCAGCGGAGGCGCCCTTGGCGCGGCCTTGCGTCAACTGATGCAATCGCTGACCGATCTCGGCGGCGTCGTGACGTTTGGCGCGACCAGCGCCATCGCGCTGTTGTTAGCCGCCGATTTCGCCGTGCGGGGTGCATTCGATGTTCTGTACTGGGTTTGCTATCCGCTCAGCGTTTGCCTATCGTTTGTGGTCAGCCTACCGATGAGATTGTGGTCGACCTTCCTTGGCAACCCCTACGAAGTGGCGGAGACTGTGCCCGTGGCAACGAACGCGGACGAGCATGGGGCGCTCGACGTGCCGATTCAGCACACCGGTTTCGACGTGACGCCAGAGCCGGAGCCCGAGCCGGAACCGGTGCACGAGCCGGCGATACTGCCGATCACGCGAATGGGCATGTCGAGCGTGCCGGAGAACAACTTCGAGGACTACGAGCTGCCGCCGCTATCTCTGCTCGACGATCCGGAGCCGTTCCCTTTCGAGCAGCACGATCAGAAGCTCCGCGACCAGGCGGCGATTCTCGAACAGACGTTTCGCGACTTCGAGCTCAACGTCAAGGTCGTCGGCATCAACACCGGGCCGGTCATCACGCAGTACGAGATCGCGCTCGAGACCGGCATGCGCGTCAACAAGATCACCACGCTCGGCGACGACCTCGCGCTGCATCTGAAAGTGCCGAGCGTGCGCATCGTCGCGCCGATACCGGGCAAAAACGCCGTCGGCATCGAAGTCCCCAACGAGCATCGGGCCACGGTTCGGCTCAAGGAGGTCATCCTCGGCGCGGGCCGCAAGCTCGCCAAGTGCAAGGTGCCATTGTTCCTGGGCAAAGACGCCGAGGGCAAGCCGCTCACGCACGACTTGGCCGACATGCCGCACCTCTTGATCGCCGGCACGACGGGCACGGGCAAGTCGGTCTGCCTGAATGCGCTGATCATCAGTATGCTCATGACGCGCCGGCCCGACGAGCTCAAGCTGCTGCTCATCGATCCGAAGAAGAATGAGTTCTCCGACTACCGCAAGATTCCGCACCTGATGCACCCGGTCATCACCGACGAGGAGAAGGCGACCGCCGTGCTCGCCTGGGCCGTCGACAAGATGGAAGAGCGCTACGACCTGTTGAGCCGGGCGCGGGTGCGCAATCTGGCCCAGTACAACGAGCTTGGCCTGGAGGAAATTCATCGCCGCATTCAGCCGGACGAATCGGAACGCGAACGCATTCCGGAGAAGCTGCCGTACATCGTCATCGTCATCGACGAGTTCGGCGACTTGATTCTTCAAACGAAGCGCGAGGCGGAGACGTACATCATTCGGCTGGCGCAAAAGGCCCGCGCCGCCGGCATCCACCTCGTGCTGGCGACGCAGCGCCCGACCGTCGATATCGTCACGGGGCTGATCAAGTCGAACCTTCCGGGCCGGGTTTGCTTCAAGGTCGCGAGCCGCATGGATAGCCGAGTCGTGCTCGATGAGATGGGCGCGGACAAGCTGCTGGGCAAGGGGGACATGCTGTTCTTGCTTCCAGGCAACAACTCGCTGGTGCGGGCGCAGTGCACGTATGTCGCGAGCCATGAGATTACCAAGGTCGTCGCGCATCTGGAAACCGACGAGCCGTGCTTCTCGCAAGAGTTGTTGCAGTTGCAATCGACGAATGCCGGCGCCGGCTCGATCGACAAGATGCGCGAGCGCGATCCGCTCTATGAGCAGGCGGTCGAGATCGTCATCCGCGAAGGCCGAGGCAGCGTGTCGCTGTTGCAGCGCACGCTCGGCATAGGCTATGGCCGATCGGCACGCATGATCGACTGGATGGCGGAGGACGGCATCGTCGGCGCCTACAACGGCAGCAATGCGCGCGAAGTGAACTACACCGTCGAAGAGTGGGAGGCGTTCAAGCAGGGGCAGCAGCTAGCGCGGGCGTGACCCCTCTCTCGTTCGTCAACCGCCCGCGGGCGGCAACAAGAACATGTCAAGATGCCCATCCAGCACCTGGTCCAAGCGGCCGGTGGTGCGGCCGGTGCGTTGGTCGCGCACGAGCGTTGACGGGCCCAGGCGGTAGCGGCGGACGACGGCGGCGCGCTCCGGCGCTGGCTGGCCACGGCTGGCCAGGCGGGCGGACAGGATCATCTTCATTCGGCTAATCGCTTCCGACTTGGTCCCATCGCACCAGCCGCGCACCGAAATCATGGTCCTGGCATGGAACAAACGCACGTCGTGGGTCAGATTCCCGAGCAGCCGTCCCTTGGCGCCGGTCAGCGGGCGAACGACGATCTCCAACTCGGATGACGCGAAGTTGGCTTCGACCGTCGGCGCCGGAAAGACTTCGACGCGAACGACATCGCGTTCGAGCTTGCCGCTCTTCTCGGAGCGTTTGCGATCCTTGCCCCCCGCGGATTTGCTCAGCTGATGTTCGCCGGCTTCATTGGCGAGCAGCGCGTAGGCGCCCGGGCCGTAGACGAGGAGCGTGATCGTGTCTTCGGGGGGATCTCCGCCGAGACGATCGTCGAGAACGGTGAATTCCAAGCTACGGCGATGGGCGAGGTTCTGGTACATCTTGGCAAGCAGCCCGACGCCGTCGAGTCCGCTGCCCTGCTTCGTTACCAGGCGGAGCGTGACGAGGGCGTCGCCGAGAGCCTGGCTATCCCTGCACTTGACCAGGAATGCCAGATGCTGCAGTTGGCCTTCGTGAGCGTCGAGTTGCCCGGCGATGCGCACGAGCTCGCGATCGGAATGGCGATGGCGAGCGATGCGTTCGACCTCGCCGCGGAGCTTTTTTTCCAGCTCAGCGAGTGCCGTGAGGATGCCGTCCAGGCGATAGACTTCATCCATGACGCCACGCGAAGTGGTCTGATCGTCCCAGAAGCCGGGCGCTGCTGACTGGACGAGCAACTCGGTCTTGCGGGCGGCGAGCGGCGTCGCCAAACCGCGCAACTCGACAACTTGCTGCAAGAGGGCATTGCCGCGCTCTTCGACATGCTCGGCCCTGGCGGCGGGCGGCGCGGGCGCGTCGGTCGTGGGTTCAGGCGGCTCGACGTCAAGGTCCACGCGGTCCTGCTTCGCCACCAACCTGACCAGCGACCCGGCCGGCACGCTTCCTTCAGCTATCGCCCGCGCCAAAGGCAAGAGCACCATGCGCTCGACCGTCCGCTTGAGCGGTCGAGCGCCAAACGCCTGCGAGTAGCCCTCGCGCAACAGCAAGGGCAAGACGCCGGGATCCACGTCGATCGCCAGATGGCGGCGCGTGATCCCTGCTCGCTCTAGCACGCGGGAGATCTCGCGCTGAGCGATGCGTTCTGCCGTCTCAGTGGCAAGCGGGCGAAACGTGACGATGCGATCGAGGCGATTGAGGAACTCGGGCCGAAACCAGCGATTGAGCTCGCGCAGGATCGATTCGCGCGTCGGCATCGGCGGAGGCTCGCGATTCAACCCGAGCGCAGGGCCTGTCTGAACAGCCGAGCCGACGTTCGAGGTCAAGATGATGATCGTTCGCCGAAAATCGACCGTTCGGCCATGAGCGTCGGTCAGTCGCCCTGCGTCGAAGATTTGCAGGCACAGGTTGTAGACGTTGGGGTGCGCCTTCTCGATCTCGTCGAAGAGGATAACAGAGAACGGCCGTTCGCGCACCGTTGCCGTGAGCAGGCCGGCTTCGTTGTGGGCGACGCTGCCGATGAGCCGTTCGTAGGCTTCATAGGTCGCGTACTCGCTCATGTCGAGGCGGACGAGGCGATTGACATCGCCGAAGAGTTGCTCGGCTAGTGCGCGGGCGAGTTCGGTCTTGCCGACGCCCGTAGGCCCGATGAATAGCATGACGCCGAACGGCTTGTTGGGATCGTTGAGGCCGGCTTTGATCAGTGTGACGAGATCGACGACCGCCTCGACGGCTTCGGGCTGGCCCATAATGCGCGACTCGAAGAACTGGCGCACGTCGGCGCGGCGGAGAGCGACCTCGTCGTCGAGGAAGTCGGCTGGGATGCCGGTCGAGGCCGACAGCGTCGCCAGGATGTCCTTCTCGGAGATCGGGCCGAGGTGATAATCGGTCAAGCCGAGCACCTTGCGCAACAGGCCAACGGCACGCCCGGGCTGCACCGTGCCGCTGCCGAAGTACATGGCCAACTCGTTGATGCGGCTCAAGACTTCGTCGGCGATCGGCACGTCGGCTTCGTTGGCGACCGAGCGCAGGATGCTGAGTGTCTTTTTTTCGTCGGCCGGCTGCAGTTCGATCGTGTGGAATAGCCGGCGCAGCGAGCGATTGGCGCCGAGGCCCTTGCGGAAGCCTTCTGCCGTGCTCTCGCCGATGATGGTCAGATCGCCGCGCTCGATGAACGGGGCCATGGCAGTCGCGACGTTGGCGTCGCTCTTGGACCATGTGCCCATCCAGGCCAGTTCCTCGATGTTCGGGATATACAGGACGATGCGGCGCGGCGGTTTGACCGCATTGACGATGTTGCGCACGCGCGTCTCCCATTCGCCGATGTAGCGCGTGTTGACGAGGAAGTCCTGCGGCGTCATGCGGAGCACGCATCCGGGCTGCGTTGGATCGTCGCGCAGACGATGCACCAATTCATGAATCAGCGCCGTCTTGCCGACGCCCGATTCGCCGATGAGGACGACCGCGCGCGGCGGCGGTCCGGAGAGTGCCTCCATGACCGCGTCGATCGGTTCGTCGAGGCCAAAGGCGTGGGACAACTTGGCCGGTTCGATTGTCATGACATTGCCGAACTCGGCAAGTGAATCGAAGTCGACGTAATGCGAGAGTTCCGCGTTGAGCCAGTTTTTGAGCGAAGTGTAGGTTCCATAGGTCAGGGCGTTGACCTTGACGCGGATGTCGTGCAGCGATTTTTGCACGGGCTTGACCAGCGTCGGTGGAAAGCCGCCCAGCGTGTTGAGGTGACGTTCGATCGATCCGGCGCAGGCTTGCTGAACGCCGATGTCGGCTTCCTTGGCCAGGTGGGCGAACAAAGCGCCGAGCGTCGCCAGGGGAGGGCAGTTGCCGAGGGCGTGGCCTATCTCGCTGCGGACCCAGAGATCTTCCTCGTCATGCAGCCTGTTGAGGAGCTTGGGGACCAGGGCCGGGCGGCGCTGGGCGGTCCAGACGGCGTTCTGACGGATGTTGATATCGAAATCGGTCAGGAGCGTGGCGACGGCGGCATCCATCTCGACCCAGTTGGGCCAGTTCTTGAGGTTGTAGCCGAGCTCTTGGCGCACGTCGAACTCCAAATCGCTAGCGAGTTTGACGAGGGCGTCGACGACGGCGGGATCGGTCTGCCCGCCGCCCGCCGCGGCCGCTGCCTTGCGTTCGATCTTGTTGGGCGAACGGGCGAAGGTCACCAGCAGAGAAGGATCGGCGCCGGCCGCAAGGCGCAGCGCCTCGACGAGAGGCCAAAACGCGTCCGGATTGCTCTTGGCGTTTGTTAGCAAACGCGACAGGTCGTCGTTCATAGGTAGGGAATAATATACACCGGGCCGAGTAAGATAATGTCAACGGGCCTTGCCTGCCCGAAGCGGCAATGACCTTGGACATCGCGCTCCGAGCGTGATGCCGACGATCGACGAAGGAACTTGCATGGGTGAATCGCCACGGGAGAGCTGGGCGCTGACGCTGGGGATGGTCGCAGTGATCATACCGGGAATGATCGCGTCGGACTTCATGCCGGCCTGGAACGTGTTGCCGTTCGTCGGTTGGCTGGCGATCGCGACGATAGGAGCAGCACTGGCCGGCGCGATCGCCACGCCTAGCTGGGACCGCGGCATGATCTGCGGCGCGCTCGCCGACGCGGGCGCTCTGGCGGGAATGTGGCTTTACGTTACACTGCGTGTCTGGCTGACCGGGAGCAATACGTTCTGGAACGTCGAACTCGTCATTGGCATCGGCATTGGCGGTGCTCCGGGGCTTGTGCTCTACGGCCTGTGGGCACGCCGTTGAGTCAATCGTCTTCTTCTTCGTCGTCGTGGAACGTGGCCGCGAAGCTGGCGAGGAATTTGTAGCGCTCTTCTGCCGAGACGGCTGAGAGCTTGACGCCGTCTTCCGATTCTTCGGTGCAAAAGGGCGGGATGGCCGACAGCAATTGGCCCGGCTCCAGGTGTCTGCCGCCGCGATTGAACTTGAGGAGCGGATGCAGCGCAAGATGCTCGCCGGGATCGTCTTCTACGTTCTGTAGAAATTCGCCGAAGCCGCACTCGAGCGTTTCGACCTCGCCGGTCTCGCCATAAAGCCGCCAGACCTCTCGGCCACGCAGGAGGAATTGATCCCCCATGCAATCCTCGGCAAAGGGAATGTCGCTCGGCTTGACGTTGGGATAGCGGCGATGAAACGCGTTGTCGCCCAGCCAGGCGGCGCGAAGCGAATGCCAGGCCGGCGCCGTGCAGGCCCCCCGGACGTGGAACCCGCCGTGATATTGGATGAACCCATTGATCTCCTGAAGCAAGTCGGCAAGATCGGCCGGGAGTTTCGCGAGGATTTCGGCATCGTCGATGGCCGGACCGGTGTAGTTGACGTGTTCGATTTTCATAGCTGGTTTCGTCGGAATGCGAAGCAACGCGAACGCTTACGAAATTGTATGAATCGGCCCGATCATCGAGCCGCGATTCGAACTGGCGAAACCGTATCGGACCGATTATGATAACCAAATACTCGCCTGGAGTGCCTGCCATGCCTGTAACGGTGACCATTGCCGGCGAACTCGCGAGCCAACGTCGGCCCTACGAATCTCAGCTTGAGACGATTCTGGAGCTGGGCGTTCGCGAGTTGCAAGCGCCCAATGAATCGGGATATGCAGGGCTGAACTCCGTTCTGCAAGTGCTTGCTGCCATGCCCACGCCGGAGGAAGTGCTGGCTCTGCGTCCTTCGCCGCAACTGCAAGCGCGCGTTGATTTCTTGCTCGACAAAAATCGAACAGAGCGTTGGACCCACGACGAACGCCGCGAGTGGGACCAGTTTCAGTACGTTGAACATCTCGTTCGCCTGGCGAAAGGGAGCGCGGCTCTCAAGCTTCGAGCAGCGAGGGCGGGACGAGCCAGACTCATGTCGCGGCTGCGTTGCGGCGACTGGTCCGTGAGCGTTCGGGAGAACGGTGTGAATACTGTCTCATTCCCGAGGCCGTGACGTTTGCGCCTCATTTGATTGACCATGTTGTTACCGAAAAACATGGGGGCGAAAGTGTCGCGGAGAACCTGGCAAACTCGTGTGTGCTGTGCAATCGATGTAAGGGTACGGACATCGCGTCCATCGACCGGGAAACGGGAAACATCATTCCGCTTTTTCATCCGCGCTGAGATCGCTGGACGGACCATTTCCGTCTGGTGGATGGTCGGATCGAACCACTGACTGGGACGGGTCGTGTGACCGAACGATTGCTTCAGTTCAACGACCTCGCCCGAGTCGCCGAACGAAGGCTGCTCGTGGCCGCTGATTTGTTGCTCGTGCCGGCGCCACCCACGATCGAGGCCTGATTCCAAATGAGGAACAACCATGCCATACCCGCGAATGCTCCGCTTGCGACAAAAATTCCCTCGGCCACGCGTCGAGAACATCCCGGCGACGATTCGCGATACGCTGGCCAAGCTCAACCTGGGTAGCAAGATCAAACGCGGGCAAACGGTTGCACTGACCGCGGGCAGCCGGGGGATCGCCAACATTCCGCTGATCCTCAAAAGCGTCGTGCAGCATGTGCGCGACCTGGGCGCTCAACCGTTCTTGGTTCCCGCAATGGGCAGCCATGGCGGGGCGACCGATGAGGGGCAGGCCGAAGTGCTGCAGCGCTACGGCATCACCGAGGCGTTTGTCGGCGCGCCGATCCGCTCGTCGATGGAAGTTGTCCATCTGGGCAACACGCCGGAGGGCTGGCCTGTTTATCTCGACAAGAACGCCGCGAGCGCCGATCACATCGGCGTCATCGGCCGGGTTAAGCCGCACACGAATTACGCTGGTCCGGTCGAAAGCGGGCTGATGAAGATGATGATGATCGGCTTGGGCAAACGCCACGGCGCCGCCCATTACCATCGCGTGCTGCTCTACGAACCGTACGATCCCGTCGTTCGTGCTGTGGGCCGGTTCATGCGCGCCAAGGCCCCGATCGCTTTCGGCCTCTGCACCGTTGAAAACGGCTACGACGAGACCGCGCACCTGGAAGCATGCCTCCCCGCCGACTTCGAGCCGGTCGAGGAACGCCTGCTTGTCAAAGCGAAAGAATGGCTCGGACGACTGCCGTTCCATGAAGCCGACCTGCTGATCATCGACGAGCTTGGCAAGGACATCTCCGGCAGCGGCATGGACACGAACGTCGTGGGCCGCAAGCGAGCGCTGCGCACCGAGACCGTGCTCGACCAGCCGCAGATGCGTTTCATCTTCGCTCGCGGTCTGACCGAGCACACCCACGGCAACGCCTGCGGCATCGGCTTCTGCGACTTCGTCACTACCCGGCTTGTCAAGGAGATGGACTACAAAGTCACCGTCATCAATTGCGTGACTGCGGGATATCCGGAAGGCGCCAATATCGCCGTCCATTACGACACCGATCGCGAAGTTCTCGACACGGCGCTCGCTATCATTGGCCGGCGCGAGCCGCAGCAGGCGCACGTCATGCACATCAAGAACACGCTGATGCTCGAAGAAGTCGAGGTGTCGGAAGCGTGCTTGAAGGACCTGAAGCCGCGCACCGCGTTCGACGTGATCAACGGGCCGTACGACGTAGCTTTCGACCGCTCAGGGAATCTGGCGGCGGTGTGACGTGGCCTGTGATTCGATCAAGATCACCTGATTATTTTCGGGAGGGCGAGGCTTCTGCCGAGCCTTTAGCATTCCGCCGCCTCACGGCTCGGCAGGAGCCTCGCCCCTCCCGTTAATTGAACTTTGACCAGCGGCTAGCCCGATGTATGGTCGTGGATGATGCGCCAGCCTGCGGACGTTTTGCGGAGGATGAGCGTGAAGATGCCGGTCGGGGCGTCGTCTTTGCGTTTGAGATTGTACCGGCCACGCACCAAGGCGTGATCGTTGCCTAGCAATTCGATCGCCAACTCCGTGAACGACAGCTTGCCCATCTCTTTTCCGTCGGCCTGATAGTTCTTCTGATAGCGAGCCAGCGTCGCCTTCCAGCCTTTGGTTTTGTTGTTGCCTGAATAGAAGCTAAGCTCATCGGAGTCGAGATAACCCTTCATGAACGCAACAAGATCGCCCTTGTTCCACGCGGCAGCTTGATCGTCGAGCACCTTCTGAATCGCGGCCCGATCGCCCGCGGGGCCATTTGCGATGCCCGCCAGGACCAGTATCACGTAGCAAACCATGTCTCCCTCCCAATTCTGGCTGAGAGCTGATAGCTGATAGCTACCGGGTCGGCGCCAACAGATCGCGCAGCTTGCGCACCGCGCGCAGGTAGCGCATCGATGCTGCGGCTTCGGTCAATCCCAGCGTCGCCGCTACTTCTTGATTCGCGAGCATCTCGTAGTGGCGCATCAGAATCACTTCGCGATCGTCGTCATCGAGTTGGGCGATGGCGTCGCGCAGACGGTTCTGCATCTCCTCCTGGATGGCGGCAGAGGCGGGGGTCAAATCCTGATCGAGCAGCTGCCCCGCCAAATCGAGCGACGACCGGTCCGACCAGGCCGGGCGATGGATCGGCTGCTCGCGCTCGACGCCGCGCTTCTGGGCCTTGTGGTGTCGACGATGGGCGTCGATCAGATGATCCTTGGCGATGTGCCTTAGCCAGAGGTGAAACGGCATCGTCGGGTTCTTCAAGTATTCCTTTAGCCGACGATTGGCTTCGATGAGCACGTCCTGCACGATGTCGCTGGCGTCGAGGCGCTGCACGATGGCGGGGTCGAGACGCAGATCGATCATCCGCCGAATCGGCTCGCGATGCTGAGCGAGAAGCTGATCGACCGCGTCGGCGTCGCCGGCGCCGGCTTTGTCGAGCAACGACTGCGTCTTGTCGGCATCGGGCCACATCGCGCTTGTCTCCGATGGTTTTGTTTAACAATTGCATGGCGCCGCGCGAACGTTAAGCGAAAACAATCACTTCTCCTCGCGATACAGGATCGCCCACGGGTCGGCCGTGTCCTTCTGCCAATCGCGCAAGCGCGTTCGCAGTTCCGTCAACCCGTTTGCGTGAGCCGGATCGGCTGCGAGGTTCTTCAGTTCATCCGGATCGGTCGAGAGATCGTACAGTTCTTCTTTGGGCCGATGAAGAAACGCGTCGACGCTGCGTTGCCCCATCATCTTCGCGCCGGTCTTGCGAATATCTTGCCAGCTCGGCGAGCCCCACAGGTCGGACGCCAGCGGATACGTCTTCTGGTGCTCCAGGTTGACGATCAACTTGTACTTCGGCGTGATGATCGAGCGCATCGGGTACGACATCGTGATTTCATGAAACTGATGCGAAGCAAAGGCCGTGTCCCAGCCCTTCGGATTGTCGTCCCCCAAGATCGGCAGGAACGATCGGCCCGGCAGTTTGTACTTCGGACCAGCCGCCTTCGTGATGTCGAGAATCGTCGGCGCCAGATCGATGTAGCTGACGACCCCATGGTTCGTGCGATCCTGCGGCACTCCGGGACCGGCGATGAGCATCGGTAAGTGAATGCCCGATGCGTAGAGGGTGGTCTTGGCGCCGGGGAACGGGATGCCGTTGTCGCTGATAAAAATGATGATCGTATCTTCGAGTTGCCCCAGCTCGCGCAACACTTCGAAGAGCAAACCGACGCCGCGATCCATGCGGGCGACCGACTGATAATACTCGGCCAGGTCTTTCCGCACCGCCTCGGTGTCGGGCAGGTGGTACGGCACGACGACTTTTTTGGGATCGACCTTCACCTCCTTGGGGTCTTTTGCCCAGACATCGTTGCCGAAGCCGACCTTGGCGCGATGCGGATCTTGATAGCCCATGACCAGGAAGTAGGGCTTCTTGTCGGCGGTGCGGATGAACTCCTTGGCATTCTGGGCCATGAGAGCGACGTCTCGCTGCTTGGTGTTGAGCATGAGGCGATGGAAGTTGAACGCCGACTCCGGGCCGACGTGGAACTTACCGATCAGGCCGGTGAAGTAGCCGAAGTTGCGCAAGAGCGTGGGCAATCCCATGACCCAGGGATGACACTGCTGGCTGTGCGGCGCGTGCTGCAGGCCGTACATGCCGTTCTGGTGCGTGTACAGTCCGCTCATGATGCTGGCCCGGCTCGGACTGCACGACGAGACGCTTGAATACGCCCGCGTGAAGCGAACGCCTTTCTTCGCCAGGGCATCGATGTTCGGCGACGTCACGCATTTGTCGCCGTAGCAACCGAGTTGCCGTCCGAGATCGTCGGCAATGATCAGGACGACGTTTTTCTGTTTCGCCTGCGCCAAAGCGGCGCTCGGGGAAAGGGCGACGACCAATAACATGAGGAGATAGCGCATGGCAGCCTCGTCACAAAAGAGGATTGGCGAGGACAATGTAACCAAGCGCCGGCGAAATGACAATCGTATTCAGAATAGGCTACGTTCACTGAACGCACCCTACACGCGCACGATCACTTAGATTCGCCGAAACTGTCGATCCAACTCTTGCCGCGTAAACAATAGCGCCGTCGGTCGTCCGTGCGGGCAGTGGTGCGTGTCGGCGGAGAGATGGCGCATCTCGACCAAGGCGGCGATCTCCTCGGGCGCCAGCGGGTCGCCGGAGCGGACGGCGGCGTGGCAGGCCATCAGGCTCATCAGATCGCTCAGCAGCTGCTCGCGCGTCGGCATGCGTTCCTTGTTCATCAAGTGATCGACAACGCGCTTGAGGATTTGCGCCGGCGGACGTCGGCCCAACAGGGCCGGGTAGCGCGTGACGATGACCGTGTTGCCGCCGAAGTCTTCTACACCCAGGCCAAGGGCATCGAGATCGTGGCGATGTTCCAGAAGCACCGCAGCCTGATCGGCGGTCAACTCGACCGGCTCCGGGATTAGCATCGGTTGAACATCGAGGGAGCCGAGCCGAATGCGTTCCTTGATCTCCTCAAAAAGCACACGTTCATGTAGTGCATGTTGATCGATTACGAGCATGCCATCGGTGGTTTCGACGACGAGGTACGTGTTGTGCACCTGGATGGCGTTGATGACTTCGGGGATGGGGGGGGCGGGCTCGGGGCGTACTTCATCCCAGGGGTTCGCTTCGCTCACCCCTGGGCTTGGGCAATCGACTATTAGGTCACCTCCGGCAGTCGCTGCGCTCATGCCAGGGCTTGGCGGAAGCGCGGCAGCGGGCGGATCCCAGGGGTTTGCTGCGCTCACCCCTGGGCTTGGGGGGTTCTTGCTGAACGTCGGAAACCCCGGCTGCGCGAACAGCGACGGAGTCGCCTCGGCGGGGCGGGGGCTGAAGTAACCGCTCGCCCCGTTCGCCGTCGGCGGCTGGAGCCGGCTGGTCAACTCCTCCTCATTGAGCCGGTTGCGCACCGTGGCCAGCACCATCGAGTACAGGGCGCTGGCATCGCGGAAGCGCACCTCGGCCTTGGTCGGATGCACGTTGACGTCGACCGCGTCGGGCGGCAGGTCTAGGAACAAGAACGCCACCGCGTAGCGGCCCGTCATCAGCAAACCGCGATAGCCTTCTTGCAGCGCATGGCCGAGTGCGCGATCGCGAATCCATCGGCCATTGAGGAAGAGGTACTGCGCTTTGGCGTTGCCTCGATCGCAAGCAGGATCGGCGATGTAGCCGAATAGATGCGCCGGCCCTTGCCGTGCGTCGATGGCATAAAGCTGGTCGCGAACTTCCTTGCCAAAGAAGATTCCGATGCGCGTCAGCAAGTCATCGGACGCGGAGACTTCGTAAACGTTCTTGCCGTTATGCCGCAGGACTAAGTGAATTCCGGGCTTGGCGAGCGCGATACGCGTGAATATTTCGCAGATGTGCCCCATCTCGGTCGATGGGGTGCGCATGAACTTTCGGCGAACCGGCACGTTGTAAAACAAATGGCGCACTTCAATACGCGTCCCCGGTGCGCCGTTCCATACGCGGACCGCCGATAGTTCGCCGCCGTGCGAGGAGATTTCGGCGCCGGCTTCATGAGAAGGGGAGAAAGGGAGAGAGGGGGAGAATGAGCGGGCTTCGATCTCCTCCTCTCCCCATCTCCCATTCTCCCCTTCACTCCTTCTCCCTTTCTCCGCTTCGGAGACGCACGACTGAATCGTCACCTGCCCCACGCCCGCAATGGACGCCAAGGCTTCGCCGCGAAAGCCCATAGTGCGGACGGCAAAGAGGTCGTCAGCGGTCGCGAGCTTGCTGGTGGCGTGATTGGTCAACGCGAGTTCGAGATCGTCGGGATGGATGCCGTGGCCGTTGTCGACGACGCGGATGAGTTCGCAGCCTCCCTGCTCGATGTCGATGTCGATGCGGGTGGCGCCGGCGTCGAGGCTGTTCTCCAGAAGCTCCTTGACGACGCTGGCGGGGCGTTCGATGACTTCCCCGGCGGCGATCTTCGTGATGACCGAAACCGGAAGTTGCTGAATGCGCGGCATGCGCGGTTCTCTCGTCCGTGGGGGTCTCGTCCTTATCATATCCTATGCGCGGCGCTCCGATGCGTCGTCGCGGCAGCGTCTTCCAACAAGGAGCGTAACATGAAGAAGTGGCAGTTGATCCTCGCGCTATTGTCGTTTACTCTCGCGCCGACTCTTGTGGTCGCCAACACCGAGACGCAAGCATTTCCTGCGAAAGCAGCGCCGGACAAGCAAAAAACGCGCTGGGATGTCGAGTGGGATTTTGTCTCGAACTTCAACAAGGAGGTGCACCTCTTGCGCATCGTCAAGGCGGCGTTCACGTACCAAAGCGCTGACGGGCAGACCAAGACAATCAACGTCGTGCGCAACCTTCAACTCGTCGAGGCACTGGCGCCGTATGACGACAATATTACGTTCTACGCCGATTTGGCCACCAAGGATCGGGCCGACAAGACCGTCGCCGCCGCCGAAAAACTCCTGGGACCGCCGTGTGTGGCGATGCCGGCGGTCGTTGCGTGGTCGGGCAACAAGAACTACAAGATCTTCCGCGAGGTCCACGACGATGGCATTCGCTGGATGAAAGGGCACGGCAACAACGTCGGCTATCGCGGCGAAAAACTCGTCCTCGCCTCCATCTTCCAGGCAGTCAACTACGTCTACATCATGGAATACAACTTCACCGACGATGGCCGGGTCGTCACGCGTCTCGGATTCACCGCTCACAACTACTTCCGCCGCGGCAAGGGGCGGGGAAATGTCAAGGACGGCGATGTGCATCTTCACGTCGGCAGCTGGCGCATGGAATTCGACCTCAGCGAAGCCAAAGCCGACGGCGCCGGCGGACCCACCAAAAACGACTATCGCCTGATCAGTCGCCGCCGCGTCGGCAATCGCTTCGCCGTCGTCGATGAGCCGTTCGGCAGCGAAGGCGGCAACGCCGCCAAAGAAGGAAGTGCCCTCTGGAAAGCCGAGGAGTTCACGACGCTGCGAGTCCACAGCACCGAAGTCAAGAACGCACACTTCCGCCCCGTCAGCTACGATCTCATCCCGTCTCGCATGGGTTCGGTGCGCGATGTCCGTGGTTATGGCGACCTGGCCGGGATGAGCAAGGAGCAGATGGAGTTCGTCAACTCCGACTTTTGGCTGACGGTCACCAACCCGCAACGGACATTTTTTCACACGCTGGTCCGTGAAGCAGCCAACAAGCGGGAGTTGAAAAATCAGCCCGTGACGGTGTGGTACTCGGCCCCCGGCATCCACGTGCCGCGCGGCGAGGACTTCGGCCCCGACGGCGCTAACCAATGGCAAGGCGTCGCCCTGACGACCTGGATCGACTTCACCCTGCGCCCACGCGACCTCTTCGACAGCACGCCGCTGTATGGGAAGTGATGCGTCGGCGCCCGAAGCGTCGGCGAAGGGATCCTTCGCTGACGCTTCAGGGTCTGTTTATTTACGTTTACTGTTCTTGAGCACGCGGCCGTTGGCGGTGGCCGGCACGCTTCGCTTCGGGTCGTCCACTCCATCGAGAAACTGGCCGACTTCGGTCGCCTCCAGGCGAGCGCAAACGCGCCTGGCATAGTTCGCAGAGTATTCGAAACCGAAATAGTCGCGCCCTAATTTCTTCGCGACCACCAATGTGCTGCCTGACCCGGCAAAGGGATCGAGCACCAACTCGCCTTGATTTGACGAAACCTCTATGATCCGCCCCAACACGCGTTCCGGCATCTGGCAGCCGTGGAATCCCGCTCGCTCCTTGAAGGTCCCGCAGACGCGCGGGAAGTACCATGTATCCTCATCCGCTTCAAAGCCTTGCTTCATGTCCTGCGGACGCAGGATCCAGGTGTCGTCCGGCAATCGCCCGCCCTCTTGTGCCCGGGAGTCGGCGTACACGGTCTGACGAGCTGACGGGACTTTGATAGCGTTCGCGTTGAACGTGAATTGCTTCGGGTCTTTCACGAAATGGAAGAGATGCGTATGGCTGCGGCTGAATTTCTTCGTGCAGTTGACGCCGAAGGTGTAGTACCAGATCACCCAGCTGCGGCACGAGAAGCCGAGGTCGCGCTGAAACAGGACCTTGAGCTCGGCTGCGAAGTCGTCGCCGATGGCCAGCCAAAACGTGCCGGTTGGTTTGAGCACGCGGTGAACTTGCTCGCCCCACGATTTCGTCCATGCCAAGTATTCGTCGGTCCCCTTGCGATCCTCGTAAACGTCGTACTTGTAGCCGATGTTGAACGGCGGATCGGCAAAAACGAGGTCGACGCAGCCATCGGGAAGCTCACGCATGCCGGCGATGCAGTCGCCGTTGCGAACCTGATTGCGGGGCATCATGCGGCCGTTGGAGTCCATGGCGCTATTGTATGATCCGTGCGGGTTACTTCGTGCGCGGCTCTTCGCGCGGCGCGTCGGGGGGAGGCGGCTTGCTCACCACACGCGATTCGAATTGGCTGATGATGTCGATGGCGAATCTCTCCGAAAAGCCGGCCAGGAAGCACCAAAAGATCAGCTTGGCGTAGTCAGACGCCGCGCCGTGAATGCGAAAGAGTGCGGCGAGGCCCTCGATGCTGGCGGCGTCTTTGTCCGCCACAAACCTCGGAAACAGATCGCCCGCCAACAACCCGGAGATGAACAGAACGTACAACAGCACCGCGAGGATGCCGCCGACCACGGGAGAGAGAGCGACGTAGACCCACGAGTCGGCCAGCAGCTGGAGATCCTCGTCGCCGAGCGTCTTGAGCCGGCGTTGCAGCCCGACGAAGCCACCGATGGCCCCGATGATCAACGTCATCAGCGGCGCGGCCCCGACAAACTGGTCCGATTGACTCGCCCAAAATGCGCCCGGAATGATCAAGAGCATCAACACTCCGAGCGAGATGAGCAGGCGATTGCTGATAGTGCGGATAGTTTGCAAACGATCGTTCATGGACAACCCAAATCTCGCACAAGTATCGGAAATGACGAGAAATTATGCACGGGGTGTCAGCTATCAGCCGTCAGCCAGAGAAGGTCATGCTTTGATGGTATGGCTGATGGCTGCCGGCTCATTGCTGACGGCTGCGGCTCTGTCGCGTTAGGGCCTTTCGGGATTTCATCATTTCGGCATTTTCATTTCACATCACGGATGCGGAAGTTGCGGATCGCAATCGGGCCGTGGTCGGCTTGAAGCATCAAGTGGCCTTCGCGCATTTCGGCGTTTTTCCAGCGATCGCCTGTGGGGGTGAGTAACTCTTGCTTTTCGTGAATGACCTGGCCATTGAGGATGGCCCTTAGAATCATGGCGTTCTTGATTTTCTTGCCTTCCTTGTCGAATCGCGGCGCGAGGAATGTGACGTCGAGCGTTTGCCAATCGCCCGGGGCTTTACAGGCGTTGACCTTGGGACCAATGCCCTTGTCGATATGGGTGTAGCGTCCGCCCATGACGACGGCGCGCGGATAGATGCCGCCGCAATCTTCACCGCTTACTTCTTTCTTGCCGAAGCTGTCGTAAATCTGAATCTCGTAATGCCCATGGAACTTGATGCCCGAGTTTGAGCCTTTGGGGATGTTGAACTCGACATGCAGTTCGACGTCGGCGAATTTCTGCTTGGAGAAGAGGTTGGACGTGCGCCCCTTGGCGCCGTTGTACCAGACGCCTTTGCCTTCCTTGACGGCGAACTTTCTGGGGTTCTTGGCGTCGAGTTCGACCGCGCCGACGTGCTGCCAATCGCCGTGCGGCGTTCTCCAGGCGTCGAGTTTGTCAGCCATCAGGTCGAATGGCATACTCGGGGGCGAGCCGCTCGCGGTGGCGATGAACAGGAGGAAAATCGGCACACTATGAACAGAGAAGGCAGGCATGAGTTCCTCGAGAGCCCCAAGCGAGCAGCGACAGCCCGAGCCGGCCAGGCGGGTGGCTGCGCTGCACGCTTGACACGAATTTTCATACACGATCAAACAATCGCCGTAACTGGCCGGAACAGCGTATCGCGATCGCGGATGATGGCCTGTGGGATTAAGGCGGGGCTCTGAGTCGTGATGCCCGGCATTTTCTTGATCGCGGTGCCGATGGCCATGACTTCGACATAACCGGCGCTTATCTCATCGATAAACACTTTGATGTCGATGACGCCGTCGGCGCCGATAGCCTTGGCCTCACCGATGATGTGTTCCAGGCAATTGCTGCGAGCTTCGTAGATGACTTGAGTGACTGACTCGAGTTCGCCGCGACTGAAGCTTTGGAACCAGGCAAAGATGCCGCCCGCCAAGCCGAGCGAATAGACGGAGACGCCCAGAAGCAGGCGCATGGGCGCGTAGCCGAGGCGTGCGAGGTTCCACAGCTCTTCGCCGGTCAGTTCGGAGGTGACGGGGCGCTCGGGATTGCCGAACGCTGGATGATACGATGCCGTGCCGACCATGAGCATCTCGGTGACGCCGGGCCCGAAGGGGAGAATATAGGTGGCGATGTCGACGACGGAATTAGCGCCGACCGCCTTCGCCTCGTTCTCGAGTCGAGTGAGGGCCAGATGCCGGGTATGGTTGTACATGTCGGAATATTGCTTGACTTCGCCGCCGGCGACGCCGGTGAGCCAGGCGAAAATGCTTTGGCCGACGCCGAGCGCGTAGGCGACGTTCCCCATGACGAAATGTTTCGGCTGATAGCCGGCATCGATTTGGCAGTAGAAGTCCTGGCCCGAGCAGGCGGTAGTGAAGAAATCGCCGTCGTAGCCCTTGGTGCGCACGCCGGAGCCGATGGCGAGAAACTCGTGATACCCGCTGACTTCCTTGAGTTCGGAGCGAACCCCGGTGATGCCTTGGCAGCCGGCGGCCTTGGCTTCCTTTTCCATGCGTTCGATGGCGGCGTGACGGCCTTCGGTGATGAGCTGGGTGAGGTTCTCGATCTCACCGCCGGCGATCGTTCGCAATCCGCTGGCGATGCCACCGAAAAAGCCCAGCGCCTGCACGCTATTGCCGACGACGACGCTGCCCGGGGCAAAACCCTTTTCATTCAAGCAATACATGTCGTTTCCCGAAAACCCGCTGACGATCATGGAGGCTCCTTTGCCGTTCGCGAGGGGACATTCGAACCAGATCACGTGCAGGGCTTTGTACCGGAAAACGCGGTGCAGACAACAAAAAAGCGCAAGTTCCTTGCCCAGCAGGGTGCGTGAATCGCATCCATTGCGGGACAGGTGCGATTCACGCACCCTACTGCGTCGTCCAGACCAAATTTTCGGGTAGGAGAGTCTTGTAGCGTGGACTTCAGTCCACGCGGCCTAGCTCCGGGAGCCACGCAATCGTGTGGACTGAAGTCCACTCTCCAATCGACCAACTCGAAAAATGAGTCTGGACAGGGCACTACGCTGCAAGCGGTAAGAAATCCGGGGTGC
>VGZI01000015.1 GCA_016872605.1 Planctomycetota bacterium
CAGCGGATTGCAAATCCGCCATCCCCGGTTCGAATCCGGGAGGGGCCTCTTTCATTTCCGTTCGTGCAACCCGATGCAACGTGGCGCGTCTTGGTGCGTATCGTCCTATCCCGCTCGGGAGTTAGGGCGTCGGTCCTTTTCCTTTTTTCCCTCGTTTCGGTGCAATCTGGCGCGATCCGTAGCGCGCCCGATGCGGGCAGAATGGCACCGTTTTCGGCCCCCGACGGCACCACTGTGGGCACCTCGGAAACGCCAGAATCATCCGTCCCCGTTGCCTTTAGAACGCCAACTGCCCGGTTTTCGGGCAACGTAACGGGAACGGCCGGCAGGCTGTTGACCGAGGCGTCGAGGTCGCGGAGGCCAAGGTGGGTGTAGCGATCCATCGTCAACGTGATCGTCGAGTGGCGGGCCAGCGTCTGTGCGATCTTGGGATGAACCCCGGCGGCGGCGAGGTTGCTGACGTATTGGTGCCGGAGCGAATGGAAATCAAATACGCGATCGGCGGCATCCTGAAACACCAGCACGGCGCGCTGTCCCTGCAACTGCTCGATGCCGACCCGAATCTCAAACTCGTCGGCACGCGCTGGTCGCCGCCCCACAACTCGACGACGGCTTACGCCGTGCATTCCTTGGCGTTTCCGGTCGTCGACGGTCGGATTTTCGTTCGCGGGATGAACGGGATCTATTGTTACGATCTTCGGAAAGCCAAGTAGAAGCATGGGCGCGTCTGTTGACCGCGGAGGAGCGAAGCGTCTTGCACGGGGTGGTAATCTGATCGTGAGGCCTGCGCCAACCTGGCGTCGCTGCCGATTCAGCAAAGGCACGCGGCGGGCATCGACGTTGGCGACGCGACGCACTGGGTGTGCGTCGATGCCGACGTAGATGCTTGTTGTAAGATGCGTGGCTGTTGTCAACGCGCGGCCAGGCCATTGGGGATCGCATCCGGATTTTGGTCGTTATTCACCCACGGCCTCCCACAAGACAGTGCCGGTGATTGTAATGCCACTCGCGGATGGTTGTTGTCTCCAAGTGAAGGAGTCTGTGCTTGTTTCAACGACCATGGTTTTTCTGAAGGCCGAGGTTATTTCTCCTTCCTGCGCCGACAGAGTGACTTTCGGTGACACAGAAAAGCTCACGCCGAAACTTACTTTGCCTGTTTGGCCGCTAATAGACCGGAACGATCCGCTTACTTTCTGAACCTTCTTTCCGTCAACGACCGTGTAGGTACCGTTATTGGTGGATCGGAGAAGTGAAATCAGCGGCACGAGCAGCAACAGTAGCACGAAAACACAGCCTAATGCCAATGCAAGCTTGCTACCCATCAATTGCTTTAGTAACCCTTTGATCGCGTCCACGCTTGGCGAGTGGCCCTCATTGGAAGCGCTTGCCATGGGCAGGAGGACTTCAAGCGGATCGAATTGGTCTTCGAAAGCAGCTCGGACCTCCAGTTGTCGCAGCACACCGAGCGACCACACGCCCACAGAGATGCCGCCAAGTATCCCGATGACTGACAGCCCAATGGGAACGCCGGAAAAGGTCAACCACATCCAACTTCCCATCACCAAAAGTGGGGCAGTGATCGCAAAGGCGTATCGCTGCATCCATATTGTTTGGAAGATAGCAAAGATCACCCAGGCGTTGTAGACAAACGAGAGGGCAAGGAAGATCTGCATGGCAACTGGCATTCGTTCATTGACGGCGATTCCCACGACGCCGAGAATGGAGATTACCATGGCCAATCCGCTGACGAACAACATTCCGATGGCGCTACCCATCAAGCCCGGTGGTCGCGGCTTCACCGGTATCAATGGCCTTCCTTCTTGATCTGTGGCCTTCGGGAGCAGTTCAGGCATTGCCAAAGTGGGGGCCGACTCGATGGCGAAGAACTCCCAATCGCCAATCGCTTGCCCGTCCCTGAGCTTCTTGGCAAGCAGATAGGCGTCGATTACAGCGATCAGGCCGACGAATGGCAGGACGACCAATCCCATGCCGAGGGTAGCAATCACGAAAAGTGCGAAGAGAACGGGAGTCACGAGGAGCATCACAATGCCCTTCGTGACTTGGCCGATCAGGATTTGCCCCAGCCAGGGGATAAAGAAACTCAGGACGGCCATCAGGATCGGGTCTTTGGGCGGGTTGGACGGCAGGATCTTCCCAGACACGCCCGGTGACACCATGGATGGAGGAGGAGGTGGAGGTGGCGATTGCGGTGGTGGAGGTTGCGGAACAGAAGATGCTGGGACTATTAGGCCTGGGATGGTACTTGCCAAAACCCATTGTGGGAATCCTTGCTTCCACACTAAATCGCTGGGAGTTATCAGCTGACGGAGTTGTTCTTCACTGAACGGCCCTTGCTGTTGTCCGTTTCTCATCAGATGCCAATCAGCTACGGGTGCTGGTGGAGTCGCTGATTGCATGCTTGGTGGGACAACCAATGACGGGGTTGGTGGCGGTACCGGGGGCGCTTGTGGCAACCGCAGAGATACTTTGCAGTTGGAACAGGTTATCACCTGGCCCGCGTGTTGGTCTTCCGCTTGAAGTACGGTTTGACATTTTGGGCAAAGAACTTGAATCATGGCATCCTCAATTCGCCGCAGATTCTGATCTACGACCAATAGGCATCGCGGTCTGGCGGATGTAGATCGGAACCAATTCCGGTGTGTGACCAATAGCGTTATTTTATCAAGAAGCGACTGTTAGCCAAGTAAACAATTGATGTGTTCGGAGTGCCAACGACGGGGCCGACGCACCCCGCCTGTTCAAGCTCGCTATCCAGCTTTTTGATGGAGTCGAGCGCGGCTGCTCCCTTGGCCGGAGCTTTGCTCGTCCTGGCGCCGGGCTGAACCGTGTTGTCCGTTTTCGGTGCTTCGCCAGCAGCAGCGGGGCGTGGCTTCGGCGGGGCATCCGGCGCCGCGGGTACCAGTACCTGGGCACCACAGGCCGAACACTTCACGTACTGGCCGGCGTTCTCAGCCGCAACCTGTAGCCGAGTCTTGCACGTACCGCAGGATAATTCCATGGCAAACACTCCGTGGTGTGGTGGAGGTATCGAGGACAACAAAACTCACGCCAGAATTTGCTAGATGTTGTCTAACCTGTCATGAAAAAAACCGTAGTAGTTCACGGGCCAGGTAGGCGCGGATGTCGGCCTCGTTCTTTGGGGCGGGGACGTCCAGCACGTATGGGGTGAGGCCTTGGAGCGGATACAGATGAACGGCGTGGCACCGCCGACGGCGGTAATTGCCACGGTGTCGCCGGGCTTTCCGAGGCTTCCGTCCCACGCGTGAAAGAGAAGTCTGGCCGTATTGGGTTGTGCGCCAAGCCCTGATGGTCGCGGCTCGTACGGATTATTGCACAACCGCACCTATTTCACGGACCAGCAATTGCAACTCAAGGTACTGCGTCCAGGTGAGGGTTTTCGGGCGCGGCGTGGCGGTGAAGGGCGGATTTTTGGCCAACTCCCACGATGTCGTGGCCTGTTGAAAGCAAACCTGCGCCTCCTGCGCCTTTCCGACGCCGTGGAGCGCCAGGCTGCGAAATAACAAGAGGAACGCCTTGTCGGCCTCCGTCGCTGTTTTGGGGGGCGCCGCCGCCAGGTGCGTGAGGGCGTTGTCCGATTGTTGCAACCGACAATAGAGCGTGCCCAGATGAACCTGGCTGGGAAAGTTGTTGGGCGACTTCTTGACACTGTCCAGGAGCCCGGGGAGAAGGTCGATGGCGTGTCGATTTTGTCGGTGAACGCACTTTCCTGGATCAGCGTTTTGCGGTGCTTGACCTGAGAATAGTCGATGGCGTCGGCTCGGCAGCCATCGATGTCAACGCGTCAAATTGATGTCGTGATTCTGGGGCTGCTCGGTGATGGTGAATGTGAGGCCGGATTCATTGGGATTGCTGTAGCGTGCGGGGATTTCCACGTATTTCCCGCCACTCTTCGCCTTGCCGGTCGTCTCATCCACTTCTGGCGCGGTCATCACCGTGATTTGGCACAGGCCGAATGGCGGCTGAGGAATCTCGTACCTGCCGTTGACGATCTCGGCATTCCGCGCCTCGCCGTCGGCTCCGATGAAGGTGACCGCACCAGACGGAAGCAGCTCTTTGCCAATCGTGACGGTGCCCGACACAGCCCCACCCCATTTCGGCCCGCCGCACCCGGCGGCCGAAACGAGCGTGAACGCGAACGCAACCGCCACCAGAGTCCGAACGCAAGTGGACGGCATCGCACACCTCCTTCATGCATCGAACGAACCAGGTGCCGCTTACCAGTCGTTACCCAGGACTTCGCCGGACTGCGGGGTAAGCAACCACCACCAAGTCGTGCCGCTGACCCCACTACTCACGCCGCGCACGCTCCCATCAGCCAGCGCCACCTGAATCCCGCTGGACCACGGCCCCTGAGCGTAAGCAGGGTTACACTGGTTGAGCTCTGGGCGAGTCTGGAACTTGGCTCCCGGGCCAACCGCCGCCGCGCCACTGCGCCCGGTGTTGGCGAAGGACGGGTGCGAGTTGCTCAGATTGCGTTCGCCCCACGCGTGCCGTTGCCACCCGCAGGTCATGTAACTCTCAGCGAACATCACCGTGTTCGAGGCTCCATCGGTGACGTTGGCCAGGCGGTTGTAATGCTGGGCGTTGATGAGTGCACCCGTAGCGCTCGTCATGCCAAAAAACTGCGCGTTGGCGGGGTAACTGGTTCCCGCGTAGCCGGGGGCGGATCTGCCGCCCATGACGAGGGCGAGCCCATACTGCGTGTCACCCAGGTCGCCGGGATTGATGTACACTTGGAGGATGATTTTGTGCGGCCCTTGGTTGGAATGGTTCTCGCGCCCGGCCCGCCAGAAACCGCGATCCCACACCGCCTGCTGTTCTATGAACGGAAGAATGTGGTAGTGGACGGCCCCGGAGCCGGTCCCCGGCCCGCCCGTCGGGACGTTCAGGCCCAACAACGGCGGGAAGTACTTGAAAGTGTCGTGGAAGCCATGTGTGGCCAGACTCATCTGCTTGAGGTTGTTACTGCTACTCATGCGCGCGGCAGCTTCGCGTACCTTCTGGACGGCGGGCAGCAGGAGGCCGATGAGGACGGCAATGATCGCAATCACCACCAGCAACTCGATCAACGTGAAGCCTCGGCGGCAACAGGCTTTGAGTTGACAACAGTCTTTGCGTTGGAGCATTTTTGCACCTGAAAACAAGTGGAAAAAGAACAATACCACTCTTCTCGGCCACAAGTTTCGTGAGCTGTGCAGCGAATGCAAGCTCGTCTCGGAACTGTTCTGGTATACGATTCACTGGCTGCGCACTGAGCTCGCCGCGGCATACTGGGCTGTTGGACGGAACCGGACCCATTCGCCCGACGCGGCCAACGGACAGCGTGGGCTCGAAACAGGCCTTGGGCAATTGTATCACATTGCGAGAGGGTGTCAATCAAGAAAACGCAGACTCCAAACTCCAGGAGCGAACGTTGGATCGGCGCTGGCGATCTGCGGGCGCGGCCGCCGTGTCGCCACGAACACGTCGTCGATATCCACGCTGTCGAGGAACAGCCGATCCCCTACCTGGTGATGGAGTATGTGGCAGGCGAAACGCTCCAACAGAAGCTGGACCGCGTCGGGCCGCTTGAAGTAGCCGATGTCTTGCGCATCGGCCAGCAGATTGCTCGCAACCCCGGCGCCAGCCGCGAAAGGCGCCGACCACCTCACCCGCATGGAGCGGCCGTTGGCTCGTCGCTGCCGCGATCCTGCTCGTTTTGGTCGGCGCAAGTCACGCTGACTGAAGCGACCGGCGTCACCAAATTGCACTCGACGGTGATCCGCATCTTCACGCCGGATGGCACGCTGATTGTCGAGGCCGACGATCCGGGCGTGAAGGTGACCATCGAAGGGGATGGCGGGCTCGTCATCACCGGGGCGGGTTTGGAGGAAATCCGTCTGCGGCCCGGCAGTTACAAGGTCTACGCCAACCGCGACGGCAAGCCCGTCCTCCTCGACCGCGAGCTGGTGAACATTTCCAGGGGCGGCCGGGAAATCGTCAAGGTGAAGCTCGAAGCGCCCGCGGAGCACGCCGGGTAGAATCCTAAAAGTTCGCCGGAGTGCAAACCAACGTCGCGCCTGCCTCGTCGTACTTTTGGTAGCCAACCACCCTTCTTGGAGGTGCGACGATGAGAACCCGCCATTCTCCATGATCGCAAGTTCGAGAAGACCAAGGGCTATTGCACCGATGTTTTCTTCGGCCAGGCGCTGCAATGGATCGACGCCAAACGTAAAGACACGGCCCCGTTCTACGTGCACATCTCCCTGCTACGTCTTAATGGACGAGGGGCAATGAAGGAAGGCTAGCAATGTCCGGTAGGGTGCGGAGCCCTGCAAATGGGAACCTCGCAGTGTGGCCGTTCTCGAAGAGCTCCTTCTGCCAGCGGTAGAAGACCGTGGGCGCGATGCCGAGCTCATCGCAGATGGTGGAGACGGGGACGCCTTCGAGCAGATGCCGCTTGAGTGCGGCGATCTTCTCCTGAGGGTTGAGCTGACGACGTTCGCTGTTCATGATGGAACCTCCGTTCAGGTTAGACTAACCCGAACGGAGCAATCTTCCAGATTCGACTGAGGCGAAACACAACATGGCGATGCGGCCGTTGAGGTTCGTCACCGAATCGGCGAATAATCGGTCGCCTTCATCATGACCGATTTGACGCCGATCTTCGGCATCGTCAGCGGCCCGCCGGCCTTCTCTTCCGAAGCCTTGAATGCCGCCTTCCAGTCGGCGTCGTCGCGGAATGCGCCAAACGATTTCTTCGCCGCCTCGACACTTTTGTGTGACAGGAAATACACGAGCGTATCATCAGCGCCCTTCTGGCCCTTGAGGGGAACCCAGTAGCCGATATTCGTCATGCCGTGTTTCTCGAATAGCTTCACCGTGTGATTGCGGAAGCGGGCGTTGAGGTTGTCGAGGTTCTTCGGTGTCGCGATGTAGGTGCGCAGTTCGAAGACGCGATCACCCGTTGTCGCCGGCTTGGGTTCGGGGGAATAGTCGGTCGCTTTGAGGTACAACGAATCGACTTTCGCGACAATTTTCCCTTTCGCTTCGGTTTCCGTCCTGACGGCCTTCCAGGCCGGGTCCGCGCCGAACGCGGCCCAGGATTTTTTCGCCGCGTCACGGCTGGGATAGGCGAGAATGTAAACGAGCTTGTTCTCCTTGTTGTCGATCGGGGTCCAGTAGCCGATGTTGGTCATGCCGTGCTTCTCGAAGAGCTTCACGGTATGGTTGCGAAAACGGGCATGCAGATCGTCAAGCCGGCCCTCGGGGGCGTAATAGGTCCGCATCTCGTAAACGCGCTCGGATTTCTCGCCTGCTTGAGTCGCCCCCACCATCGCGATGAGGGTCAGGATCATCATTGGCACCGTAACCTGAAACTTCATGATTTTGTCTCCAAAAAAAGAACCTTGCGGAACAACATAGGCTTTCATCAACCGACATTCGCCTCTCTTGCTCGACCAGTCAATGGGCAATGTCATTCAATTTCGCTCAACGCGACGGACATACGCATAGAACGCTCCGGCGAGATCCGTTTCATTTGCGTTCTGGAACCACGCCTGCATCGGCGTTGTGCCGCGCTGTAAGGTGACGCGCAGGACGATCTCCTTGGTGTCCTTTCCGAGTGATTTAGCTGACACCGTCTTACCCTGGATCGTCACCTTCGCCGAGGCGACGGGCAGCGCGATGCTCTTCTTGTCATTGCGGCCTGCGTTGAGAGGTAAGTCCAGCTCGCGTGGCCAACGGCGCAGAGCGATTTCGTATTCGCCGTCGGTTTCGACGTCGATCTGCCAGACGCCGCCGCGCGGTCCGCCTGCCGCCTGCGAGACATGCCCGGCGTTGTCGGTGTAGAGGTCCTGCCAATCCGAACTGGTGAGCGAAGTGAAGGGCTGCATCTTCGAGCCGATGGTAGTCGCCACGAACTTACCCGACAGCGGTTCCAGCTCGGTCCACCATTTCTCGTAGTGGTCTTTCATCTTCTTGGCGATATCGGGATGCTTGGCAATGAGGTCGTCCTTCTGGGCGCGATCGGTTCGTACGTCGTAGAGTTCGGTTCCGTGCACGAGCCGCCATTGGTTCCAGATGACGCACGACTCGTACTTGGTGAGTTTGGCACGCGAATATTGCACGACCATCATGCGATCCGGGAAATCGCTATTCTTGCCGCGCAACAGACTGGCGAGGCTGGTGCCGTCGAAGCTCGCCTCCTTTGGCAGCTTGGCGCCACACAGATTGATGAGCGTTGGGAATAGATCCTGAATCTGCGTTGGCGTGTCGATGTCGCTCGGTGCACGGAGCTTTCCGGCCGGCCAACTAATCCAACAGGGAACGCGATGGCCGCCTTCGTAAAAGGTGGTCTTGCCGCCGCGCAGCCCGGCGTTGAAGATCGAAACGCCTGCGGTGCCGCCGTTGTCGGTCATGAAGATGACGATGGTGTTTTCCGCGAGGCCGCTTTCTTGGAGAAAAGCTTCGAGCCGGCCGATGTTCTCGTCAATGTTGGCGATCATGCCGAAGAAGTTAGCCGCCTTTTGTTTGCCGTAGGGAGCGCTGTACTTGCCCGGCACGATGTGCGGGGCGTGCGGCGCGTTCGTGGGCAGGTAACAGAAGAATGGTTCCTTCTTGGTCTGGCATTCCTTCATCCACGCCGTCGCCTTGTCGAACCAGAAATCGGTCATGTAACCTTTGAATTGTTTTTCGACGCCATTGTGGAAGTAACGTCCGTCGTTCAGTTTACCGACGAACTCAGGCGCGGCCGTCATGCCCCAACCCTGATGGTAAACCGCTTCCTGGAAGCCGCGATCCATCGGGCGATGCGGATAGTTATCGCCGAGATGCCATTTGCCGAACAGGCCGGTGCGATAGCCGAGCATGCGTAAGAGTTGTGGCAATGTGAGAATGCCCGGCCGCATGAATGCCCTGCCGCCGGTGACGGACGTGGCCCCGTTGCGGACGGCATCCCGCCCACTCATCAGCTGGCCGCGTGTCGGCGTACACATCGGCGCGACATGAAAATCGGTAAAGCGGACACTCTTGGCGTGCCATTTGTCCAGCTTCGGCGTCTTGAGAATCGGGTTGCCATGACACGAAAAATCGCCATATCCCTGATCGTCGGTCAGAACGATGAGGATGTTCGGCTTGGCCTTCTCCTGCGCCATTGTCACGGCGGGAAAAAGCAAGGCGACGGCGAGCAAACCAACGCTCGACAACAATCGATGAAGTGCCATGAATGATTCTCCGGTATTTACAGGTTGTCTATTTCTTGCCCATCTCCCGACGCGGCACGCTGCGGCCCTCGCTCTGGAATCGTTCCAGCACCGCGTGCATGGCCTTTGCCCGCTCGATCTGCTCTGCGTAGCGATTGGTCTTCTGCGTCGGATCCTCTCGTAGATTGTAAAGCTCAAAGGGATGCTTGTGATCGACATACCCTCGGTCCGTGCGGAACCACGCGGGTTCGCCGATGGCCTTGTTGTTGTCCTGGCCCGAGGCGGCGGCGATCAGCACCCAGTCGCCCTGGCGAATCGCCAGCTTGCCGGACACGCTTGCATGGACCAGCCCCTCGCGTTTCACTTTCTCACCGCGAAACGCTGCGGAAATATCGACACTGTCCTCTGCAGCGTCATCAGGCAGTGGCGTTTTCACGATGGCGGCGAACGTCGCCATCAAGTCGGTAAAGCCGATCGTTTCGTCACTCGTCGAATTGGGCTGAACCTTGCCCCGCCAGCGCACGAGGAACGGCACGCGATGCCCGCCTTCCCAGAGATCACGCTTCACCCCGCGCCACAAGCCCATGCTGGCGTGGCCGAAACGCCGCAAGCGTTCGTAGGCGCCGATGCCAATCTCGCTGGCAACTTCCGGGCCATTGTCGCTCGTGAAAATGACGATGGTGTTTTCCGCCAGGCCGTTCTCGTCGAGGGCACGCAGAATTTTGCCAACCACCGCGTCGGTCTGCACGACGAAGTCGCCATAGTCGCCGGCCTTGCTCTTTCCCTTGAACTCCTTGGACGGGACGACCGGAAAGTGCGGCGACGTGAGCGGCACGTAAAGAAAGAACGGCTGCTTCGGGGGTTTGGCCGACTCCTCGATGTACTTCACGCTGCGGCGCGAAAGCTCCGGCAAGATGTCGCCCCATTGCCAGTCCGGCAAACTCGGCCCGGGGACATTGAATTCGGGACGCGATTTGACGGACGGAATGCCAACGGTGCGATCGTTCTCGATGTAGCAGAAGGGAGGATAGTTGGGGACATCCGTACCGAAGTAATAATTAAACCCACGCGTGGTGGGACCGTTGGTGATGGCCTTGGTGAAATCGACGTTGGTGAGCCCGTCCTTGCCGCGAGTGGGCGCCTTGCCGTCCTTGGTTGCCCAGGTCCAGCCGAGATGCCATTTGCCGATGCACGCCGTGCGATAGCCGGCGCGGCGCAGCATTTCGGCCATCGTGAGTCGTCCCGGTTCGATGATCGGCGCTCCAAACGGCACGACGACCCCTTTCTTGAGCGGCGAACGAGACGGATAGCGCCCGGTCAGGAGTCCGTAGCGAGTCGGCGAGCATACCGCGGACGGTGAATGCGCGTCGGTGAAGCACATGCCTTGCTTCGCGAGCCGATCGAGGTTCGGCGTCGGGATCTTCGAGTCCTTGTTGTAACAGCCGAGATCGCCGTAGCCGAGATCGTCGGCGAGGATGATGACGATGTTGGGCAGGCCCTTCTTCTCCTGCCCGAGCGCGAATGCGGGAAGCATCCAGGAGGCGCCGACCAAGGCGGCAGTCAAGAGTAAGGGCAGGCGGATCATGGAAACACCTATGTTGTAGGATGTCGCTGTTTGCGTGCTCATCGCGAGGCCCGGCAGCGAGCGACCATCATTTCTTCTTACCGCTGCCGCCCTGGAATTTCACGACCACATCGTTGCGCTGGGCGGGACCGGGCGTGCTGCGGCCGTTGTCCACGTAGCGCTGCATGAGGCGGGTCAGGTCCGCCACGATCTCGGGTTGCTCCTTGCTCAGATTCTTCGTCTGGCCGATGTCCTTGTCGAGGTCATAAAGTTCCACGGCGTCAGGGGCCTTCTTGGCCTTCTTGCCAGCGCCGGCGGGAAAGACGAGGACCCACTGGTCCTTGCGGATCGCGAAGGAGTCATAACCATCGTGATGAACGGTCGCCTCGCGCAGCGGCCCCTTGGACGTGCCCAGCAGATGAGGGAGATAACTGACGCTGTCGAGGCCCGCCTGCTCGGGCAGCTTTTCGTCGGCGATCGCCGCAGAGGTGGCGAGGAGATCGCCCAGACAAACAACGTGATTGCAAGTGGAGTTGGCCGCGACCTTCCCCGGCCAGCGGGCAATGAACGGGACGCGATGGCCTCCTTCGTAGATCATGGCTTTTTGGCCGCGGAAAATGAAGTTGGAAGCATGGCCTGCCTTACCCTTGGTGTGTGGCGAGCCGTTGTCGCTGGTGAAAATGAGCAGGGTGTTCTCGGCCTGGGCATTGCGGTCGAGAGCGTCCATGACCTGTCCTAAGGCCCAATCGGTTTGCACGACGAAATCACCGTAGGCGTCCAGGCCACTCTTGCCCTGGAACTCCGGAGCCGGGACGATGGGCGTGTGCGGAGAATTGAGCGGCAAGTACAAGAAGAACGGTGTCTTTTCCTTCGCGCGCTGATCGAGGTAGGCGACGGCCTTCTTGGCGAGCATCGGCAGCACCTCGACCGGAGCGAGCTTTGGCGCCGGGCGATCGTTCTCCACGAGGTTCTCGATGCCGCGCGCGTATTGGAAGCCGTAGAAGTAGTCAAACCCGCGAGAAATGGGGCCTTGCTCGACCTTGCCGTTTCCATGGACCATGCCCAGATGCCATTTGCCGATGCAGGCGGTGTGGTAGCCCAGGCGTTTGAGCAGGCTGGCGACGGTCAATTGCTGGCCCCCGATCAGAGCCGGACTGTTGTCATTGAGGACGCCGCGAAGACCGGTGCGCCAGGCGTATCGGCCGGTCAGGAGGTTGTAGCGCGTCGGGCTGCAGATGGCCGCCCCGGTGTGGGCGTCGGTAAAGCGCATGCCTTGCTTGGCGAGCCGATCCATGTGGGGCGTTTTGATCTTGGAATCCTTGTTGAAGCAGCTGGCATCGCCGTACCCCATATCGTCGGCCAGGACGAAGACGATGTTGGGCTTCGGCTCGGCAGGAGCCTCGCCCTCCCGCTCTTGGGACAAGATTCTCGCCGGCGCGAGCAACCAGATCGTGATCCAGAAGGTCAACCCGAAGAATGCTCGGCATGTCATGTTCGTTCTCCAATCGGGGGCATCGGCGCGGCTTGCCACCGGACGGCGCCAGTTCGGCTCGCAGGACGAAAGCGGTGCGTAGAGGCTCGGACGAATCACTTTGCCGTGGATTTCTTGGCTTCTTTCGGTCCGCCGCCGAACTGCTTCCAGTACAGTTCGTGGAACGTGTTGTACTTGGGTAGGGCGGCGTTTTCATTGACCAGTTCGGGTTGCACGTCTTGCCACCAGCGATCGTAGGCAGTCTTCAATTCCTGAAACACTTTGGGGTGCTGGGCGCGGACGTCGCGTTTCTCGCCCGGATCGTTCTGGATGTCGAACAGCTCCCAGTTCTCTCCCCCTTTTCCGGCACTGACCATGCGAAAGCGGCTATTCCGCACCGCGCAGTTGGCATACTGCGCTTCTTTTGCCTGGCCCTTCGCCCATCGGCCCACGTGCGTGAATAGATTGCGGTCCGGCCAATCGGCTTTGGGATTCTCCAGCAGTGGAATCAGGCTGCGGCCATCGAGTTGGAGCTTGTCGGGGATCTTGGCGCCGGCGAGTTCCGCGAACGTGGGGAAGACATCGACATGGGCTGCCAAACGGGGAACGTCCACGCCGCCTTTGAGCTTGCCCGGCCAGGAGACGAAGAACGGGACGCGCGTGCCTCCCTGGTAGGCCGTAGCCTTGCTGCCGCGCATGCCGGCGTTGAACACCATGATGCCCGCAGTGCCGCCGTTGTCGGTCATGAAGATGACGATGGTGTTCTCTTCGAGATTCCACTCCTTGAGCTTGGCCATCAGCTTGCCGACATTGTCGTCGATGTTGGAGATCATGCCGAAGAACTTGGCGACGTTGGGTTTCACCTTGCCGGCGTATTTCATCTCGTCCGCCTCGGGGCAGATGAGCGGCCCGTGCGGGGCGTTCGGCGAGATGTGCACGTAGAACGGGGCCGTGTCTTTACGTTTGGCGTCGATCCATTGCAGCGCCTGGCCGAAGAAAACATCGGTGCAATAGCCCTTGGTCTTCTCGAACTTGCGATTATGGAGAATGGCGGGATCGAAGTACTTGTTGCCCGGCGCGTCGCCGCAACTGCCGGGATACGTCTGGCCGATGCCGCCGGCGCCATGGACGAATACTTCGTCGAAGCCACGCTGATCGGGCTGATAGGCAGCTTGATCGCCGAGGTGCCATTTGCCGAAGATGCCCGTCGTGTAGCCGGCGAGCTTGAGCAACTGGGCGAACGTGACGGCTTTGAGGTTGAGCCGTTCCCGCTCGTTGATGGTGTGCGTCACGCCGTTCTTGAATTCATGCCGGCCAGTCATCAAGGCTGATCGAGTCGGCGCACAGGTCGGGCTGACGTGGAAATCGGTGAAACGCACGCTGCGGGCATGCAGCTTGTCGATGTTGGGCGTCTTCAGGATCGGATTGCCGTGGCACGAGAGATCGCCGTAGCCCTGGTCATCGGTGATAATGAGGATGATGTTGGGCTTCTTCCCCGCAAGTTTCTGGGCCCACGCCGGACCCGGCATGAGGATGGAAGCCGCAATTGCCAGGAGGAGAAGGGGGGCCAGTGCTGTTTTCTTCATGTTTCACCTTAAAAAAATCTCGCATGCCATTCCCGCTACTCAATCTTCGTGCGAGGCTCTGACTCAGGGCTCCTTTTTCTTCTTCTTTCCCTTTGCGTCCTTGAAAAACGACTCGTCGGCCTTGGCGGGGCGAGGAGTGTCCACGGTCAAGGGCGACGGATCGTGGTAGACCCTTTGCTGCTGGACCATGATCTCACGCATTTCCTTGACCTTGGCAGCGTGGGCGGGGTTGTCAGCAAGATTCTTGAGTTCGTCGGGATCCTGGCGCAGGTTAAATAGTTGCGTGAAGTTGACCTTGGGATAGCGGATTAGCTTCCAATCCCCTTGGCGGACCGCACGCTGCTCATCCTTATAGGCCAGGAAAAGGGTATCGCGAACCGTTTGCTGTTTGCCGCGTAGGATCGGGACCAGACTTTTCCCGTCGAGGCCGGCGGCGTTCTTGCCGCCGACCAGCTCGACCGTGGTGGGAAAGATGTCGAAGAGATAAACGAACGCATCGCTCTGGCCCTTGGGGATTCCCGGCCCGGCGAAGATGAGCGGCGCCTTCATGCTGTGTTCATAGAGATTCTGCTTGCCGAACAGACCGTGGCTGCCGATCGCCAGGCCGTGGTCGGACGTGAAAATGATAATCGTGTTCTCCAATTCGCCCATCTCCTGAAGCACCGCCAAGAGCCGGCCGATGTGGTGGTCGATTGACGAGATGCAGCTGTAATAGTCGTGCAGGTGTTTGCGGACGACTTCCTCGGTGCGCGGCCACGGCGCCAGTTGTTCATCGCGGATCTTCAGGTCGCCGTTGTCGAAGGGGTGGAAAGGCATGTAGTTCTTCGGCAGCGGAATCTTGGCGCGGTCATAAAGGTTGATCCACTCCGGCGCGGCCACGCGTGGATCGTGAGGACCTTCAAAGCCGACATAGGCGAAGAAGGGCTGATCTTTCTTCCAGGTCTTCTTGAGGAATTCGATGGTCTTATCGGCTGCGGTTCGGCCATGGTGTCCGGAAGTGCGTTCCTTGTTGTCTTCCAGGTAGCCCGAGATGTCGAACGCGGCGTGATAGGCTGTCGCGGTGTTGCCTCGCTTGGAGATCAAGAAGGAGTAATAGCCCAACATGCGCATGACTTCGCCCATGGTGCCAGTCTTGTCCTTGGCCTTGTAGTGGTAGAGGGCCTTGCCACTGAGAAGCATATGCCGGCTCGGACTGCAGACGGCGCCGACGGTCGAGCCCATGCAGTAGGCGTTGCGAAACACGAAGCCGCGCTGGACGAGTTTGTCGAGGTTGGGCGTCTTGATGACGCCGTTGCCGAGAGCCGCGATCGTGTCGGCCCTTTGGTCGTCGGTGACGAGAAAGAGCACGTTGGGGCGCTTCCCTTGCGCACTTGCAGAGGGCGCAAGCATCGCGATGAATAGCCAGACGAATGCGAACCAGCAAGGGCATTTCATGGAAGCGCCTTTGATGAATGGATGTGCTGCCTGACATCCTGACATGTGGCGATGGCCCAAACCTTGAGTTGCATTTTAGAGAAACTCCCGCTTCGCTGCCAAATTCCGAAAGCAAAACGTGCGCTCTACCTCGCTCAATCTCGCTCGCCGACTATTATTAACGGTTAACAGCCGCCATCCCGGCGGCGCCCTTTGACCGCACCCATTACACTCGGAGGCTGCCATGAACAGACTCTCTCAATTCCTCTGGTGTGCCGTATCTTTTCTCTGCGCACTTGCCGGCCCGCTCGTCGTGCCCGAGGGGGCACAGGCTCAGACTTCCCGAAAGCCGAACATCATCGTCATCGTTGGGGACGATATGGGCTACGCGGACGTTGGCGTTCACGGCTGCAAGGACATCCCAACGCCGCACATCGACTCGATCGCCAAGAAAGGCATCCGCTTTACGAGCGGCTATGTCTCGGGGCCTTATTGTTCACCAACGCGGGCGGGGTTGATGACAGGACGCTACCAAAATCGATTTGGGCACGAGTTCAATCCAGGGCCTCAACCCAAGGGGGATGTTGGATTGTCCCTGACAGAAACGACCTTGGCCGCCCGATTGAGAGCCCTGGGCTACGTCACCGGCATGGTCGGCAAATGGCATCTGGGCGGTGACGCAAAATATGTTCCCACGGCACGCGGGTTTCAAAGCTATTTCGGTTTCCTCGGTGGAGCACATCCCTATTTTCCCGGCAAGGGAGCCCCCATCTTTCGCGGCACCAAGGCGGTGGACGAAAGCGAGTACCTCACCGACGCGTTCCGGCGCGAGGCCGTCCGCTTCATCGAAGACCACAAGAAGGAGCCGTTCTTTCTCTACCTGGCCTTCAACGCCGTACACACGCCGATGCAGGCTTCGGACAAATACCTCAAACGCTTCGCCAACATCAAGGATGAAAAACGCCAGAAATACGCCGCCATGATGAGTGCAATGGACGACGCCATCGGAGCCGTGCTCGCGAAACTCCGTGAGGCAGGATTGGAAGAGGACACGCTAATCTTTTTCATCAGCGACAACGGCGGGCCCGCCATCAATGGCTCTCGAAACACCCCGCTTCGGGGCGTGAAGGCAACGACTTGGGAGGGAGGCATTCGAGTGCCGTGGATGATGCAATGGAAAGGCCGACTGCCGGCGGGCAAGACCTACGATGAGCCTGTGATTCAACTCGATATCTTGCCGACTTCCATCAGTGCGGCCGGCGGCGAAATCTCGCCGAACTGGAAACTGGATGGCGTCAATTTGCTCCCATTCCTGGAAGGAAAAAAAACGGAAGCTCCCCATTCGGCCCTGTTCTGGCGCTTTGGCGCTCAAACAGCCGTTCGCAAGGGCGATTGGAACCTGGTGCAAGCCAACGGATCGAAAGGCAAGTTGTTGTTCAATCTTCGCGATGACATCGGTCAAACCAAGGATCTCTCCGCCGCACACCCCGAGCGCGTCCGCGAACTGCAAGCGGCCTGGGACGAGTGGAACAAGTCCAACGTGCCGCCAGGATGGAAGGGCAAGGGCAAAGCGAAGGCTGAAGATTAAAATGGCCATCACTTGGCGGTTGGCCGACACGTTTGCGGTTTTCAGGAGCTCCTCATATGATTCGCTACCTGATTGCCCTGGGCGTTGCTGTGGTGGGGCTTCACGCTTCTCCCGCCTCATTGGCTGGAGAATCGAAACGTCCGCCGAACATCATCGTCATTCTTGCGGATGATCTGGGCTATGGCGATCTCGGTTGCTTTGGCAACAAGAAGATCAAGACACCCAATCTGGATCGAATGGCCCGGCAAGGAATGCGGTTTACCAGTTTCTACGTGACGGAAGCCGTATGCAGTCCATCTCGGGCTTCCCTACTGAGCGGTTGCTACGCCGTGCGGGTTGGCCTGGAGGGCGCTCTCAATCACACAAGCCGCATCGGCATCCATGAACGCGAGACACTGCTTTCGTCGCTGTGCAGGCGACTTGGCTATGCCACCGCATTATTCGGCAAGTGGCACCTGGGGCATCTTCCCGAATTCAACCCCCTCAATCGCGGTTTCGACGAGTATTTCGGCATCCCCTATCCGAACGATTGTTCCAACAAGTTTCATCCTATCGTTCGAACATTCCCGCCGCTGCCATTGATGGAAGGTCGGAAAGTGGTTGCCGAAGAGCCGGACCAGGCCCAATTCACGCAACAATTCACCAAGAGAGCAGTCGATTTCATCGCCAAAAATAAAGACCGGCCATTCTTCCTTTACCTCGCTCATGTGATGCCGCACGTTCCAATCCACGCATCGGCCAAATTCCGAGGCAAGAGTGCGGGCGGCCTGTACGGCGACACCGTCGAGGAATTGGATTGGTCGGTGGGCGAAATTCTCGCGGCCGTGCAAAAGCACGGACTCGACGAAAACACGCTGATCATCTTCACGTCGGACAATGGCCCCTTCCTGTCCTACGGCAATCACGCCGGTTCCGCCGGTCCGTTACGCGGAGGCAAGCTCACTGCGTTCGAAGGCGGCGTGCGCATGCCCTGCATCATGCACTGGAAGGGCCGGATTCCAGCGGGCAAGGATTGTCATGAAATCGCGTCCACCATCGACCTGCTTCCCACGATAACCCGACTAATCGACGGCAAACTCCCTGCCAATGCGATCGACGGCAAGGACATCCGGCCCCTCATGTTCGGTGCGAAAGGCGCCAAATCTCCACACGACGCCCTCTTTTTCTACAACGGCCCCGAACTGCACGCCATGCGCTCCGGCCCCTGGAAACTCCACTTCCCGCATTCGTACCTCGAGGTCGCTGGTGAGCCAGGCAAAGATGGCAAGCCGTCCAACTTTGACAAGCTCAAGCCCGAAGATCTCAAGAAATCGGGTATCCAGGGCATTGCCTCGCGCCATGGCTACCGAGTCGAGCACTGCGGGCTTGAATTGTACAACCTGGATAACGACATCGGCGAATCGCGAAATATCGCCAAGGATCACCCCGACGTCGTGCGCCGCCTGGAACTGTTGGCCGAGTCAATGCGCGAGGATCTCGGCGACGCGCTGACCAAACGCAAAGGACGCGGCATTCGCGAGGCCGGCATGGTGCCTGTGCCGTAACCCGTCGGACATCGCCCAATTAGACCGATGCCAATATGCCGCTTGGGAGTGTCTCACATGACAATGCGAATCCATTTGACAGCGATCCTTGCCGCGCTGGTATTCTTTTTGCCGAGCCCGGCTTTCTGTCAGGCGAAAAAGTCCAAGCCCAACATCGTCGTCATCCTGGCGGACGACCTTGGCTATTCCGACATCGGCTGTTATGGCAGCGAGATCAAGACGCCAAGCCTCGACAAACTCGCGAAGAACGGGCTCCGCTTTACCAACTTCTTCAACACCGCACGCTGTTGTCCGTCGCGGGCCGCCCTGATGACGGGCCTTTATTCGCATCAAGCTGGCGTCGGTCACATGACGGAAAACCTTAAACTGCCCGGTTACCAGGGGCAACTCAATCGCAATTGCTTGACCATCGCCGAACTACTTCGGCTTGCGGGCTATCGCAGCTACATGGTCGGCAAATGGCATCTCTCCAACAACGAAAACATGAAAGCCCCCAACGACACCTGGCCGATGGGCCGAGGTTTTGATCGCTTCTATGGCACCATTCCGGGCGCAGGCAATTATTTCCGCCCCAACGGGCTTGTACGGGATAAGACCCCCATCGAGGCGCCGAAGGAGGGCTACTACTACACCGATGCCATCAGCGACAACGCCATCCAGTTCGTGCAAGATCATAAGAAGGACCATGCCGCCTCGCCCTTCTTCCTCTATGTCGCCTACACGGCGCCACATTGGCCATTACATGCCCTCAAGGAGGACATCGCAAAATATCGTGGCAAATACCGCGCTGGCTGGGACGTGTTACGCACCGAACGGCACAAGAAAATGGTGGACCTCGGCATCGTGAACGCCAAGTGGAAGGTACCGCCGTCGGATGCCAAGCCCTTCAAGGGACTGACCGAAAAACAAATCGATGAACTCGACCTGCGCATGGCGATCTATGCCGCTCAAATCGATCGAATGGATCAAGGCATCGGTCGAATCATCGCGACACTGGAGAAGGAAGGAATGCTGGAAAACACGCTCGTCATGTTCATGGCCGATAACGGAGCGTGTGCCGAGGTCATCGAACGCGGCACCGGCGGTGAACTGGGCGGGCCCGATTCATTCTCCAGCTACGGCGTCGGCTGGGCGTGGTTCTCCAACGGCTTCCTGCGATTGTTCAAGCACTGGGTCCACGGCGGCGGCGTGTCGTCGCCGCTTATCGTGCATTGGCCCGCCAACATTCCGCCACCGTCGCGCGGCCAACTGCGAAGTCAACCCGGCCATCTCATCGACATCATGGCCACGTGCGTGGACGTTTCCGGCGCCAAGTATCCCACGGAGCACCAAGGAAACAAGGTCACGCCGCTGGAAGGGAAAAGCCTGGTCCCCGCGTTCGCCGGCAAAGCCATCGAGCGCGAAGCGATATATTGGGAGCACGAAGGCAACAAGGCGGTCCTCGTTCATCCTTGGAAACTCGTCGCCAAGCATCCCGGGCCCTGGGAACTTTACAACCTTGAAGCGGATCGCGCCGAGTCCACGGATATTGCGAAGGATCAACCCGAGCGCGTTCGGGAGCTCGCCGCGCGCTGGCAAGCTTGGGCCGAGCGCAGCCACGTGCTGCCGCTCAGGCCTTATGCCAAGGACAAGAAGAAAAAAGCAAACTAAAAAAAGGGGATCGCTAATGCGACAAGTGCTCAACGCGCTGCGATCAAGTGCTGATCACCCGGGTTGAATCGTATCTCGAAGCAGCGCCTATTGATAAGGCTGAGGTCACGCCCGTATCTGTCTGTGCATACAACGAATCAGCGCAAGGTACTGGGCTCCAAGAGCTTCTTTGCCGAGATTCGTTCCAAGTCGTCCCCAAAATCGAAGTTTTGACGCAGATGCAGGATGCGGCACAACCCCAAAATCAAGGGTGCGACGAGGCCCTAAGCCGATATCTCGTTGACGACCCGCGCCTCCTCGGCACTCGTCAGGCGTTGATCGAGCCCCTGATAGCGGAAGGTCAAGCATCGGTGGTCGATGCCGAGGCAGTGCAGAATGGTGGCGTTCAGATCGCGAATGTGGACGGGGTTTTCGACGATGTTGTACGAGAAGTCATCGGTGACGCCGGACTTGACGCCGCCGCCGGCGAACCAGGTCGTGAAGCAACGGCCATGATAATCGCGGCCATGGTCGGTGGCGGTCAGGTTGCCCTGGCTGTAGATGGTGCGGCCGAATTCGCCGCCGCCGAGTCGATGCACCGCATCCTGGTCGACAGCGCCCGCCGCAAGGCCGCGGCCAAGCACGGCGGCGACGGCCAGCGCGTTCCCTTGGACGAGGGCGTGGTGGTCAGCGAGGGCCGCCCCGGCGAACTGATTGCGCTCGATGAGGCTATTCAAGACCTGGAGCGCCACGACGAGCAGGCCGCCCAACTCGTGAAGCTCCGCAACTTCGCGGGCCTGACCCGCCGGCAAGCTGCCGACGCCCTCGGTGGGGCGGACCGACGCAGATTGGGAACATCGCCTTGCTTGCGTCGGTGTCTGCCACGTAACTCGCACCGACGAACGGAAGAGCGGCGAGGCGCATCGTGCGTTTCTGGAAGCGGCGATTGCCAAGCCCTACATCGTCGGCAAGCGCCGGTGCACTTACATCGACGACATCCCCACCCGCGACTACCGCCGGCCGGGCCTGTTGCGGAACGACGAATCAGCCTACATTAAGCTCATCGAATTGACCGCCGAAGCCAATCGCCACTTGCTTGCCAAACTCTACGAGACCGTAAAAGCACCGAGAGCGAAAACCGGGAAGTAAGCATGAAACACATTCTCACCCTCCTCACGGCACTACTACTCGCGCCTCTGGGCGGTCGATCAGTTCCGCGTGCTGGTGGCGCTGGATTGACGTTTGAGAAACAGGCAAGGAGCGTCACAAGGGCTTGAACATGAACGTACATCTTCTCGTTTGCTGTATCACACTGCTGGCGACCAACCTGCTTCGCGCGGCCGAGCCAGCCATCGATCGGTTTGGCGGCACGTCAGCCATCAAGCGGCAGGCCACCGGTTTCTTCCGCGTCGAGCAAGTGAAGGACCGCTGGATGTTCATCACGCCCGAGGGACACGGTTACCTCGCGCTCGGGGCGAATTATATCGGCAAGTTCATGCAGGGACAGTCGAGGGAGTTGTTGAAACGCTTCGAGGGCGATCGAAAGAAAGCCGGTGAAGCTCTCACGCAGACCATTCGCGACCTTGGTCTCAACGCTGGCGAAGCCTACGCTCCGTTTTGGCCGGAGTTGCAAGCCAAAATGCCATGGGTGGCGAATGTGACCTACCCGCAAGGGGCCGCCAACTATCAGTTCGATGTCTTCGATTCTGCATGGCAGGACAAACTGTACACGCACGTCGTCCGCGAGTGCAAAACCTTCGCCAAAGATCCCTTCGTGCTCGGTGTCGCGTTTGCCGATCAACCCGAGTGGGGCAAGAAACGCATCGCGTACTTTGAATCGCTCGACGACTCCGCTCCAGGCAAGAAGCGGCTCATGGAGCACCGCAAGGCGGGTGGCAGCGATCAGGAGTTCCTCGGTCTCGCGGCCGACACGCTCTACACCCGGCTCAAAGCGGCAGTGAAAGAAGGGGCCCCCAATCATCTGTTTTTTGGCGAGCGTTTCGTTCTGCGCAAAGCTCCCGACACCGTTTTGAAGGCCGTTGGAAAACACGTCGATGTCTTCTGCACGCAGGCCCTCATTCTCTCACGACATCGGCCGCCGGAGTGGCAGCAGTTTCAGGCCGATGGCTGGGACCACGAACTGAAAATGACCGGCAAACCCATCCTCGTCGTTGATTGGGCCGCTCCCTTCAGCCTCGGTGAGACCTTTGAATCCGAGCACGGACGCATCAAGAAGGAGGCCGACGCCGCTGATGACTCCGCAAAGTGGCTCACCGCCGCGCTGACGCATCCTGGCATTGTTGGCGTCTTCCGCTGCCAACTCATCGGTCTCCACGGAAATGATCGCTGGTTCGAGGGCAAAGCCAAACGCAATTACCTGCAGGACGACGGCATTCCTTTTCCGTCGATTGGCCCGAAGATGAGCGAGGCCAATCGCAGTGCGCTCAAGGCCGCATACGAGAAAGCTGCGTCCAAGTGACCGGTGACGAAAAATGGGAAACAAGTGTCGCATAAAAAAACTAGGTGAACCATGAAACGCTTACATAGCTTGGCTTTGGTGCTCGCAATTGTCATTCCTGCGGTTGGGCAGGAACCGCGATTCCCACCCCGAGAACCGGGCGTTCGAAAGATCGAATCAGACTATCCCGTAGCACCGGGAGTCGCCAAAGGCGAGTTTCGCACAGGCCAGAAAGCCGATCTGATGTTATCCGGATTCGATTTCAATTCCTCCGGCGGGCCGTTGCTCTTCAACCATCCAGCGGGTCTGGCCAGCGATGGCAAATGCCTGCTGGTGTGCGACCGCAATAACAATCGCGTACTCGTGTGGAAATCCGCACCGGCAAAGAACTCCGAGCCGGATTTCGTGCTCGGTCAGGCGAACTTCGAAACGAACGACCCGGGAAACGGCCTCCATCAGTTGAACTGGCCTTCGAATGTTTCGATCTCGCCGGATGGCAAAGTCGTCGCGGTCGCGGACACGCAGAACGATCGTGTGCTGGTGTGGAAGACATTCCCGAAGAAGAGCGGTGCGAGCGCCGATTGGGTGGTCGATCTGGGTAAGCTCCCGTTTCAACCGGACCGGAGCGAAACGGGTCGTAAACGTATTCACCGGTTGGGTTGGCCGTGGGGCGTCTGGACGGATGGCCAAAAACTGGCGGTGGTGGCGACCCACGGGAGTGCGGTGCTGATCTGGGATAGAATTCCGGGCGAAAATAATCGTCCCCCGGATCGGATCCTGACGCCAGCCGACTGCGGAACGCCCCGTGGCATCACGAGCAACGGAACGTGGTTCGCTTTGAGCGACCACAACTACGGCGAACGCAGCCGACCGGCGACGATGGTCTGGAAGGAATTTCCCAAGAGTTCAGATGCCAAACCCGATTTCGTCTGGCATGAATGGGTGAAAGGTTCGATCGCATCCGATGGAAAGCTGACGCTCGCGGGCATGAGGAAACTCTACCTTTACGATGCATTGCCCGCCGAGAGTACCGCGAACGTGGCGGTCGAACTGACGCCGAACTCGTATCGCAACGGCGACGGCCCGGACGTGGTGTTCGCCAACGAACGGATGTACGCTTGTAATTATAACGGCAATAATATTCTGGTTTGGAACCGCCGACCCGCCAAGGATGCAACGCAACCCGACTTCGCCATTGGTAGCAACACGCCCGAAAAGGACACTCTGCGGGATAACTTTCTGATGACCAATCCGGTCGTCGCGACCGACGGCAAGAGCCTGTTCGCCTCCTCCGATTTCGACCGAACGCTGTACGTCTGGAAACAACTGCCCGACCGGAGCGGCGCGAAACCCGATTTCGAGTATCAATTGCCGGAGGGTGCGTGGGATAATGCGTTGTTCAAGAATACGCTCGTTCTCGGCGGTCAACGGTCGATCTATATATGGAAAGAACTTCCAATAAATGGCCAGAAACCCGATGTCGAACTGCGACAACGCATCGGCAGTGTGACCTTCAACCAGATCACGGGCGTGGCTCTCGACAATCAGTATTTCTACGTCGCTGATCGCGAAGCAAACCGCGTGTCGATCTGGAAGGGGATACCGGATGGACGCGCTGAGCCGGTGCAAACGCTCGAAGTCCATCGCCCCGGACGTTTGTCGAGCAACGGTGAATATCTCGCGGTCGCACCGTTCGAGGGATCGAAGATTCAACTCTATCGCGTCGCCGATCTGCTGAAAAACCCCAAACCGATTTCCATCGGCGGACCGGGTCGCATGAACTTGCCCGCGAAGTGCATCATAAGTGAAGGCCGAATGATCGTTGCGGACACCAGCAATCACCGCGTGTTGGTCTGGTCGAAGCTCGCCGACGCGATCTCCGGCAAAGCGGCGGACATAATCCTCGGCCAGAAAAACGACTCCGAACGCAAGGCGGCCATTGGCGGTGATCGACTCTTCATGCCTGGCAGCGTCGCCTTCGGCAACGGATATCTGTGGGTGGGAGAGTTCAAGTTCTCCGGTCGCATCCTGCGATTCTCGTTATCGGAGACAAAACGATAATTTGTAAAATGCCCGCGGAAGGCCGGCCGGTGCATTCAAGGAAGGAAGGCCATACAGTGCTATATCGGCCTTATGAACCCACTCAGGCAAGCTCGACGCGGTCGCCTCCGGCTCCCCGCTAAACTATTTTCTCTCCGTCAGTTCCGGAATGGGGCAACCGATTGCCTGTGTCCGCGCTTCCTTGACTGGTTTGCCTGCGAGGATGGCGGCCAGCGCCTCGCGCACGTCGCGCCGCGTCGGCTCGATGCGCCGCTTGCCCAGCTCGACGTAGCGATCGTCGATGCGGCCGATGTAGACGAGCTTGCCGTCCGGCGTGAAGACGGCGGCTTCTGGCGTGATCGTGGCTCGCGTTGCCTTGACGAGCTCGTGCTTCGCGTCGATCAGGATTGGACAGGTGAGCCCGTACTCCTTGGCGTGCTTGCGGGCCGCTTCGGGCGTGAGGTCCGGGTCGACGTGCACGACGAAGAACCGTACGCCCTTCGAAGTGTGGTCCTTCACGATGCTGTTGATTTCCGAGGTGAAGTAGTTCACGACCGGGCAATCGGTGACGGCGAAGAACAGGACGGTTGCCTTTGCGTCCTTCGTGTCGAGCGGCGTGTGTTTCGCTCCACGAATATCAACGAAGGTAGTGGGTCGCGACTTGTCATTGGCAGGAGCGCCGCCGACAGCTGCCAGTATCAGAAGTGAGCCCCAACGCAGCATGCTTGATTCCACGAAAATGACACGCTTGCGTTTAGCGTTCGCAGCGTACTGTCGGCGAATGGTCGCGCGAACGCTAAACGCAAGCGGAGTTAGTTCGGTTGCTTCAACTTGAACGGCAGCCCCAGGCTCGACTTTCGCAACGCCCCCACTTCGCTCTCGTTGGCGGCCACGCAGCCGAAGATGATGCTGCCCATCTCGTCGGTCGATTGCTGGCCCCAGCGGATCTGCTTGGGCGGGTTGAATGGATTGGCCGCATTGTCGGCCGAATTGTCATAGGTCAGCTCGACGTCGATGGTCGTTCCCTTCGGCAGCTTGACCGGTTCCTTGTAGGTGTAAGAGTCCTGCCAGTTGAAGTCCCACTTCGGAATCGAGATCAAGGATTTGGTGCTGCCGTCGGGCAATGTGGCCACTGCCTTCATCGTGCGACAAATGTAATGGGCGTGGCCGTGAATCGTGACGAGCTCGATGTCGACGGGCACCTTGTGCTTGGCTCGTACCTTGTAGTCCTTCTTGCCGGCGGGAATGTTGATGCCGGCGGCGATACCGAAGAAGGGCGGCGCCTGAAAGACAATGTGCGTTCGCTCGGGCTTTTTCTTGGCAAAGTAGAGGCCGACCGTGGTCTTCTCCTGCTCGGCCTTTCCGGAAGGATGGAAGTGCGAGGCCAGGATCAGGTCCGAGCCCTTGGGGAAGTGCAGGCCGAGGTCGAGCGGCAGGTGTTCTGCGGTGCGGCCGGCGGCCCAGCCGCCGACGCTACGGGCGCCGAACTGCAGGCCTGCGCCGCCGAAACCCGGCTGGCCGGTCTTGGGTTCCTTGGCTCGCGACTTGCCTGTCGTGTCGAGGAAGTAAAGCACGTGGTGCACGACCGAGCGGGCCGACGGCCGCAGCTCGACTGCGGTCACCCACTTGTCTTCCTTGAGATTGAGCGGCAGGACAAAGTTGCGATAGATGTCGCGGCCGGTCGCGGGCACCTGAAAGGCCCGGTCCATGGTGACCACCAGGTCGGGCTTGCCGAGCTGCCAGCCGGCGGGGAACGCGGGCAGCTTTGGGAGCTTGGCCACGTCGCCCTCGGCCATGCCGCTTTCGACCCAGCGCTTGATCGTGGCGATCTGCGCATCGTTCAGGCGTCGTTCGTTGCGAAATTCGCCGTGGCCGTGCTCGGGATGCCAGGGCGGCATGCTGCGCTGTTCGGTGACGCGCTGGATGATCTTGGCCTTCTTGCGCACGTCGCTGTAGGTGAGCAGCGAGAACGGCCCTACCTCGTCGGGACGGTGGCAGGCGGCACACTTGTCGAAGATGATCGGCGCGACATGCTCGGCGAAGTTGACCGGTGTGTCCTGTGCCGTCGCGATCCCGCACAGGCCAAAGAGGGTGATGACAGCCAGAAGGCAGCGTGTCATGGGTTCATTCTCCGGGTCCTAGATGGTGTAGGACTACGATACAGCAGGCGTCAAGTAGTGGCGAGTGACGAGTGGAGAGTGGCGAGAGAGGAAGTCCAATCTTATTCTCGCCACTCTCCACTCGTCACTCGCCACTCTCCACCGGTAAATGCTACCTCGAAGTGGAGTGAAAGGTTTCGCGATACGGCCGAACGAGCTTCGCTGTCGCCGTGTGAGTGACGAGTGGTGAGTGGAGAGTGGTGAGAATAAGATTGGACTTCTTCTCTCGCCACTCACCACTTGTCACTCACCACTACCATGGTTGTGCGCGAAACCGCCGAGCGCGGCGAGTGGTTCCGCAATATGTGGCTCTCCGACCGCGACTTCCTGCACCTGATGGAGCGCTGCCTCGTCGCCGAATTGCCGAGCCGGTTTATGATTGTCAACGGCATGTCAGCGAACACACAGGATGCGCTGGGACGTGACGCCCAGCGCGCCATAGGAACCTCCGCTGCCTTCCTTCCTTCCCGCAGTTCTCGACCTGGAAACGAGCAACCTGAACGCTGACTTTGGTGCTATTCTCTGTGCTGCTTACTGGAGGCCTGGTATGCGCCAGCCCTCCATTATCTCCCAGAGAGACTACAATTCTACCTTTCCTAGAGATTTAGATAATGATGCAGGAGTGATCGTAGCATTGTCTAAGGAGATGGGGAAGGCGGAGTTCATCGTGGCCCATAATGGGAGGGACTTCGATATCCCGTTCCTTTCGACGCGGGCTAAGATGCACGGTCTTCCCGATCCGCCCGCCCGACCGCTCATGGATCCCGTGGTGTTGGCTCGTCGTCGATTTCGACTGACTGGCAATTCCCTGGCCAATCTTGCCCAGAACTTCGGATTGGGAAGAAAGGAAGGCTGCTCCGGTACCACCTGGCGTCGGGCGATTCTCTCCCGTGACATCGGGTGTTGGAAGAAGATCGAACGCCGGTCAATTCCAGCCATGCGCGTCGCGCACGGCGATCATGGTAGCCAGGGTCTTGTTCCAGGTGTCCGGCTTCATCATCATGGCGTTGGGGAACATGCAGCCGTCCCAGCAGACGTGCTTGAACTTCTTGGTTGGGTTTCCGTAGCTGTCGCGCATCCAGAAGCCGGCGTGGTGAGCGATCTTGAGCTTGCCGTTGGGATCGTCGGGCGGGCAGTGTCGGCCGGTCTTGTCGTGACTTCCGGAGCCTTTGACGGTGGCATCGTTCTGAGCGATGTGGAAGTCGATGGTCCACGGACGAAGGGCCGCGGTCAACGTGGCCAGCGATCGATCCAGAGTCGCGGCGTCCCAGCTGAAGTTCTCCGGGACGATGCGATCTTCGGGAGCATTGTAGCCAAGCGTGTAGAGCAGCGTGTGGGCCATGTCGGCCTGGAAGCCGAGCGTGCCGGGACGATCGGTAAGTTCGATCAGTTGCAGCATGCGTTTCCAGCTATGCATGCCGCCCCAGCAGATCTCGCCCTCTGCAGCAAGGCGTTCGCCGTGATCGGCGGCGATGTCGCAGGCCATGCGGAACGTTTCGGCAATGCGTTTTTGATTAGTCTCGGGATCCTTGGCCCAATCGCCCGGGCCGCCTGCGGAGTCGATGCGGACGATGCCATAGGGCCGAGCGCCGATTTCACGTAGTTTCTTGGCGATACGGCAGCCCTTACGGACCTGGGTGAGAAAGTTCTTGCGATCAACGTCGCCCCCCATGGCCGACCCGCCGCCCGTGCCGCCCCAGACAGGGGCAACGACGGAGCCGATAACGAGGTTCTTGGCCCGCACTTTGTCGGCGAGACGCTTCAGGTCGTCATCGGCCGAATCGATGTCGACATGCGGCGCAAACAGAAAGAGATCGACGCCGTCGAATTTGACGCCGTTGACATTGGCGGCGGCGGTCAGGTTGATCATCGTGTCGAGATCGATGAACGGTTCCGCGTCAGGCGAGCCCTTGCCGACGACGCCGGGCCAGGTGGCGTTGTGAAGTTTGGGATAGGTGTTTGGCATGAGAGAACTCCAGTTGTCGGTTGTCAGTTGTCAGGTGGCAGTTGTCAGTTGTCGGTTGTCGGGTTGTCTGTCGATTTTGGCTTCGAGCGAGCTGAGGAGGCCGTTGAGGATTCGCGCGACTTCATTCAGTTGTTCGAATATTGGGTTGGTCGTGTCGACATAGCCGAGATCACGTGCGCTGATCAACTGAGTTTCTAGCTCATGAAGAGATCCCCTGGCCATTCCCAAGAATTGGCGAAATTCGCCCCGCGACAAACGGTCCTGACCCTCGGCGCTGTTGCTCGGCACAGAGACCGCCGACCGTCGAATTTGGCTACACAAGCCATACATCTCTTCTTTCGGGAAAGCGTGCGTGAGTCGATAAACGTCCGTCGCCAACTTGATGGCCTTCTGCCAAGCAATCAAGTCTTTGTAACTTTGCTTCATGGCAGGCTCCAGTTGAATGGAAGCCGTCGAATGGCAACTGTCAACCGACAACTGCCACCTGACAACTGGCAACCGACAACTGCCAACTACTTCTTCTTCCCGTCACCGATCTTCGGCGCATGCGGGTTCGTGTCGGGGCCGAAGTAACGCAGGATGACCAGGGGCTCGTCGCCGGTGTTGTCGTAGCTGACGCCCCCGCGAGCGGCGCCATAGCCGACGAAGTACTCGTCCTCCGTGAGCTGGGTGAAGCGGATCATGGCTGGTGTCTGCAGACGTCGACCGTTGATCGTGCCGCAGCCTTGCACGGCGATCAGGCCGTAGGCGCCGTTATCCTTCACCGTGATCTTAGTGCCGGGCTGAATGGTCAATTCCTTGGCGCTGAAGAGTTCCTGGCCCGCGACCTTGCCATAGACGATCCACTTGTCTTCATAGCCAGCTTTGGCGCCGCCGGAGGTGAGGATCGGCTCGAGGTAATGGCTGTCCTTGAAGTTCGGATTGACGTTGGCGTCCCAGTCGAGCTGATCGACGAGGTAATCGAGGTCTTTGTGATACTTCGTCGGCACGTCCTTGACCAGCAGTTCCCAGGGAACGTAGCGGCCTTCGACCATCGATTGATACATGCCGAACACGTCGGAGCCCCACTGTGGCTCGTAGGTCACGAGCGAGCCGGGAGCGTGGAGCACACACGGAGGCACAAGCCAGCCGGTGCCGGGTTGGAGGCGATAGGCCTTGCTGTAGTTGAGAATGCCGTTGTCGCCTTTGTTCCAGTTGTCCAGGCAACGGCGAACATCGGACTTTTGCGTGCCCGGTTCCAGGCCGAAGAAAGTGTACGGGAAATTGTTGCCGGTGTAATTCAATTGCGGTGGAAAGTAGTACGATTCGGGCTTGCCCTGTTGACCGACGAGCACGGCCTGGGAAGCGTTCTGATGCATGTGATGCGGGATCGGTCCCATGTTGTCGAAAAACTTGGAGTAAACCGGCCAACGTTGGTAGCGATTCCAAATGTCGGCGCCAATCAGGCTCCCCTTCTCATGCTCGATGATCTCCTTGAGCGTAGCAGCCTTTCGGCCGTCGTACACGACGTAGCTGAGCCCTTCATCCCACGCGGCGCCTTGATTGGCGGCAGGAGTCGTGGAAGCGAACCAGCGTTCGTCGATGCCGCCGCGGTTGGCGCCGTAGGCGTAAATGTCATCTACGTGGAGCTTGAGACGACGGCCCGGAGTGAGAAAGGACCGAGGCACCCAACTGGGCGCCAAGTTGTAAATTCCTCCGCTGCCATTGACAATGCTGCGTATAATGTTTTGACTGGACTTGTCCACGGACTTGGCGCTGCTGGTCTTCTTGGCCACGGTTTGGACTCCGGAACGGTTGATTGAACTCAATTTCCCGCCGCCCAACCTCAATCCGCGCAAGGACAACTGCATTGCGGCGTCTTTTGGTCGCCCGAGCGCGCGGACCGACGCTTCGGCTAGGAATTATTTAGGGATCACGATAGGATTCTTCCACGAAAAGCTGGCCTGATTGCCGTTTCTTCGTGTGTTTTTCGCAATATTCGAACCCAAACGACATGAAACCTGTCGTATATTTAAGGAAACTAATCAAACGATTGGCAACAAAATGAGAGCAATGGACAGACAAGGAAAACGAACGATGCAAGGAAGATTTTCAACGGAATTCAGTGGTCGCCCTCGACTTCTCCTGGCCTATGCGGACGGCGCGTACGCCTCGGAATGCGGGCGTTATTTTCGCCGGCTCGGCTGGGAAGTGCAAATGGTCGCCAGCGGCGACGAAGCTCGCGCACTGGTCCATGAATATCAGCCGAATGTGGTGGTTCTCGACGAGGCTCTCCTGGAATCTGCCAGCTGGCCGGTGACCGACGCACGCTGCGATGTGCGCGTTTTTGTCGTCACCGACGAACCGCATGACTCACGTCCCAACGACGTTTCTGAAGTCAGCCGTCGTGGCGGGGCCGAGGCGCTCGCCGATGCCGTTCTGGGCACATCCACTCTGCCAAAAGCCATGTAGCATGAGGCTTCCTCGTATCCCAAGTCTCGGTGACGCCTCTCAATTCCGCCACCGAGAATTCTGCATGCAAGCTCTTGCAGGTTGTTGGCCGATATGATAGGTATAGGCCAGCGTGCCATAGCACACCTGCTTGCCTTCCTTCCCGCCGGTTTGCGTTCCTTCGCTTGCGCTTCAGGCTCTGACGGAGAAACCATGCTGACCATCTTTTCCAAACCACACACCCAAGGCGGATTCTGCGATGGGCTCAACCGTCGCGACTTCCTTACCATCGGCGGAACCATTGCAGGCGGGCTGATGCTCCCCGACCTGCTCCGCGCGGAGGTGAACCAGGGGCGAGGCACGCAGCACAAAGCGATCATCAATATCTACCTGCCCGGCGGCCCGCCGCACCAGGACATGTGGGACATCAAGACCGAAGCGCCTCGCGAAATCCGCGGTGAATTCAATCCAATCCGAACGAACGTCAACGGCATCGAGATCTGTGAACTCTTCCCGCGCATCGCCGCCAACGCCGACAAGTTCGTTTTCGTCCGCTCCATCGTTGATGCCGATGGCCGACATGATGGCTACCAGTGCATGACCGGGCGGCGCAAGGATCCGCAAAAGGAAGCCTATTGGCCGATGATGGGCTCGTGGGTGTCGCGTTTCCAGGGACCGGTCAATCAGTCAATTCCGCCCAACGTGGCGCTGATGTACGCTACAGGCGAATCGCGGTGGGGCGACCCGTATCACGGCGGGTTCCTCGGCATGGGACATAACCCGTTCAACCTCGTCGGCGGACGCAACAACATGGCCGCCGCAAACATGACGCTCAACGGCGTCACCATGGAACGCCTTAACGATCGCATGAGCCTGATGCGCTCCTTCGACGGCATGCGCCGGGACATCGATCGCTCCGGCGCCATGGACGGCATCGACTCGTTCCAGCAACAGGCGCTCGGCATTCTCACTTCATCGCGTTTGGTCGACGCTCTCGATCTCTCCAAAGAAGATCGCCGGGTCGTTGAACGCTATGGCTTCAACGACCCGGCATTTGAACGCGACGGCGCGCCTCGCATGGTGCGCAATTTCTGCATCGCCCGCCGATTGGTCGAAGCCGGCGCTCGCGTGGTGACGTTGAACTTCAGCCGCTGGGATTGGCACGGCCCGGACGGCAAGAACTTCGTCGAAAGCCGACGCAACATGCCGCTGTTGGACGCAGGCGTGTCGGCGCTGGTCGAAGACCTTGATGTTCGGGGCTTGCTCAACGACGTGTCGATCGTCGTCTGGGGCGAGTTCGGCCGCACGCCACGCATCAACAACACTGAAGGCCGTGACCATTGGCCGCAACTGAGTTGTGCGCTCATGGCCGGCGGAGGCATGCGAACCGGCCAGGTCATCGGCGCCTCCGATCGCACCGGCGGCACCGCGGCGCGACGTCCCGTCAAGTTCCAGGAGGTTTTCGCCACCCTCTACCGCAACATCGGCCTCAACCCCGGCGAAACCCGTATCTTCGACCCCAACGGCCGTCCCCAGTACCTGGTCGATCAAAGCATCGAGCCGATCGGCGAGTTGAATTAAAATTTCCACGACGCCAGCAGCCGAAAGGCTGCTGGATTCTCTGGATCAACGAGAACCCCAGGATGCGCGATGGCGTGCTTCCCTGGGGTTTTGTGTTCTTTGAGCCAAGGAGTTACATCATTTCCGCCACAGGCGATCAGGATTGAAATCAAGGTCGCTCAGATTGAGCGGGGATTGAATCTGGTCGTGGCAATAATACTCGACTTCGCCGGAGGGATCGTGGGCGATGATCAGTACGGGCAAACCGCTTGCCGGGTCGAAGAACCACCAGCGGTTGCCGCCGCGAGCAAAGAGTGGGTCGCCGTTCGGTGGGATCGATTGATGCACAGAGTCGAGGAGCTGGCCCTGGAACTCCGGGCGTTTCGCACGTCCCAGATACTTCACTGCGCCGTCGCGCGGATCGCCCTTTTCCGCGATGACGACAAGACGGCCGAATCGCTCGACGAGGGCGGCGAAACCAGCGTCCGTCATCGGGTAGCGGCTCTCGGAACGCACCATCGGATCGTTCGGCGATATACTCTGCCGCCGGCCGAACAACGCGAAGCGATCATTGGCAGCGAGCAGCACCTGCATTTCGTTCTTGAACTTGCCATGTACGTAGATGACTTCGCGCCCCTTCGATTTCTCTCCAAGGAATTGCAGGTGCACGCTAAATGGCTCGCGACGGACCCGCACCTGGATCAATTCCTCGACGTGCTTTTTGTTACCGACGACCTCGCGGCTCTTCAGGCGAAAGCTATACCCCTCCATGTTCGCGGAGGTCTTGGCGGCACGATCAAAGATTGCTCGCAGCGGCTGTTCCACGAGCGTGATGCCTGGCTCTAGCACTGGTTTTGGATTGCCCGGTGGATCCACGAATCCCGCCGGCTTCACGCCCGGATCGCGATCAGGAAGCTGCTTGGGAGGATCTGGAATAAACAACCCCGGCGCAGGCTTCGGTGGCGCCTCGGGTCGATCGCGGCGTAGGCCGGCCAGCCGGAATGGCGACGATTCGCTGCAGCCCGTCATGCCGACAACGAGTGCAAGCGTGGCAATTCTCCAAATAGTCTTGCAGCTCGGCGTCATGGCGAGTCCTTTCGCAACGGACCATCCGTGCACAAACACGCCGGGACGATAATCAAATCGTTTGTGCGATTCCAGGCCAGTTTGCCACGGAGGATGTGAAGAATGGGAAATATGCAACGAATAGCTTCGCGTCATAGACGCGAGTGGCTCAGAATCAATCCGGCTCCGGCGGCAGCGCCGCGAGGTCCGCCGACGTCACGCTCGGATCGCCGCTCAACGGGCTCTTGATCGGCAGCTTCAAGATGAACTTGCTCCCGACGCCGGGTTGGCTCTGCACCACCAAGTCGCCTCCGTGCTCTCGCAGTATCTTTCGGCTCACCGGCAAACCGAGCCCGGTGCCGCGCGAGCCTTTGCTGCTGACGAACGGCTTGAAGATGTCCTCGATTTTCTCCGGCGCGATGCCGGGCCCGTTATCGAGCACAACAATGCGCACCCAACCTTCCTCGGCAAGGCGTGTGCTTATGGTTACCTGCGGCTCAGGCCGATCCTCCACCGCGTCCAGCGCGTTGCCAACAATATTCAGCAAGGCCCGATGAATCCCCTCTGAATCGACCTGCACGATGGGCAGCCCCTCGGCACCGCTCATCTCCAATTTCACATTGCGTTCTTTGGCGCGCGGCGTCAGCAGCTCGAAAATATCCTTTACGACATCGTTGAGATCGGTTGGCTCAACAGCCGGGACGCGCTCTTTAGAAAAATTGAGCATGTCCATCACGAGATCGTAAATCTTCGCCTGATTCTTCTCTGCAATGCGCCAGCCCTGTTCGATCAATTTTTCGTTCTTGTCCCTGAGCCCCATCCTAAGAATGTCGCTGCCGGAGCGCAACCCTTGCAAAATGTTCTTGATGTGGTGCGAGATCGCGGCGATGGTCTGACCAATTGCGGCCAACCGCTCGCCTTGAATCATAGCCTGGTAGTAATGCGTCTCTTCGACAGCAAGGGCGGCCTGGTGCGCAATAGCAATCGCTAATGCCAGATGATCCTCGGTCAGTTTTCCAGTGGTTGATTGGTTGTCTACGAGTTCGCGGTGCGGCGTTTGCGTGTCCAGGTACAAGACGCCGATGGAATCGTGCCGGCCCTTCATCGGCACACAAATTACTTCGCGAATACCGAGCTCGATGATGCTCTGCCCGCTACGGAAGCGTTCATCGTGGGCGGCATCCGAGACAAGCACACCGAGGCGCTGCTGCATGACATGATCGAGAATTGTGCGCGAAAGCGGAAATCGCGATTGCCGATCCTCCGCTTTACGCCAATGAAGGGCACGAGGCTCCAATGTCTTGGAATCGTGACCTCGAAGAAGAATGCAGCCGCGGTCCGCGGGGATGGTCCGGAAGAACAACTCGAGGATCGTTGTCAGCAGTTGATCGAGATCCAGAATGTGGCTGATCGCCTGGCTCGCCTCGTACATAATGGTCAGGTTGGCGAGAGCGCTGCGCAGCCAGGGCGAATTCTTCTCGGGATGCGTGAGAATGCGGCTCCCCTCGCTTTCCCCGATCGACTTGATGATGGCTGACGACAACTCGACGTCGCTGCGTGTGATGAGATCGATTTTTTCGGCAAGTCCGCTGGCATGGTGCGTGCTGTCGTCGCGGCGCGTGCTGAAGACGAGGACCGTCTGGCCGATGGCTATGTGATCGCCGGTGTGAAGTGGAGCTTGCGTGATGCGCGTATTGTTAACGAAGGTTCCGTTGGCGCTGCCCAGATCGGTGAGCGTGAAGCCGCCGTCGACGATGCGCAACTCGGCGTGCTGGCGCGAGATCTCGGTGTCGTGCAAGCGGATGGCGTTGGACGCATCTCGTCCGAGAGACACGACCGTTTCGGTCAGGTCAAACTGCTTGCCTTCGTCCGCTCCTCGAATCACCAGCAACCGCGGCATCAGCGTGCGTGCTCCTCATGCTTCGTTTGGCGTTCGCACGGCGAAATGCGATCGCAAAATTGACCTTCTTCAGCATATCACACCGGGCCGATCTCCGCGACCAGTTCTTGCAGACTGCCGAGCAGCCGGTCCGGTTTGGCGTCAACGAGGGCGTGACGACTTTCAGAGCCGGTGGAGACGGCCCAGACTCCCACGCCGGCCGCTCGCGCCGTCTGAATGTCGACGACCATATCGCCGATGTAGATCACACGACTTTTCGTCATCATCAGCTTGTCGATGGCACGGAGGACCATGTCCGGCGCCGGCTTGGGATTCGGCACGTCGTCCGAGCCCAGCACGACATCAAAGCAGTTCGCCAGCGAAAAGTGCGCCAGCAACTGACGTGAGAAACCACTGGGCTTGTTGCTGCATAAGCCGATCTTTTTGCCTCGCTCATGCAGCAATCGAATCAACGCCGCCGCGCCCGGCAGCAACTCGGTCATTTTCAGCATCACTTCGGGATGATGCACGCGATAGCACGCCAGATTGTCCTCCAAGGCGCCTCCCGGAACCGTGTGTGTCAGCAAATAATGCGGTCCCCGGCCCACGAACTGCTTTACTTCGTCGATCGTCATCGGCGGCATGCCCCGCTGAGCACGCACATGATTGACGCTACATGCGATCGCTGCATAGCTATCGGCCAGCGTGCCATCGAAATCGAACAGCACACCATCGTAGGATTGAATCGTCTTTGTCATCGTGTTGATTCTTCGTATTGCAATCACGCCTCAGGAACGTCCGCCTAATCACGGACTGCCCAGGATCTGCCCATGAATGTCCAGGCCAACTTCGGCACTCCACGCAGTGTGCAAGCGTTCCAAAATCGGCCCAGGACATTGGATCGCTTGATGGTTTATCTGTCGAACGCCTGCGATGCAATAGGTCGTGCACGTGAGGATCGCCTCGTCGGCCGCATAACAGTCGGCAAGTGTGACTGACCGACGTTCCATGCCCAGCCCCAGCGCGGCGGCGAAGTCGGAAACGACGCCGAGACTGACGCCTTCAAGAACGCTCCCGAGCGGAGGCGCGACAAGGACGCCGTTTTTCACTAGCACGACATTCGCTGATGCCGTTTCAGTGATGTTCCCGGCCAAATCAAGCAGGAGTGCCTGTGCCCCTGGATTCGTGCGACGAGTTTCACATTCCGCCAGCCACCAGTGCATTCGGCTTCGCTGTTTGATGTGAGGATCGACGCAGGTCGTCGGCGCCGCGCGGACCCTTGGAGTCGCAAGCGCGATGCCGTGCTCAATCCAGGGACGATAACGAGTGAAGGGCAATGGGTAGGTATGCATGCCGAATGTCGGCTTTTCACCGGGCCTTGTCGGCTCGCCAAGATAGAAACCCACAGGCCCCGGCGTTGCAAACAGGACCAACGCCAGGTCGTCCTTCGCGTCTACGAGTTCGGCATTGTTCTGAATAAGCTTTTTTGCCAGGTCAGTGATGGTCGCGTCATCGAATGCGAGGTCAATGGACGCCGATCGGCAACTGGCACGGAATCGCGCCAAATGTGGTTCAAAGCGGTAGAGCTTGTGGCGAAACGTGCGACACAGATCCGTTACCGTCGCGCCGAAAACGAAGCCCGCATCGTGCAAGGTCAGATGTGCCTGGGACTGGGCCAACAGCCGACCGTTCAGGAATGCCAGCGGCTCGGTCATAGAGCTATTCTATGTGTCGCTTTCGGGCGAGATCGCGCTCGGTCGGCGGTTTTGCGCGATTGTCTCCGTACAGAAAACAGCGCGAGACCGCGAAGCGAGAGCGATGACCGATGCCTCTACCTGGAGAGCGCCAGTTTTCAGGCCCAGCCACCTGTACTCGCCGGGAACGAACACTTTCGTTGCATTTCGGGAGGGGGGTGTGCGAGTGCGAGCGTGCAACGAATGCGTGCACGTACTGTTGACTAAAGGAGTTACGTGCGAGAATTGCGTTGCAGGCTCGATGCCAATATGAATCCTGGGGCTGTCCAATTAGGACGCATTGATCAAAGGTTCACTTATGTAGCCAATTCTTCGGCATCGCGCCATTCCACGACCTATACTTGCTGCGCGGTCCCCGATCCCCATTCCCTGCCCACAAGGGAAGCGTCCAGGGGTCTGCATGTGTGGCATTGTCGGATTCACCGGAAATCGCGCCGCTCAACCGATCTTGCTCGACGGTCTGGCTCGCCTTGAATATCGCGGGTACGACAGCTCCGGCGTGGCCACGGTCAACGGCAAACTTTATGTGCGCAAGGCGATCGGACGCATCGCCGAGCTTCGTTCCGTGCTCGATCAGCAGCCGCTCGCGGGCAACATGGGCATCTGCAACACGCGCTGGGCAACCCACGGCAACGTCAGTGAGGCCAACGCCCACCCGCACCTCGGGGGCGACGGCGCCATCGCAATCGTTCACAACGGCGTCATCGAAAACTACGACGCTCTGAAACGCCAGCTGCAAGGCCAAGGTGTCCAATTCAAGAGCCAAACCGACACCGAAGTCATCGCACAACTCATTGCGGCGAACCTCAAAGACGACCTGGCCGAAGCAGTTCGCAAGACGCTGCCTCTGCTCAAGGGAACGTATGGTTTGGCCGTCGTCAGCCCGCGGTTTCCTGGGCTCATCGTCGGTGCTCGGCTCGGAAGTCCGCTGGTCATCGGCCTCGGAGACGGGGAGCACTTTCTCGCCAGCGACGCGAGCGCCCTTGTCGGCTACACAAAAAAGGTCATCTATCTCGAAGACAATCAGATTTGCGTCCTCACCCCCGATCGCTGTGAGATATTCGGCGCCGATCAAAACCCGGCCGCAGCCGATGTGCATGCGCTCGATTGGGATCCGGGGGATGCGGCTCTCGGCGAGTTTCCGCACTTCATGCTGAAGGAAATCTACGAGCAGCCCGATGTCATCGACCGAGCCATGGCCGGCCGGTTGGACGAAGCCGAAGCGACGGCTCATTTCGAAGGCCTCAACCTCGATCCCGCCCAACTACGGCAAATCGAACGCATCATCATGACCGCTTGCGGCACAAGCTATCACGCAGCGATGATCGGGGAGCACCTTTTCGAGCAATTCGCCCGCATGCCGGTCGAGGTCGAATACGCGTCCGAGTTCCGCTATCGCAATCCGCCGATCGACAAGAACACGATCGTCGTGGGCATCACGCAATCGGGCGAGACGGCCGACACGTTGGCCGCCATTCGCGAATCGAAACGCAAGGGGCAACGAACCATCGGCGTCTGCAACGTCGTCGGCAGTAGCATCGCTCGCGAGGTCGATGGCGGGATCTACCTTCACGCCGGGCCGGAGATCGGCGTCGCCAGCACCAAGGCATTCACGGCTCAGGTCACCGTCCTCACGCTTCTGGCGGTTCATTTTGGAAGAATGCGGCACCTGTCCTTTCATGCCGGGCGGCGCATACTCGATGAACTCCAGGCAATGCCCAATATCCTGCGCGAGACGTTGCGATGCCATGATCAAGTCGCGGACATCGCGCGAAAATATCAAGCGGCGTCGAACATGCTGTATCTGGGCCGCCAGTATCTCTATCCGATGGCTCTGGAAGGCGCGCTCAAGTTGAAGGAGATCAGCTACGTTCATGCCGAGGGGTATCCCGCCGCCGAGATGAAGCACGGCCCGATTGCCTTGGTGGATGAAGGCACGCCGTCGGTGTTCTTGGTTCCGCATAGCAGCGTTTACGACAAGGTCATGAGCAACCTGGAGGAGATCAAGGCGCGCGGCGGGCCGGTAATCGCCATTGCGACCGCCGACGATCCGCACGTCGAGGCCAAGGCGGACGATGTCATCTGCGTTCCGAGCGTGCCGGAGTACTTGCAGCCGCTCGTGACGGCAATTCCATTGCAACTCTTGGCCTATCATGTCGCACTGCTGCGTGGTTGCGACATCGACAAGCCGCGGAATCTGGCCAAGAGCGTCACCGTGGAATAATGACGCGATAACGGAATGGACGAGGACGATTTTTCATGCGCATCTGTATCTTTGAGGATTCGGGCGTCGCAGCGCTGGAGCCGATTGCCTTGACGCGGCCTGCATTCGCACTGTGGTGCGGCGCCGAGCGCCTTGTCGACCGGTTCCGCCGCCAATTCGCGGCAAATGAGACGGCGTTCTGGATTCGGTCTGAACACGTGGACCTTTGGCGATTGGACGAGCCGAGCGCGCCGATCAATGATCTCGATTGGCCTAGCCAGGCATCGACGACCTGGATCAACGGTCGATGGTTGCCGGCGCCGGATGTAGCGATCGACGATTCGTCGCCGCACGTCGGCACGGTCGGAGGCCAACTTGCTTATGCCGTACTGCCGGCAGGAGAAAAGCCAATCGCCGGCGACGTTGAACCATGGTTGGCGAGCTTGAGTGAATCTCTGCCGACGCGCGCCGTCAGCGGCGCCATGTTGAATTATCTGTGGGAATGCGTCGATCTGAACGGCACAGCGATCAAGAATGACATTGAGTGGTTTTGCGCGTCTCGCTCGGCCCAGCCGAAGCCGTCACATGTTGCCGTCGTCGGTCCGAGCGATCGATTTGTCGCTGCCGAGGACGCTCAGATCGAGCCGTTCGTTTTCGCCGATACGCGTAACGGCCCCGTGCTGATCGATCACGGCGCGATCGTGCATGTATTTACTCGGCTCGAAGGTCCATGCTACGTAGGGCAGGGGAGCTGGATCGTCGGCGCCAAGCTACGCGCCGGCACCTCGATCGGTCCGGGTTGCCGTGTCGGCGGCGAAGTCGAGGCATCCATCATCCAGGGGTACAGTAACAAATATCACGAAGGGTTTCTCGGCCACTCGTATCTGGGCGAATGGGTAAACTTGGCCGCGGGCACGCACACAAGCGACTTGCGCAACGACTATGAGTTGATTAAGGTGCAGATCAACGGCCAGCGCGTGGCCACGGGACGCAACAAGATCAGCTCGTACATCGGCGATCACACCAAGACCGGGCTGGCGGCGCTCTTGAACACCGGCTCGACCATCGGCGCTTTCGCCAATGTGCTTCCGTCAGGCACGCTGCTCCCCACGTCGATTCCATCCTTCTGCCAGGTGCAGTACGGCCAACTGCAAGAACTGTGGGACCTGCGCAAAGTTCTCGCCATCGCCGGCCGCGTCATGCAGCGGCGCGGCAAGTTCATGACGGACGCCCATCTCAATTTCTACTACAGCCTCTTCGAATCCACCAGCGGTCAACGTGAGAAGACCATCCGCGAGGCGGAGCGCCGCCGTTTGCGCCGCAGCGTGTAGCAATTTCGTCAGAGCCTGAAGCGTAAGCGAAGGAAAGGCCCTTCTCCGGTTACGCTTCAGGCTCTGATTTCTCTTGACCCCGCGCATACAATATGAGCGGAAGATTGGGTGTTCCACTACAGGAGGTGCATCATGCGACGTTTTGCGATGTTCTTGGGATTGGCATTGTCCGCCTACGCGATTCTGCCAAGCGTGACTCAGGCGCAAGTGATTGTGGTTCAACCACGACCCTACGTGGCGCCGATCATTGTCGGACCGCCGGTGACGAGCTACTACGTGGCGCCACCCGTGGCAGCGTACAGCTCTTCGGCCACCTACTCGTATTATCCTGCCCCGACGACTGTTTACACGTATTCCGCTCCGAGTGCGCCGGCCGTGGTAACCTATTCGTCGCCCGCAATCGTGACGTACGCCGCTCCGGCGGCGATGGTCGTTCCCGCGGCGGGCGTCATCACGACACGCACGTACTACGGCTATGGCATCCTGAGACCTCGCGGCTATTATTCGCAGAGCTATTACACGCCGCTGTTGCCGTAGATTGTCCCTCGCTTGCGGCGTTCTAGCTACGCCGCAAGCGGTTAATGTGCGGCGCGAATCGCTACCTTCATCTCGCGCACGGCTCGTTCCATCCCGACAAGCAGGGCACGCGACACAATGCTGTGGCCAATGTTCAATTCCTCAACGCCTGGAATCTGGGCGATAGCCGCGACGTTGCAATAGTTCAACCCATGCCCCATGTGCACGTGCAATCCCAGCGATTTCGCGAACGCCGTCGATTCCTGAAGCAGGTTCAGTTCTTTGAGCCGATCCGCTTCTGATTTCGCCTCCGAATAACGGGCGGTTTGAATCTCGACGGCTTTGGCGCCAAGCTTTTTAGAAAGTTCGATTTGAGCCAGGTCCGGGTCGACAAACAGAGAAACGCCGATTCCAGCTTTGTGCAGCCGCTTCATTGCCTTGGCGACGGCCGCCTGATGAGCGATCACGTCGAGCCCACCTTCCGTGGTCACTTCTTCGCGCTTCTCCGGAACCAGCGTTGCCTGGTCCGGCTTCACGTCGCAAGCGATCGTCACGATCTCGTCCGCTACCGATAGCTCAAGATTCAAGAGTGTCGTCACGGTCTGGCGTAGCAGACGCACATCGCGGTCGTTGATGTGCCGGCGATCTTCGCGCAAGTGGATCGTAATGCCATCGGCGCCGCCCAGTATCGCCAGGACTGCTGCGTGCACCGGGTCAGGCTCGAGCGCACGGCGAGCTTGCCGAAGCGTGGCGACATGATCAATATTGACGCCGAGGCGAATCATCGCGAATCATCCTCCCTCGCACCATGCTCTGTACCGGCGCGTTTCGAACATCAGCACAAGAAACAACACCATCCCCAACGCGAGGTCGATGAGCTTGTCCCACATATTGCTCAGAAAGTTGTCGTAGACCGCGAACGGCGCCCACCAGTGCGAAGTGAGGATGGCCACCAGGAGAAACAGCACAAGAAACCGCGTCAGCCAGCCCATGTGATAGCCGCGATCAAAGAGCATCGACAAGAGCAGTTTGAACTCGCCGATAATCTCAAAGACCATCCAGGCCGAATGTGCGACACCATTGGGCGCTGGCGGATCGGTCGCCTTCGCATCAACTGCGGGCGGTTTCGCAGCCGGCGCGGAATTGGATTCGAGCGCCGTCACCCGACGATCTAGATCAGCGACCCTGGTGTCGATGGAGTTGTCCATGATGTGATTATACGCGCGCCCGTAGGGTGCGTGGCACGCACCGCTCCCCCGATACGGTGCATTTCACGCACCCTACATTAGCCGTGCATTTCTTGGACGACGATGCGTTGATGGCCGACGTGGTAAAGCGTGGTGAAATCTTCGCTGAAGATCGAATCGTGGGTATGCATCGGCAGGTTCATCTGGTGGATTATCGTGCGGTTGGCCGGGTTGTGGAAGAAGATGAACCCGTTGTTGCCGCCGCCGACGCCGCAAAGCCAATCGGCGCTCCAGATGAGGCGGTTGACGATACCCTGCTGCTGGCCTTGAAATTCGTGGACGCGCTGGCGGCGGTTCCAGTCATGAATCTCGACGCGCGACGGACCGCCGATGCCATCGACGTTGCCGATCTGTCCGACGCCGCCGACGGCGAGTTGCGTGCCGTCCGGCGAGAACGCCAGGGAACGCACGCCGCCGATGGAGCGAATGCGTTGTACGCCGTCCCACGTATAAAGCGATGGGACTTCGACGCTTGAAAGCTGCCGGCCCGTCGCCACTTCCCAGATGACGACATGTCCGACGCGATCGCCGGTCGCCAGTTTCGTGCCGTCATTGGAGAAGGCGCAGCAATAGAGCATCGAGCCGAAGCCGGTCGGCGTGCGTTCTTCGTGCCCCGAAAGCTCGCGGATGCGTTCGCCGGTCGCGATGTTCCAGAGCTTGCACTTCATGTCGTCGGCAACGCTGGCAAGCTTGGTGCCATCGGGCGAGACTGCGAGCTGACGGATTTGCCGGGAGTGAGCATTGTCGATCGAGCGAATCTCGCGATTGTTGGCAAGGTCCCACCAGATGAGGCGGTTGTCATACCCGCCGGAGATGACGGTGTTGCCCGCGAGGCGCACAGCGTTGACGTAGCGGCCATGATCGGCGAGCTGGCGCGGCGTGGCGTTGGCCTGGCCGGCGTCGACCTCGTAGACCTTGTTGTCGTTGCTGGCGACGATCAGACGCGAGGTGTTCGGCACCCGCGCTACCGAGAACAGGATATCGCGGCGGGTGATATCGCGGACGGTCCGCAGATTGCGTGGATTGGCCGGAGGCATGGTGGGAGTTCCAAATGTGCTTAACGTTTAGCGCTCGCTGGGTGTGAGGCGAGCGTTAGACGCAAGCGGCAAATGACAATTACGCCAGCACTTCGCGGACGGGCTCGGTGCCGGGGTCGGTCAGCGGGATGGGGCGAGCGCCAAGGTAATAGTTGCGGTGGTGATTGATGCTCAGCGCGCGATAGATCGTCGCGAAAAGCCGAGCGGCGCCAATTTCGCCGTCGGCCACGCGCTGGCCTAGCTCGTCGCTGCGGCCATAAACCGTGCCGCCGCGAATGCCGCAGCCCGACAGCGTCGTGCTCCAGGCTGACGCGAAGTGATCGCGCCCGACGGTCGGGTTGATGTTCGGGGTGCGGCCAAACTCGGCAAGCGTAATGATGAGTGTGTTCTGCAGAAGGCCGCGATCTTCCAGGTCGTCGAGCAGAGTCGCCATGACGTGATCGAGCTCGGGGACCATCTCCTGATGCGATTCGAAGTTCTGGGCGTGCGTGTCCCACCACGCTCGGCCTACGCGAACAAAGGGAACGCCGGCTTCGCTCAACCGCCGCGCTGCGAGGCACTGCCGGCCGAAAAGCGTGCTGCCATATCGATCACGAACGCGCTGCGGTTCGCGTTCTATGTCGAAAAGCGATTCGTTGGCCATGATGCCTTGGACACGGCCATATGCCTGATGGTGGCTATCGAGCGACGACGACGATCGCCCACGTTCGAAGTTCGAACTCAGTTGGTCACGCAGCCCGGCCCGTTCGCGATGGTCCTGGTCGCTGATGCCCCCGCGACGGATGTTCTCCGGAACCATCGACGTAGTGAGATCCATTGAACCGTAACGAGCTCCAAGGAAACCCGCGTGACCGGGCGCCATGCCGCGGCCTTCGGTTGCCGTGTAGAACGAAACGTAATCGGGAACCTGGCTATCCTCGCGCCCCATCTCGCGGGCCAGCACGGCGCCGAGATCGGGATAATCCACCGACGGCTCGCCCATCCGGCCACGCATCATGATGCGAGCAGCGGAGCCGTGATCGGCGTTGCGCGTGTTCAGCGAGCGGATGATGCAGGTGTCCTTGAAACGAGCAGCCATGCGCGGCATCAGCTCGGAGATGTGCACGCCCACTGACGAGGTCTGAATCGATTGGAACGGTCCGCCGGTGACGACGCCTGGTTTCGGATCGAACGTTTCCAGCTGACTGGCGCCACCCGCGAGCCAAAGCATGATGACGCGTTTCTGCTGACGACGCAGGTCGGCCGCAACTTCCGGTGAACCAAGCACCTGGACTGCCGTCATGTCCGCGAATGCCGCCGTGCCCGCCATCGCTGCGAGTGACGTCAAGAATCCACGTCGGCTGACGGCATGGTCCGGCGAGCCGCAGAGTGGTTTTTGTGCCATGAAATGTCCCCCCAATGAGTCGTGTGATGGGCGCAGAATGCCCAGCGGTGTGAACAGACGCAGCGTACGCGCCGTTTGTAATAGTGTACACGTAATGTCGGCAAAGTGGTAGCGGAAAATTGGCCTCGATTGCAATCGCTTACGTTTAGCGCTCGCATGGCGCCGGGCGAGCGCTAAAGGTAAACGGAGCTCGGCCTACTTCCGAAACATCTTGTGATTGCGGTCGCCGCGCGAGTAGAGGTAAGCGACCAGGTCAAGGATTTCTTCACGTTCGAAGCCATCGAGCAAGCCTTCGGGCATCATGGAAATCTTGGAGGGCGTGATCGATTCAACCAGGTTGCGGTTAACGTTCACCAGCTTGTTCGGGTCGAGCATGTCGGTGTTGATGATCATGCCGTCGCCGGCGAGGTTGACTACGCGGCCGACAATCTGGCGTCCGTCGGTGGTCGTGACGACGATGGCGGCGTACTGGTCGCTGATGTTTTTCGACGGATTGATGACTTTCTCCATGAGATCGCGCGTGCCGAAGCGTCCGGAGATAATGGTGAGGTCCGGCCCGGTGCCACCGCCTTCGCTGTTAAAGCGGTGACAGGCGAAGCACTTGGCCTCGCCGAAGAGGTTGCGACCCTTGTCGAAATCGCGGCCGGTCAAGCCCTTCTCCACAATTTGCGTGAGTTCGTCCGCCGTGTACTTCTGGACGAGCGGGCGCTGCTTAAACTTGAACTTCGGCGATGCGGGCGTCGGCACGCTGGAGATGACATCGAAAAGGGCGCGGTTCTCGTTCAACGACAGAGATTTGATGGTGTCGGTGCGGATGTTGCGCAGGAAGCCGTGGAAGCTATTGCCGCCGCGATAATTGGCCGCCTTGTGGAACCAGTTAAGAAAATCCTCGCGTTGCTTCAAGGTCCAGCCGGTTTTGACGCTGCGCAAGGACAAGGCATATTCGATTTGCTCTTCCTGCGTCGGCGCTTTGGCCAGGAGTGCCAGCGTCTTGGCCACGCCACCCGGTACTTCGAGGTGGCAGATCAGCTTGCACAATTCAGCATTCACATCGCGTGATTTGTCCGGATACCAGGCGTCGATGCGTTTGCCTGCGCGGTCTTTCCATTCGGCCCCCGGCATGCCGCCACGAATGAATGCGAGCTGGTAAGCGCGGAGGCAATCGATCTTCTGAACGACAGTCAGGTTCGGCCAGTCAATGCGCTCCAGGGCCTCAAGGAGGTGGTCACGTGCCATCGGACCGCTGACGCGTGCCAGAGCGATCATCGCCTGGGTCAGGGCCACGGGGTGCTTTTCATCGAGGGCCTTTTTCATCCAGCCATTCGGTTTCTGGAACTCCAGCACGGTGCGGGCGGCGTAGCGAAGGAAGCGATCCTCACTGCTCAGGTGGAGCCAGGCCTCGTTGATGGCGTCGGGGTCATTTTTGCCGTAATACGACTCGAGCTTCCTTCGCGCGTCGCGCGCGGGGTACGCCATCTTGGGCCCGCCTTCTTTCGGTTCGTTCGTCAACTTGCCGGTGTAGGTCACGCGGTAAAGGCCGGACATCGTCGTGCGGCCGCCGATGGTGAAGTACAAGGCCCCGTCCTTGGGATTGACGATGAGATCAGTGAGCGGCAAAGGCGAGCCGGTCAGAAACTCCTCAAGCTCGCCTTTGTACGTCGCGCCATCGGGCGTTAGGTGGCACGCATAGAGCTTACCGTAGCTCCAGTCGCAGCAGAACAGCGCCTCTTCATACTTGGCGGGAAACTTCGCGCCGTAGCCGAAGACGATGCCCGTGGGGCTGCCGGGACCGACGTTGACAACGGGCGGTAGATTGTCGGGATGGTACTCATACATTTTGCCCGTGCCGCCGCGCCAGCCGAACTCGCTGCCCGGCACGGCGTGGCAGATTCGCGTCGGGCGGTACCACGGCAAGTTCATGTCCCATTCCATATCGGAGTCGTAGGTGAAGAGTTCGCCGTCGCGATTGAAGGCGATGTCGTACTGGTTGCGGTAGCCCATGGAGATGAGCGTCCAGTCTTTGCCGTCCTTGTCGGTTTTGTAGATGCATCCGGCCGGGGCCATAATGCCGACGGCGTGTCCGCTGGCGTCCCACAATCGCGGCGTGAGGAAGTCCTCGCCCCAAATCGGCGGCACGGTGGTGCGACTCGTTTTGACGGGCTTGGTATGATTGCCATGCACGACATAGAGCGATTTCCCATCGGGACCGGGCACGACCGCGTGTGGGCCATGCTCGCCGTTGCCTTCTATCTCGCGCAGCAGTTCCTTCTTATCGAGAAGGTCCTCATCGTTGGTCGACGTCACGCGCCATAAGCCGCGCGGCTTGTACTTTCGGCCCTCGTTGACGACGACATAGAGGGCGTCAAAGGCCCAGCACAGGCCGTGGGCTTCGCCGAGTTCGACGGGGAGCTCCTGAACTTTGGTGTCTTCCGGTTTTTTGCCGATGGCGGGCGGGAAGATTCGATAGAGCTTGCCATATTGATCGGATGTGATGAGCCGGCCCTTGTTATCGACGGTCATGCTGACCCAGGAGCCTTGCGTCGCTTTGGGGACGGAGTAGAGCAACTCGACCTTGAAGTCCTTCTTGACCTTGATGAGTTCGATCGGCGTGGCTGTCGGCTTCTTAAACTTGGCGGTCCCTTGCAGGGCCGCTTCGGTGACCTGCACCCACGGCGCGGCGCCGAGCTTGCCGACGACCGTCGCCGGTCGCCAGTTGTTGGGGGTGAAGTCGGCCGTTTTCCAGCCGGCGTCTTCGGGCTTGTCGGTAGTCTGCCAAGTGCCATCAGTGACGATCGTGATCGTCTGCTTCTTCGAGTTTTGCAGAACGATCTTCACGAGGAGGCCGGCTGGGCCGTCGGTGTTGTGGGCCTTGACCGCGATGACATTTTTCACGGGTTGGCCGACAACCGTGGGATTGATGAAGGCGTCGGTGACCTCACGAAAGACGGGCGAGTCCCAGTTGTCGCTCGTGATGACTTCTTTGCCGTTGATGTAGACGGTCATGTGGTTGTCGCACGTTCCGTAGAGCCGAGCGCTGGTGACGCGGTATTCGAGGCCGACCTCCTTTCGGAAGAAGACGGTCTGGTTGCTGCGCGTCTCGTCGGCCCAAATCCACGACGGAGCCGGCGCGGCCTTGGCCTTGGCTTCTGCCTCAAGCGGCACGAAACGCACGATGGCGAGGATGGCGAGGGCGACGACGGCAAAAAGTACGACGCGCAGTTTCGTCACGGCAAGACTCCCGATGGCAACATGATAAAGTAGAGGGACATTCGATATGGTATCGAAACTCACATTGGCGACGATTGCCGGCGCGGGTCATAGGGACAAGCCGCCAGCTTGTCCCCGCGTCCGGTGGGACAATGTTCTTCACCCGGCGTAAGGGACAAGCTGGCAGCTTGTCCCTACGCTGGAGAGACGAACCGCGCCAGCGCCTCCATCTCGGCGCCGCTACCGACCATCAAGGCCGTGCGCTCGTGCAGACTGTGCGGCGTTTTGTCGAGGATGCGCATCGTGCCGTCGGTCGCCTTGCCGCCGGCTTGCTCAGCGAGAAATGCGATCGGGTTGGCTTCGTACATGAGCCGCAGCTTGCCGGACGGATGCGACGCCGTCGGCGGATAGAGGAAGATGCCGCCCTTGAGCAAGGTGCGATGAAAGTCAGCGACCAGCGAGCCGATGTAGCGCGACGAATACTTCCGACCGCTTTCCCCCGACCGCAGATACGCGAGATACTTCCGATATCCTCCCGGAAACGTGTCGGCGTTGGCCTCATTGCACGAGTAGATTGATCCGGACGCCGGCATCCTGATATTCGGATGGCTGATCAAATAAGCTCCGATCGATGGATCGAGCGTGAAGCCGTTGACGCCGTTGCCTGCCGTGTAAACGAACATCGTCGAACTGCCATAGACAACGTACCCGGCAGCGAGCTGCTTGAAACCAGGCTGTAACACATCTTCCAGAGGCGTCCGGAATCGATCTGGCTCCGGCGCGCGGCGAAGAATCGAGAAGATCGTTCCCACGGACACGTTCACATCGATGTTGCTGGATCCGTCCAGAGGATCGAACACAACGACATACTTGCCGTGTTCCCAATCGCGCTGGGAAACGACCGGCTCGTCGTCCTCCTCCGACGCCATGACGGCGACATTGCCGCGATTGCCCAGACAGTTGAGCAGCGCCTGATTGGCGATCACATCGAGCTTCTGGACAACTTCGCCTTGGATGTTCGCGGCGCCGCCCGCAGCTCCGGCGATGTCGGCGAGGCCAGCACGACGTACCTGGGCGGCAATCAACTTGGTCGCCAGCGTGATGCCGGAGAGCAGCCAGGAGAACTCGCCCGATGCAGCAGGCCGCAATCGGCGTTGCTCTTCGAGAATGTGCTGCTGCACAGTCATGGGGGTGGACATGAATCTCATCCGTCCTAGGTCAAGAATCAGGGGTCAGGGATCAGGAGTCAGGGCTCGGAAGGAGTCACACTGACTCCTGTCTCCTGACCGCTGCCTTCCTTCCTTCCTTCCTTCCTTCCTTCCTTCAGTGAAACCGGTGGCCCTACCAAGCCGCTCGCCTCGTGTCACGGCGTCGGCTGGGCGGCTTCCGTTCCAACCTTCACGATGTGGCGCAGGTCGATATGAATCGTCCGTTTGATCAACGGCTTGTCCACGCCGGTTTGGTCATGCAAGGGGACGACCAACACGGCCATTCCCATGCCAACCCAGATCAATTCCCGATTGCGAACTTCGTGGATCGTGCCGTCGCGTACGAAAAGGCGCAGCGGAACGAACGGCTTTTGCGTGACGAGTTTCTGAAGGTCGGCGGAGGTCATGCTTTGCCTCGCTTTTTCTGAAGGCCGGGGGCTATCATCGTATCTTACCGTCCGACCGAACATCTCGCAATGAGCCGATGGACGCCAAACGCGGCAATACAATACTCGTATGACCGGCGCCGATCTGCTCGTGAAGTCGTTGTACGCATGCGGCGTGCGCATCGTTTTCGGCATGCCGGGGTCGCACACCGTCGCGATTTACGATGCCATCGAACGACACGGCGGCATTCACACCATACTCACTCGCAATGAACAGGCCGGCGCCTTTGCTGCCGATGGGTATGCCCGCGTCACCGGGCAGCCTGGCGTCATCTGCACCACGGCAGGCCCCGGCGCCACCAACGCCCTCACCGGCATCGGCGAAGCCTGGGGGGATTCCGTTCCCGTACTGCTCATCACCGGCCAAGTCAATCACGATCGCCTCTGTCAAGAGTGCGGCAACTATCACGAAACCGACCTCGAGAGCATCTTCCGCCCGTGCACGAAATACGTCGGCACGGTCATGGACCATCGCCAAACTCCTGACATGGTCGCCGAAGCCTGGCAGGCGATGACCACGGGGCGACCGCGGCCAGCGGCCCTGATCTTGCCACAGGATTTGATGGGGATGGATTGCAAAGTTGATTTGCCCGTCGCGGACGTTACTAGTCCGCTGCGCAAGCGAGGGCAATCATTCGATCCCATGCTTGCGCTGCGGGCTGGTGAGCTTCTTTCACGGGCTCAGCGTCCCGTCCTTCTCGCCGGCGGCGGCACGGTTTGGGCAAACGCCGGGCCGGAGCTGCGGCAACTGGCGGCGTTGCTCGATTGCCCCATCATCACCTCGCAACAAGGCAAAGGCATCGTCGACGAACGCGATCGGTACTCACTGGGCCATGCCCGGTCGGCCCGGGGCCGACTCGCTCAGGAACACGCCGACGCCATGCTCGCCATCGGCTGCCGCTTTACGGAAGTGATGACCGGCTTTCGCAAGATGCATGTTCCGAAGCAGTTGATTCAGATCGACATCAATCCCTGCGAAATTGGCATGAACTATCCGGTCGAAGTCGGCATCGTCGCTGACGCCAAAGAGGCATTGCAAGCAATCCTCACGGAACTGCCGACCCAGGTGAACAGCGATTGGAGCGAAGTCTGGCCGATCGCCCGCGCCGCCAAGCGAGCGACGTCAGAATGGATCATCGATGTGCTGCGTGCGGAAATTCCTGATGACGCTGTCGTGTTCACTGACGCCAGCGAGATGGCGTACCGCATGCACACCGACTTCCCGGCGTACCTGCCGCGATCGTTCTTCTATCCGTCAAATTACATCGCGCTCGGCTGGGGCTTTCCCGCCGCCATCGGCGCCGCTAGCGGCTTCGCGCTCGCAGCGGGCCCACGAGGCCCGAAGCCGCAGGCGTCGCGGCTCGTCGTCAGCTTTTCCGGCGACGGCGGGTTCGTGATGACATGCCAAGAACTGGCGACCGCGGCGCGGTACCAGTTGCGGATGATCATCATCATCCACAACGACAACGCCTACGGCGCGATCAAGCATTTGCAGCGCATCAAGTATGAGAGCCGATTCCGCGACACCGACCTGAACAATCCTGATCTCTTGGCGCTAGCGCAAGCCTTCGGCGTTCCGGCGCGGCGCGCCGGTACTGCGGACGCCTTCCGCGATGCTTTGCGTGAAGCACAGCGCCAGGATGGACCGTTTGTCATCGAAGTACCAGACAAATGGCGCTACTTGCGGCACTGAGTCCCCCGATTCGATGCGAACCCTCCTTTTTCGTTTAGCGTTCGCAGCGCGCCATGCGATCACACGGCGCACGGCGAACGCTAAACGAAGACAGTCCCGCACTGTTGCGCCGGCTCTTCCAACGGACAATTCTTCTTGAAATCTGGCGAGAATCCGGAACAATAAAGCGCCGTCACAGTAAGTGGATGCGTGGGTCAGCAAACTCTGACGAGGATTTGCCATGCCTCTTCCTGACGACGTCCCCGATATGGAACTGCCCAAAAGCAACGGCAAGGGCGGAGCCGGCGCCGGCCCGGGCGGCTACATCTTTCCCAAGCGCACCGGTCGCCCCGACGACGCACGCTTCGGCAGTTCGCCGCCTTCTTCAGGGTCGAGCTGGCAAGTCGGTGATCGCGTGTTGGCGCCGTGGGAGCCGACGTTTCTCTACGCCGGGACGATAACCAAGATCACCGATGATCAGGCACTCATCCAATTTGACGATGGCGATTCCGGCTGGGTCAATCTGAATCAGATGAGCCCGATCGCTCTTTCCGTAGGTATGCGCGTCATGAACCGGCGGAGCATGGGGCCGCACTTTTTCTTCGGCAAGCTGGCCGAGGTCAACGGCGAGAAGGTCCGCGTGGCCTTCGACGATAGCCACCCCGACGAGCGCACGACCGTGGCCTCGCTGCGCATCCCGTGCGAATCGAAGGGGCGCGGCGCCGAGCAAATCAAGATGACCAGCCACCTCAAGGCCGGCAATCGCGTGTGGGCGCTATGGCAAAACACTGCCCTGTTCGTGGGAACCATTACGTCCGTGCGCGACAGCGAGGTCCAGGTGCAATTCGATGACGGCGACCAGGCATGGGTCGCGGTCAATCACCTGTTTCCGCTGGAGCTTCGGCCCGGCATGGTCGTGATGGGCCGATGGAAGATGGGCCTGCAGTTTTACCCAGGCACGATTGCCGAAGTGCGCGGCGAGAGCGTTCACGTTCAGTACGACGACGGCAGCCGCGAGTGGACAACGCCGGCGGCACTGGCGCTGCCTCTCAACAATCCGCCTCCGGCGGCCGCCCCGTCAACGCGTGCCGCTCCGGCCGCGGCGCCGACGTCGGGTTCCGGATGCGCCGTTTGGCTCGTGTTTGGCCTGGTCGGCACGATCGGTTTCATGGCATACTGGTTTTCATGACCTGAATCCGAGGTAGCGCTCTGCCAAGGAGAACCGGGATATGCCTTCATCGAACATGCCTGATCCCGACAAGATTCCCGACATGACGCTGCCGCCGCGCGCCGATGAAGTGCCGGCGAAACCGGCCCAGCCGTCCACCGCATTTGACCGAGCCAGCGAACTTCCGACGCAGCTGCCGGCAAGCGCGCCGATTTCGCAGCCGACCAGTCCGCCCGATTGGCAGGAAGGCGACCGCGTCCTTGCTCCGTGGGAACCGATGTTCCTGTATCCGGGCATCATTCGGCAAATCAGAATCGACGATGCACGCGGCGATCAAACTCTGATCGACTATGACGACGGCGGCCAGGGCTGGGTGTTCGCCTATTCGCTATGCACCTTTGAGTTCAGAGTGGGCGAACAAGTTCAGCATCGCCGTGACGGCGGCAATCAATTTCATCCAGCCGAGGTCGTCGAGGTTCGCGACGGCTTCCTGCGTATTCGCTACGACGACGGAACGACGGAATTGGCCAGCCTGACGGCCTTGCGGTTTCCCTGTGTGGAGAACGGCCCCGGGGCAGTGGCGACGCAGTTCGCGCCGTTTCAGTCACCATCGCAGACCGACGATGGCGGATCGGGAATTCCCGCATGGGCAATCTGGCTGGGCATCTGGATCCTTGCCACGGTGCTGCGCCTCGGTTGCCGCTAGCGTCAGAAGTCAGATGTCCGAGATGTGAAGTCAGCGATCGGAGCTCAGCGAACGTCAGGCTTCGCATCGCCGCCGATGCTCTTTTTGACTTGTGATCGTTGACGTGTGACTCCCCGTGCTGTCGATGGACGCGAATCTCTGTCAAATCTACAGGGTTTTTTGTTGACATGGCCGTCTGCCTCGATCATAATCTCATCATGATTCCAATCTACGTTCATTTCCTTATTGAGGGTCGGTTCCATGTTTCGACGACGCTCCGCTTTTACGCTCATTGAACTGCTCGTGGTGATCGCGATCATCGCCATCCTCATTGGACTGCTGCTGCCGGCAGTTCAGAAGGTCCGCGAGGCGGCCGCGCGATCGCAATGCACCAACAACCTGAAGCAGTGGGGATTGGCCGTACACAACTACCATGACACGTACAAGCGGTTGCCGCCCGCTCTCGGGTACAACGGCACGACCGCCCTGACGCCAGGATCCGGATTCGGCAACGGCATCTTTCACCTGATGATGTTCATCGAACAAGGGGCCCTTTACAACAACTCGGCGGGCGCCGTCGCTGCGTTCGGCGGCATCAATGTCTTCTATCCAGGCAACAACAACATCTATCAGCAACCACTTGCCGTCGCGCTATGCCCGTCGAACCCTGCCCATACGTCCGGGACCGTCGTGCTCAACGGCGTCACCTGGGGCGCCAGCTGTTACGGGTTCAATGCGCTGATCTTTTCCAAGGAAAACGGCATCAATTACACAAATCCGCCGACCCCAAACGGCAAGAGCTACGATCCGCAAGGATTGACGCGGTTCGCCAATATCGCTGACGGGTTGTCCAACACGTGCCTGGTGGGCGAACGCTATCCCTTGTGCACGAATGCAAGTTGGTCGGTCGGCGGCAGCGCTTGGGCCTACAGCGCGCTGTCCCGCCCCGCGCTGCCGGCGCCGATGCAACCGCCGCCCCTTCCCATCTATCCGGGGTTTCAAATCACCTTCTTCGCGGCTCAGGCCGGCGGCGCCACCGCCATCGGCCCGGCCTCAGTTTTTCAAACGCAGCCGCTCCCCTGGCAGGGCAACTGCGACCCGATGCGCGCCGCCACGCCGCATACGGGCGGCATGCAGGCGCTCATCGCCGACGGCGCCGTCCGCACCATCGCTCAGGGAATCAACCCCAATACTTGGTGGGCCGTCATGACCCCGAGCGGCGGCGAAACAGTCCCCGGCGATTGGGCTCAATAGAGGACCACGACCATGAGCACGATGCTCCTTCTCGTGTTTCTGTTTCCGGCAGGCGTCGTTGACGCCGAGCCCAAGGCCAAACAACCGGACCATATCGGCGAGGTCATCATCGTCGGCAACACGATCACACAGGATCGCGTCATCCGTGCGGCGCTCGATTTCTGGCCGGGCCAGCTGCAAGAAAGGAAGGCGATATCGGGTATAGGACGCAGATTACGGAATGCCAAGCTCGAGTGATGGAAGGAAGGATACGTCGGGTATAGGGCGAAGCCGACCAAACGGACGCATCGGCTTCGGCATCGCTTTGGTCATTGAAGAACATAACTTCGATCCTTGGTGTTTTCCGACGAGCCTCAATGACATCTGCGAGAACAAGGCATTTCGCGGCGACGACCAAACCGTGAGATTCGGCATCGCGTTCGGCGCCATCGGCGGTCTTCAGTGGTACATCGGTCGATAGCCGGCAAGCCGCGCGAATCAATTCTCGGTTTTGTTTCGGCTTTCGCTGGACAAAATGCGATACTTCGGGGACAATAACCTCAATTCCACATTCTCATTCGGGAGATGCCACCATGTCGAACGACACCTCGCGCCGCGACTTTCTCAAGACATCCGCTGCCACGGGCGGCGTTCTCGCTGCCGGCGTGTTGACCAACGCGCACGCGCAAGAGAACAACGATATTGTCCGCGTCGGACTGGTCGGCTGCGGCGGCCGGGGTTCGGGCGCGGTCGAGCAATGTCTGCGGGCCGATCCCAACTGCCGGCTGGTCGCGGTGTCGGATACGTTCATGGATCGCGCCAAGAGTTGCCTGTTGAACTTGAAGGCGAACGCCGCCTTGGCCGCCAAAGTTGATGTTCCGACCGAGCGCATCTTTATCGGACTACAAGGCTATCGCCAGGTCATCGCCAATTGCGACCTCGTGCTGCTGGCGACGCCGCCGGGTTTTCGGCCTGTCCACATTCGCGACGTGATCGCCGCACGCAAGCATCTATTCACCGAGAAGCCGGTCGCGGTGGATAGCCCGGGCATTCGCATGGTGCTTGCCGCCCATGCCGAAGCGGATCGGCAAAACCTCACTGTGGTCGCCGGCACGCAGCGCCGCTACCAGACCGGCTATCTCGAAACTATGCAGCGCATCCACGACGGCGTCATCGGCACGATCACGTCCGGCCGGTGCTATTGGAACCAAGCCGACCTTTGGCATCGCGCTCGCACGCTCGGCATGACCGATGTCGAATGGATGATTCGCAATTGGCTCTACTTCACCTGGCTCTCCGGTGATCACATCGTCGAACAGCATGTGCACAATCTCGACGTCATCAACTGGGCGATTCAGGCACATCCGCTGCGCTGCGTCGGCATGGGCGGCCGCCAGGTGCGCACGGCCAAGAACTTCGGCCACATTTTCGATCACTTCGCCGTCGATTACGAATACCCGAACAACGTGCACGTGATGAGCATGTGCCGACAGATTCGCGGCTGCGCGGGGAACATTTCCGAATCGGTGACCGGCACGCGCGGCGTTTGCGACACCGCCGCCGGCCCGCGGCTCTATCGCATCACCGGCGAACGCCCGTGGTCGATGCCGCGCAATCGCGACAACGAGCCTTACCAAGCCGAGCACGTCGCGCTGTTCGACAGCATCCGTGGCCGCCGCCGCCGCTTGAATGATCTGCGTGCCGTGGCGGAAAGCACATTGACCGCCATCATGGGCCGCATGAGCGCTTACACCGGCCAAGAGGTGACGTGGGACCAGGCGCTGCAATCACAACAGGTGCTCGTTCCGGACAACCTGACGTGGGATACGCGTATCGCGATGCCTGCCGTCGCCGTGCCGGGGACGACGGAGCTGACATAATCGTTCCGTGCCAGGAAAGCCAAGAGGTTACCTCGTCCGTCGTCCAGACTAGATTTTCGGGTAGGAGCGGATTGTAGCGTGGACTTCAGTCCACGCGGCCTAGCTCCTGGAGCCGCCTAATCGTGTGACCCCGGCAACACGAATGAAGGAAGAAGGAAGTGTGGCATATGGCACGATGGGCGAGTGTCGCCCGCCTGAAGTAGTGGTGAGTGACGAGTGGAGAGTGGCGAGTGCGAGTGGAGAGTGGCGAGAATAAGATTGGACTTCCTCTCTCGCCACTCTCCACTCGCACTCGCCACTACTTCAGGCGGCAAGGGGAGCCGTTCGTTCTTGAGCTTGGCGGGCAAGAAGATCAGCTTGCGGGTCGAGGACGGAGTGATCGTCTCGACGCCCAAGAAGAACCAAAATCATAGCGTCTCCACTCTCCACTTCAAGGACGCCGACATCCACTCCGAGTTCCTGTTGCCCTAGAAGGGGCCCCAGAACAGCGGGGCCTACATCCATGGGAACTACTACCAGAGGTCAGAAATCAGATGTCAGAGATCACCGTCGGAAGTCGTGAGTTTTCGATCAGTGGCAGGATTCACTGATCTGACTTCTGATCTCTGACTTGTGACCTCTGGTAGTAGTAGGATAACCCCTCCTTCCAATTGGACTCGTGCGGACCCTCCCATGCTGCACCGCCTTCTGGCCATTTTCATCGTTACGATCGCGATGCCGTCGCCTGGCACGCTCTGCGGGCAAGCAGCAAAGCCGGTCGTGCCGCCGCGCACGAAATTGCCGGAATCCGCCGACTACCAGAAAAAGCTGCGCGCTTATCTGGCCACGCTGACGGTGTGCGAAGGGTCATGGATACCCCAGCTGCAAGGAAGGAAGGCGATATCGGGTATAGGACGCAGATTACGGAATGCCAGACGCTGACGGAAAACCATCGGACGTCGAGGAACACGCCATGTGCAACATGCTCATTTCTCGCTTTCTACTGGTCGGCATTCTGAGCGCCGGACTCGCGCCCGTCGGCAGCGCGCAACCGCAAAAAGGAGACGTCAAGCGGGCCGAACTCGGGGGCGGTGTCCGTCTGGAGACGGTCTACATCCCGCCCGGCGAGTTCCTGATGGGCAGCACGCCGGAGGAAAAGCTCTGGGCCACGGGCATCGAGGGGGGCGCACAGGCAGGGACAAATCGTGAATCGTTCGAAGGGGAAAAGCCGCGTCCCATGCGCGTCAAGTATGGCTTCTGGATGGGCCGCACGGAAGTGACTGTAGGTCAGTTCCGGAAATTCGCACTGGCCACCAGCTACGTCACCGATGCCGAGAAGCCCGGGGGCAAAACCCAGTGCTTCAACCCGAAATGGACCGGCTACAACTTGAGGAGCAAGGTGACGCACCCGTGGGAACCGATGGCCGGCAAGAGCTGGCGCGATCCCAATTTCCAGTTCAAGCTCCGCGACGACTTTCCGGTGGTGTGCGTCAGTTGGACCGACGCCCGGGCATTCGGGGAATGGCTCACCAAGCACGAGCGTACGGCCGGGCGGTTGCCGGAGGGTCTGGAGTACCGGCTTCCGCTCGAGGTCGAATGGGAGTATGCTTGTCGCGGCGGCAGCAAAAAGAGTACAGCTTTCTGGTGGGGAGACGAATTGAACGATGGCGAAGGCCGGCTCAACATCTCGGCCGTCGATTTCCTGCCGGACCGCAAACAGAAATGGCCGTTGGCGAGCGCCCCGTGGAGTGACGGGTTCGCGTTTGTCTCGCCGGTGGACCATTACGGCGAACGGGGCCGCAACGGCTTCGGCCTGGCCGACATGCTCGGCAATGTCTGGGAGGTCGTGCTCGATCACTTCGATCCGACCGGAGGCCACGAGGAACTAAACGTGACCACCGAGAATTATCGCCCGGTCTGTCGCGGCGGCAACTACTTCGATGTCCCCGGCAACGCCCGCTGCGCCGTCCGCCTGGGACTGGCGGGACCGCACTACTCGGATTCCCGGGACGGGTTCCGGATCTGCCTGGGGCCGGTACGGACGGTCAAAGCCCCAAAGAAATGAGGCGCGGGGCATGCCCCTCATCCACAGTCTCAAAGATTCCCTGGCAAACCCGCCCGGCACACTTGCCGAGATCATGGATACCCCAGCTGCAAGGAAGGAAGGCGATATCGGGTATAGGACGCAGTTTGCGGAATGCCAGACGCTGACGGAAATAGACCGGACGGCGTAGGGCCGGTGTCAACTTATCCAGGCAATGTTCCGCCGCTCGCCTCTGACGCGCGTGGCATTGTTGGAGTTCCAGTCATGATTCGAATTCTGCATTGTGCGTTAGCCCTGATGCTGGTTGCTCACGCCGCCATCGAGTCGGCAGTCGAACCGTTCGCAACAAAAAGCGACGCTACCAAAGACGCCCAGGCGTCCGCTCCGAACCAAGACCTGGCCGCACGCTGGCCGATGGTGAAGGAACCTCGTGAGGTTCCGGCGAAGGACGTGCCGAAGTTGGGCAAGGGCGATTTCTCGTTCGCGCTGTGGGTGAAGGTCAATGACAAACTGAATCACCCGACAGGCGACTTGCTGAGCCGTTACGACCCGAAGACGCGCCGCGGGTATCACCTCACACTCAAGAGCAGTCCCGGCGTGACCTCAAACCAACCCAACGACCGGCACCTGCAGTTCGGCATCGACGATAACCGCGAGACGGAATGGCGCGATTGTGGCCGACCCGGTAACGCACTGTTCGCGTTCTCGATGGCGGTGCACGGAGGTTCGCTGTACGCGGGCACCTGCGAACCGGGCAAGGACGAGACCGGCCGCGTCTACCGCTACGCGGGCGACAAGAAGTGGATCGACTGCGGGGCGCCAGACAAGTCGAACTCGGTCACCGCGATGGCGGAGTATCAAGGTAAACTCTACGTTGGCACTGGCAAGTACCGCGTGGCGGGTTCGAGCTTGAAGGAGTCGGAGAACCTCACACTCGGCGGCAAGGTGTTCCGCTATGAAGGCGGCACGCGCTGGACCGATTGCGGCCAGTTGCCCCAGGCCGAAGCTGTCGGTGGGATGGTCGTGTTTCGCGGGCAACTCTATGCTTCGTCGCTTTACAAGCCGGCTGGGTTTTTCCGCTACGAGGGCGACAAGAAGTGGGCCTCGCTCGCGGTGCCACTTGGGACCGACCCGAAGACCAAAGAGAAAGGGCCGCGCCGCGTCGTGCCCCTGACGATCCACGAAGGGCACATCTACGCCGGAAGCTACGACGGCGGCCACGTTTATCGGTTCGACGACAAGACCTGGACCGATTGCGGGCGACTCGGCGACAATACGCAAACCTATTCCTTCGCCCAATACCATGGGCGGCTGTATGTCGGCACCTGGCCGAGCGGGCGGGTGTATCGCTTCGACGGCATCGGTAAATGGGCCGATGTCGGCCGACTCGGCGAAGAGTTGGAGGTGATGGGAATGGCAGTGCACAACGGGCGTTTCATCGCCGGCACGTTGCCGCTGGGCGAGGTGTACAGCTACGAGCCAGAGACGACCTGGAAGAAGCTCGCCCGGCTCGACCACACGCCGGACGTTAAGTACCGCCGCGTGTGGACGATGGCCGAACACGACGGTCAATTGTTCGCCAGTACTCTCCCCTCGGGGAAAGTCTTCGCGTATTCTGCCGGGCAACAAGCGATGTGGGGGCATTCACTTTCACCGGGGTGGCATCACGTCGCTGCCATCAAGTCCGCGAACCTGCTGACGCTCTTCGTGGACGGCGAACGCGTCGCCCAGACTCCGCCGTTCGATGCCAGGAGCTACCAGGTCGATACGAACCAGCCGTTGCGCCTGGGCACAGGCACGAACGGCCCGCTCAACGGCACGCTGGCTGATGTGCGCATCTACCGCAGGGCGCTGGGACGCGAGGAGATCGAGGCCCTGGCAAAAGACAAGGCCAAATTACCGAACGAGTAAAGGATGCCGACATGAAATCCGGCCACTACGCTGCCCTGACGCTTGTCGTGATTCTCGGAATCGTCGGACTGTTTTGGCTTGTTCGTCGCGGCACGGAAACGAACCAGAACCCTCTGGCGCAACCAAAGGTTGATTTCGCTCGCGGGTTAATCGGCTACTGGAAATTGGCCGGCGATTGCCGAGATCATTCGGGGCATGGGCATCACGGAACGAACCACGGCGTGG